>JBKJVI010000086.1:0-103878 GCA_046590225.1 Gaiella sp. | reverse complement strand
GAGCCCACGGCGTTCGTGATCGATCGCGCGCTGCGCTTGCCGCCGAAGAGCGCGCCGAGCACCGCGCCGGCTCCGGTGATCAACTCGTTCGCCTGTCGAGACTTCGTCTGCGTATCGAGCTCCGCGACCCTTCGCTGCGCGAGAGCAAGCGCGTTCTCGAGCCGCTCCTTCCTGGCCTCGAGGCGCTTCGTCAGCTTTACCGTCTCCTCGTCGGCGTTGACCTGCCCGGCCTCGTCGCAGCGCTCGTGGAACGCCTCCTCGGTCTCGCCGGGGCGCGATGTGAGCTTGAGGGCGCGGTTCCGGGAGATCTCGAGGGCGCGATTCGCGACGAGGCGGGCTTGCACGTCCCTCGCAGCGGCTCTGAAGAATGTCGCTTCACCGATGGGCGCCTCGGGCAGCACGTACGCTGCGCCCGCCGGGGCGTCAGGCCGGAAGTCTCGGTCGTCGAAGTCGACCACCGTCTCGGCGTCGAGATCGAATCCTGTGTCGAGCGGCCCGTAGAGTGCCTCGAACTCCTGCGTCTCGTCGATGCCAGCCGCGGTGTCGTCGTAGCGGAGCGAGACGCGTGCTGCAACGAATGCATGCAGGCTCGCCGCACTGGTTGCTGCGCCCACCTGGGCGGCCCAGGGCGCGCCCGGATCGACGTACGACACGGTGACGCCGTCGGCGGCGGCCGGCGCGAGCGACGACTCGTCAGCAGCGAGTGGAGCAGCGGGTGCTGCTGCTGCGTTTCCGGGAACGGCGACGGGGCGCGGAGCACCGCTCATCAACTGCTCCACTTCCTCCTTGGTCAGGGGGCCTCGAAGGAACGACATCGCCCAGCGGGTGCCGAAGATGCGGGGCGGGCCACCCTTCGCCGAGACGAGCATGAACTGCCGCTTCTGCAGGGCGCCGATAGACACGTCGAGCGCATCGATGTCGGCGCCGCCGGCAGCCGAGCGAAGGCCTTCGAGCACGCGCGCCTTGTCGTTCTCGGTCTGCAGGCGACCGACGAGCCAGGTGCCGGCATTCGCCATGGCCTTGTAGTCGAGGTCGACCGGGTTCTGCGTCGAGAGGACGAGTCCGAGCCCGAAGGCGCGACCCTGCTTGAAGATCGTCAGGATCGGCTTCTTCGCCGGAGGCGTGGCCGTCGGCGGCACGTATCCCGCCACCTCGTCCATGTAGGCGAGCGCGCGAAGGTCGGAGGTTCCGGACTGGCCCCGCATCCACGTGACGAGCTTCGAGAAGACGAGCGTGGTCACGAACATCCGCTCCTCGTCAGAGAGATGGGCGAGGTAGAGAATCGCCGCCCGCGGCTTGCCGTCAGGGGTGAACAGCAGCGACTGCGGGTCGAGAGGCGCGCCCTCGCCCCAGGCAGCAAACGCGGGTGAGGCGATCAGGGCGTTCAGCTTCAGCGCAAGCGACGTGCGATCGGCCGGAGGGAAGAAAGCGTCGATCTCGAAGACTCCCAGCTTGCGGAGCGGTGGAGACTGAATCTCGCCGATCAGGGTGCCGAGATCGAGATCCCGACCGGCACGCCAGGCGTTCTCGATCAGGTTCGAGAGGAGCACGTGCTCTCTGCTCGACAGCGGATCGGCGCTGACGCCGACGAGTCCGAGCAAGCTCGTCACGGTGCCCTCGATCTCGTCGCGCAGCGTCTCGGCCTCCGTGTCCCACGCGAGCTGCGGGGAGCGGAGCGAGCCGATGACGTTCAGGGGCACTCCCGCGGACGAGCCGGGGGTGTACACCGTCACATCGGCCGCGTCCCTGAGCTGCTGGATCCGCTCCGGCCCGATGCCCTGCGCTGCGAGGCCTTCTCGCCAGGTCGCCGCGGTCGTTTCGGCGAGCTGAGCGATCGTGATGCCTTCTGCCTGGGCCTCCGAGGCGCTCACCCAGGGCTCGAAGCTCGCCGGAGCCTGGTCGGGAAAGGTGAGAGCGAGATTCGCCATGTCGCCCTTCGGGTCGATGATCAGCGCGGGGATGCCGGCAAGCAGCGCCTCCTCCAGGAGGACGACGGCAAGGCCTGTCTTCCCCGATCCCGTCATCCCGACGATCACACCGTGGGTCGTGAGGTCGCTCGAGCCGAGGACGACGTCGTCCGTGCCGGGTTTCCCGGTAGCCGGATCGATGCTCTTCCCGAGCCTGAATGCTCCACGATCTGCCATCGCTTCGAGTCTACGGCAACCGCTGGCGTAGACTCCTGCAATGCTCTCGAGAATCCGTATTGCGCCAGGTGACGCACCCCGGATCGCGAAGCGGGACGCGTCCGACGATCTCGGCCTCGGCGAGAAGCACGATGCTCTGGCCCATCTCGACACACTGCGAGCGAGACTCGAAAAGCTCCAGCAGCGGCTCTACGCCGATGCGCGCCACAGCGCTCTCCTCGTCCTGCAGGGCCTCGACGCGTCGGGCAAGGACGGCGTCATCCGGACCGTCTTCGACGGGCTCAACCCCCAGGGGTGCCGCGTCACGTCGTTCAAGGCACCGACCTCGACCGAGCTCGCGCATGACTATCTCTGGCGCCTCCATGCCGTGCTCCCCGCACGCGGAGAGATCGGCATCTTCAACCGCTCGCACTACGAGGACGTAGTCGCGGTGCGGATGCTCGAGCTCGCGCCCGAGCACGTGTGGAAGCGGCGTCCCGGGCACATCGTCGAGTGGGAGAGGATGCTCGTCGACGAGGGGACGACGATCGTCAAGGTCTTCCTGAACGTCTCGAAGGACGAGCAGCGGCTGAGGCTGCAGGAGAGGATCGACGATCCCGAGAAGCGCTGGAAGTTTCGCAAGCGCGACCTCGACGTTCGCGCCCGGTACGACGACTACATCGAGGCCTACGAGGACGTGATCGAAGAGACATCGAGTGAGCACGCGCCGTGGCACGTCGTGCCGGCCGACCGGAACTGGGTCAAGGCGACGGCCGTAGCCGAGCTTCTCGTCGGCGCTCTCGAGCGCATCGATCCTCAGCTGCCGGAAGCCGAGGACGGCTTGGAGGGCCTCGTGGTCGAGTGACGGACAGCCCTCCGTCACTCGACGCTGCGCAGGTACGTCGTGAACTAGCCGAGGACCCCGAGGACGAGGTCGGACGGGCAGTCGCGCCGTAGTAGCTCGACCGCCTCGCGGATGTCGACGCCGGTGGCTTTCGCAATTGCGAGCGCATCGGCGGTCGGAATGCCCCACTCCGCGAGGGCCTCGAATCGGGCGTGGACGAACTGGTTCCGGAGCTCCTCGTGGGAAGCCTGTCCGGTGGGGGCCTCGAGCTGGTCCGCCGTCATCGTTCCTCAGTCCAGGATCGGAATCACGAGGTGGGGCGGACAGCCACGCTGCATGAGGCTGATTGCATCGAGCAACTCGATCTCGAGGCGACTCGCGATCACGAGCGCATTACCGGGTGGACAGCCGTGCCAGGTGAGGCTTTCGAAGCGGGCCCGCAGGAGCTCTTCCGCCTCGGCGACCTCGAGGATCTCGAACTGTGCCGCAGTCATTTGTGCTCTCCCTTTTCGCCGTTTGGGTGCTATCGGAGTCTTCCCGCATCGTGGGGAGGGGAATATCACCCAGGGGAGGGGACGTTCATACCTCGTTCGAGTGAACTCGGCGACTACAGGCAGATGGCCATTGCGGTCTCGGGCGGACATCCGCGCGCGAGGAGACCGGCGGCCTGATGAAGGTCGACCTCGATGTGGCTCGCGAGGATCAGCGCACGGCCTGCGTCGTAGCCGGCTTCGACGAGAGCCTCGAAACGCCAGCGGAGCACCGCCTCTACGACAGGGGTCTCGAGTTCCTCGAACTGTGCTGCCGTCACGACGTCCTCCTTGGAAAGGGATGCCTTACCGAACGAAACACGTATCGGCAAGTGCGCGCCCCAACCTGAGGTCGGATAATGACTCCCGGGCAGAAGGATTTCCCGGGCAGAAGGATCTCGGCCGTCCGGCCCGGATGTGGCGGGTCTAGAGCCAGCGCTTGATGCGGAAGAAGCCGAACATGCCGATGATCGTCACGAGCATCAGTCCGATCACGACCCAGAAGGCGGTCGTCGAGTTCTCTCCGGGGAAGACGACGTTCATGCCGAAGATGCCCGAGATCAGCGTCAGCGGCAGCACGATGACGCTGAAGATCGTGAGGACGCGGAGGACGTCGTTCTGCCGGTGCGAGATCACGGATTCGTTCGTCGACTCGAGGCCGTCCACGACCTCCTTGTAGTTGTCGAGCTGATCCCAGATTCGCTCTGCGGAGTCGACGATGTCGTCGAAGTAGAGATCGAGCTCCTCGGGGAGGAACTTGTCGACGCGGCGCTCGAGTGCGCGCAGGGTGGAGCGGCCGGGCTTGATCACCTTGCGATACGAGATGATCTCCTGCTTGACGTTCGAGATGTCGCGGACGACGTCCTCGGCGTGCCCTTCGAACATGTCGTCCTCGATCGAGTCGAGCTTGTGCCCGATCTTGTCGAGGATCGGGAAGCAGTAGTCGAAGAGATCGTCGAGCACCTCGTAGAGGAGGCGTCCCGTCCCCTTGGCGAAGAGCCCTTCGCGGAGCTCCTCGTCGTTCTCGCAGCGCGCAAAGAGGCGCGTCACGGGTAGAAGCTCGCGGTTCGGGATCGTCACGAGGTAGTCGGGCCCGATGAAGACGTCGAGCTCGGCGGCGTTCAGGCGCTGGATCGTCTTGTCGTAGACGGGGAAGTGGAGGACGATGAAGAGATAGCCGTCGTCCTCGTAGTCGTCGACCTTCGGGCGCTGGCGCTTCGAGACGATGTCCTCGACGTCGAGCGGGTGCCACCCGAAGCGCTCCGAGAGGACGTTGGCGATCTCGAGGTCGGGGCCGACGACGTTGACCCAGGTGAGGCCGCTAGCGTCGAGCTGGCGAACCGGCGTAGCGCGTGCAGCGACCTCCGCTACTCCGCGGCCGCGGGTCCTGCGTGTGATCCGGGGCAGGCTCGGCATCGGGTCTGAGAGGGTCCTCGGTCGAGTACACCATGTTCGTGATTATAGCCGTCATGCCTGCAAATGGGGGATTCCTGGCTCTCGACAGGTCGCGCTGGTCGCTCAGGTGACCGGATCGGCAGCAGCGAAGGCAGGGCGGGCGAGAAGCGTCTCGCGCCAGTGGGCGAGATTCGGGAAGCGCCCGAGGTCGAGGCCGGTCTTCGTCGTCCGAAAGAGGATTGGGGCGGCCGCAACGTCCGCGACGGTGAAGCGGCCAAGGGCGAAGCCTGAGCCGCCGATCATGTTGTCCAGGAGCTCGAGCGTGGGTGCGATCTTCTCGACGATGCTCGGAAGCTCGTCGAGGCGCGGTTCGCCGCCGAGCATCCCTTTACCCGGAACGAACCCGAGGGCGGGGGATTCATAGCGGAAGAAGGCGGGACGGAATGTGATGGCGAAGCGGTCGAGGAAGACATCCACCTCGGCACGGGTGCGATAGGGGGTCGGGTAGAGGTCGTCTCGCGCCTCGCGGCCGGCGAGGTAGCGCAGGATCGCGTGAGACTCCGCCACGACGATTCCGTCATCGTCGAGCGTGGGGATCCCGCCGACAGGGTTCAGTGCCGTGTACCACTCCGGCCGTGGGAGGTCGAAGGGAACCGTCGTGCGCTCGTAGACGAGCCCGAGCTCGGCGAGCATGAAGCGCACCTTGAGCGCATTCGAGGAGATCGGGTTGTCGTACAGGAGCAGAGCCACTGCTCAATGCTATGCGATGGTCAGTACACTGCCGGATTCGCGCCCGTAGCTCAGGGGATAGAGCGCGCGCCTCCGGAGCGCGAGGTCGAAGGTTCGAATCCTTCCGGGCGCATGACCGAGGCTTCGTCGTTCGCGGTGGGTCAGCCGCTCCTGCCTCGCTCAACCCACGATCGGTGCTTCGTCGATGCAGTGCGCGGGGTCGGGCCGCTGCTCCACAACGGGTCAACGTGAGACGTGACCCCGTTCCTGGCGGTTACTCGGCGTCGGCCGTCTCGTCCGTCTCGTCCGCTTCGAGCCTCTGCAGGCGCCAGTCGATCGACGTAGCCATGCGCTCGAGGCGGTTCATCAGCTTCTCGTTGTCGGCGTGCGACGCCGACTCCCCCTCCTCCACGCGCTGCAGCAGTGAGCCGAGGTCGCCGGGGATCGGAGACGCCGCGCCTGCAGCTTGCGGTGCCGATGCGTTCTGCTGTGACTCCGCGAGGTCATGCACGAGCACCGTAAGCTCCTGGAGTCGCTCCTCGACACCGCGTCCCGGTGCGAGATCGGCGATCGCGCGGTCGTGCTCGCCGAGGTGAAGGCCAATGCGCTCGAGTATGAGACGGAACCGCTCCAGCTCCAAGACCAGTTCCGAGTCGTCGTGGCTCGCTACCGGTTCGACGGCAGGGGCGTTCTCGAGTGCTGAGAGTCGCTCGGCCAGGGCAGCGACCGCTTCGAGCGCTTCCGATGTCTCGGTTTCCACGGGTGCCTGAGTCGTGGTCAGGTCGTGCCGGATGCGATCCATGGCGACGGCAAGGACGTTGATGGTGTCGAGATCGCCGACACGCGACGTCTCCAGCTCGTCGAGACGGCGCACGAGGAGTCCGTCCTCGGTCGGGGTTCGTGACAGACTCTCGATCCTCGCCTCGAGCGCCGCGGGCGTGACGAATCCCTCGGCGGCGCGCGCCTCGAGAGCGTCCAACCTGGCAGACAGTTCGCCGTCCGGCTCACGTTCGTTCCTGAGCCCCTCGATCGCGTTCGCGAGCGTCTCGTCCTGCGCCCGGGCGAGGCCGTCAAGTTGGGTCTCGAATGCGTTGAGCCGTTCGGCGCTGGCTTCCTCGGGTCGTACCGACGCCATCGCGTCGATCCGTGTCGTGAGTTCTGTCCCGCCGACGATGGACTCGTCGATTCGCGCCTCGAGGACCTCGAGGCGGCCTTCGAGCTCGGGTGTGCCCGCCGGGCGCGCCCGGAGCTCGCCGACGTCCGTCCGGAGGTCATCGAGCAGCCGGGCCTGGCTCTCGAGGTCGCCGCGAAGTTGGTCGCCTGCCGACTCTGCCTCAACGCGGTCGAGTCGCTCCGTGACATCGGCAAACGCGCGTGACCTCGATTCCAGATCGCGCACGGTGCTTTGGAGCTCGTCGAGGCTGGTCGTGGCTCGAAGCTCTTCGAGCTGCACGGCGACCTGCTCGACCCTCGCAGTCACGTCCCGAACAGCGCTCCCGGTGTCCGCGAGGGACTCGATTCTCGTGGCGATGCCGTCAACGTGATCCCTGAGCCCCTCGATGTCTGCGAGCGAAGGGCCATCAGCGTGAGGCGCCTCGCGCGTCGCGATCTCACCGACGGTCTGCTCGATCCGCGCCAGATCACTCACCAGCTCGCCGGTTCCCAGCTGGAGGGCGTTGAACGCCTCTTCAACACCGGTTGTGACGCCTTCGAGACTCTCTGCGAGCGTGGCGACGGCCGCTTCGATGTGCTGTGTTCGTGCGAGCGTTCCCTCAATCCGGCGCGAGAGCTCATCGACGCGTTCGTCGATCCCCTCGAGCGGCTTGTTCGACTGCACCTTCCGCGCCAGATCGGCGACGGCCTCCTGGAGCCTCGCTGCGTACTGCGCCTCGTCTTTCGCGGAGGGCGGTTGTGCCGGTCGGGGGGCCGAGCGGGCTCCCGATGTGATCGAAGCCGCTGGATCCGACCATTGTTCGGCGAGTGCGCTTGCCAACTCGAGGCGAGTGATCGATCCACGGCCGACGAGAATCTGGCCGAGCGGTTGCTGAGTCCGTTCCTGTTCGAGTGTTGCCTCGGCGAGTTCCTCCGCGGTCACGAGCCCGTGATCGAGGAGGATGTCGCCGATTCGGCGCTTGGCAGTCGTTTCACTGAGAGGAATCGCGCTCATTCCGGGCGAGCCCGTTCGGAGACCCGCAAAGCGTGGCGCGAAGGGTGACGTCGTGCGGCGGCAGAGCCCACATCCCTCGTATCGGTCGAGGAGAGCAGTGCCTACCTCACTCGTCTCAGGGAGTGCGCGGGCAAACCGGATCGCCGTGAGAGGTGTTGCCGACCTCCTCGGGACGACCACGAAGTAGTCTTGCCCGATGGAGATTCGCGCCGACATCGTCCGGTTGACGCTGGCCGAGACGTTCACCATCGCACGGGAGTCGACTGACTGGGACGACGTCGTCCAGGTCGAGCTCAGCTACGGCGGCCACGTCGGCCGGGGCGAGGCAGCACCGATAGAGCGATACGAAGAGACACCGGCTTCGGCGCTCGCCTTCATCGAGGAGCACGGCGCCCTCGTCGGTGACGATCCGTTCGCGCTCGAGCAGATCGGCATGCGGTTGGCTGAGATCCCCGGCGAGCAGGCGGCCAAGGCCGCTCTCGACGGCGCGCTCCACGATCTTCAGGGCAAGCTACTCGGTGTTCCGGTCTGGAAGCTGCTCGGGCTCCCTCGGATCGGACCACCGACATCGTGGACGATCTGGCTCGGTGACCCCGACGACATGGCACGCCGGACGGAGAAGGTGGAAGGCCGCTTCAAACGCCTTAAGCTCAAGCTCGGGGGCGGAGATGGTCTCGACGTGGAGCGTGTACGCGCCGTCCGCTCGCGGACGAATCTGCCACTGCAGGTCGACGTCAACGAGTGGTGGTCGCTCGCCGAAGCTGTCGACGCGATCCCTCAGCTCGCGGAGCTCGGTGTCGCCTATGTCGAGCAGCCGCTGCCTGCGGGCGACCCCAGCGGGGAGGAACTGAAGAACGGCTCGCCGATCCCGATCTACGTCGACGAGGACTGCCACACGCTCGCCGATGTCGCTCGATGTGGCGAGATCGCGCACGGGATCAACATCAAGCTCGCGAAGTCGGGTGGTATCCGCGAGGGAGTCAGGATGGCCCACGCTGCGCGCGCCCTCGGACTCGGTGTGATGCTCGGCTGCATGGTCGAGTCGGGGATCGGGATCGCGGCCGGCTGCGTTGTCGCGCCGCTGTGTGATCACGTCGATCTCGACGGCAACCTTCTCCTTGCGGAGGATCCGTGTCCGGGAGTGACATTCATCGACGGTGTACAGGTGCCGTCGGAGGAGCCGGGCCTCGGTGTCGGATAGCTCCCCGAGACGGCTGCTGATCCTCGCGGAGGGCTTCTCGGGCGATCCGCACTGGGCGAAGACGATGAACGGTGTGCTCCGCTACGGCGCGGACGACGTCGTCGCCATTCTCGACTCGACCCGGGTGGATGAGCGAGAGCGGGATGTGCCGATCGTCGGCGATGTCGAGTCCGCGCTGGCGTTCTCGCCGGACGCGGCGCTCGTTGGTGTCGCAACCGTCGGTGGCCGGTTCCCGCCCGCCTGGAGGGATCTCCTCCGCCAATGTGTCGGTCACGGGATCGGGATCGACAACGGTCTCCACGAGTTCATCGAGGACGACCCCGAACTCGCGCCGCTCGCAGCGGCGTCCGGGGCGATCCTCCGCGACCTGCGTCGCCCGCCGGCCGATCTGGAGGTTGCAACAGGGGCAAACCTCGATGTGCCCGGTGACATCGTGCTCACAGTGGGATCGGATTGCGCAATCGGGAAGATGACCGTCTCGCTCGAGCTCGCGCGGGAAGCGGAAGCGCGCGGTGTTTCTGCACGATTCGTCCCGACGGGCCAGACGGGCATCGCGATTGCCGGTTGGGGCATCTCCGTGGATGCCGTGGTTGCCGATTTCATCGCGGGCGCGGCCGAGCGACTCGTCGTCGAGGGTGGTCGACGTGGGGGAGATCTCCTCCTCGTGGAAGGGCAGGGGTCGCTGTCCCACCCCGGGTACTCGGGCGTGACGCTGGGCCTCATGCACGGCTCGGCACCGCACGCATTCGTCCTCTGTCACATGGCGGGCGCGGTCGAGATCGACGGCTATCCGGGCCACCCGCTCCTCCCGCTTGCCGAGCTCGTCGAACTGCACGAGCGCATCTCACTTCCGTGCCGACGCGCCGCGGTTGCGTGCATTGCCCTGAACACCCGCAATCTCGACGACGGAGCGGCGCTAGCGGCTATCGCCGCCGCCGAGGCGGAAACGGGTCTCATCGCCGACGATCCGGTCAGGTTCGGCTCCGGGAGGCTGCTCGACGCGTTGCTCGCGCATCTCGCCCGTCGCTAGAGAATCAATCATCTAAAATCCCCGGTCGCGCCGAGGACAGGTGCGACAGACGGCGAATCGGAGAATTCGGTGCGAAGAACTGTGGCAGTGGTCGTGGCAGCGGCGGGTCTCGCAGTAGCGGGAGCTGCGCCCGCGGCCGACGTCGGGGCCAATGACGACACCGGCAAGTGGGCCTCCGACTCGGGCACGGTGTTCTTCGCACAGATGGCGGGGCTGAAGCTCAAGCAGTCGGTCATGACGACCCGCTGGATTCCGAGTGAGCCGCTCGTGATTCAGGACGAGGACGCCCTCGATCGTGCGATCCCGGAGGCGGAACGGGCCGGCCTTCGCGTCGTGCTCGCCGTCTACCCGTATCCGCCACGTGAGCTCGAGGACGGGCTCGCTGACCCGACCGGGTTCGCTACATGGCTGGCGGCGATTGCGCAGCGCTACCCGACCGTCAAGCAGTTCGTCGTCATGAACGAGCCAAATCAGCCGGCCTTCCTTCGCCCGCAGTTCCGGGCGAATGGCAAGAACTCCTCTGCCGCGGTCGCCGGTGCCTTCCTCGCGGCCGGGTACGACGCGCTCAAGACCGTCGACCCGACGATCCGTGTGATCGGCCTCGGGCTCTCACCACGCGGCAACGATCTTCCGACGGCTCCGAACAACGTCTCGACCTCGCCCGTGCGGTTCCTCGCAGCACTCGGCGCCTGGTATCGCAGGAGTGGTCGGACTGAGCCGCTCATGGACGGTCTCAGCTTCCATCCGTATCCGGCCAGGGCCACCGACGGGCTCGACCGTGGCTACAGCTGGCCGAACGCCGGATTCATCGACCTGGACCGGATCAAGCAGACCGTCTGGGATGCCTTCCGCGACACGGCCCAGCCGACGACCGTGAACGGCTTGCGGCTCTACCTCGACGAGGTCGGCTGGCAGGTCGACACCGAGGGACTGCTCGGTTACTCGGGCGTCGAGAACGTTTCCGTCACGGACGAAGGTTCTCAGGCCTCGATCTACGGGGCGCTCGTGCGCGACGTCGCGTGTGACCCGCACGTCGCCGAGCTGAATTTCTTCGGCTTCTACGACAACATCGAACGGAACGGCTTCCAGTCGGCACTCCATCGCGTCGACGGTACGCCGCGCGCCTCGGCCGCCGCGGTGCAGTCGGCGATCACGGACACGGAGCCGGGCTGCACCGCGCCGACGCGGGCGTGGTACCCGGCCAAGCGGGTGATCGGTGCAGAGATGCCCAACTGGCGGATCGAAGGTCGTCGGATGATTCAGGTCGCCGCCTCCGCAGCTGAGGGCGCTGACGCGGTCGCCTGCCTCCTTCCCGGCGGCCTCGGGGGCATCGCAGCCACCACCGAGATGGTGCGTCGGACTGCGAAGAGCCCCGGGTGCCTCGGCGGCAAGATCGTCCCGGGTCGGCCGGCGACGTTCGTGTTCCGGCGCGAAGGAAGGCTCGCGCCCGTGACGGTGGCGCTCCGGCTCGTCGCCGAGACGAGCTCGCTCCGATCGCGGACGTTCTCGCGTCAAGTGAGATAGATTTCCGCTCGTCCTTGACAGCGAACGCGTGTTCGTGCATGATGACGAACATATGTTCGGAAGAATCATTCTCGTTTCTCTCGTCGCCGTCGCGATGTGGGCGCTTCTTGCTCGCGATTCGGATGCCGGCGGGTCGGCCCGGTCGTATCGGGTGGAGGCAGGCGACACCCTCTGGTCGATCGCTGCGTCGTCCTACCGCGGCGATCCGCGCGAGGGAGTCTGGAAGCTCCGAGATGCGAATCACCTCGGCGGGTCGACGATCGCGCCGGGTCAGGTTCTGCGTCTCCCGTAGCCGGTTGGGGGCGGTAGTAACGTCCCCGCTAGACTGCTGACCCGTGGATCTGGACGTCGTGTTCCTCGGGACGTCGGGTTCGGCTCCCACCGCCAAGCGCGCCACCTCGGCGACGCTCTTCAGGCGCGGCGGTGACCGCCTGCTTTTCGACTGCGGGGAGGGCACCCAGCGGCAGCTGCTTCGCTCGGATGTCGGGCTGGTCGATCTGGAGGAGATCTTCCTCACGCACCTCCACGCCGATCACTACCTCGGCCTGCCCGGGATGCTCAAGACGTTCGCCCTTCGAGGTCGCGAGGTGCCGCTCATCCTGTACGGGCCGAGCGGACTCCGGGACATGCTCGCGGCGCTCCGGCGCGTCTTCGGCAACCTCACCTACCCGGTCGAGGCGGTCGAGATCGGACCGGGAGACGTGATCGCACACAGCGACTACGAGATCCGCGCGTTCGCCGTCGACCATCGAACGCAGGCCGTCGGGTACCTGCTCGCCGAGGCGATTCGGCCCGGGCGGTTCGACGTCGCAACGGCAGACGCACTCGGCGTGCCGCCCGGGTGGGAGCGCGGCGCTCTCCAGGGCGGTGACCCCGTGACGCTCGAATCCGGTGAGACAATCCATCCCAACCAGGTGCTCGGAGTGGAGCGCCCTGCACGCCTCGTCGCGCTCACAGGCGACACCGCCCCGTGTGCGACCGTCGTTTCGGCTGCGGAGGGCGCCGATCTCCTCGTCCACGAGGCGACGTTCTGCGCGGACGAGCTCCAACGAGCAAAGGAGACCGGCCATTCGACGGCGGGGCAGGCAGCACTCGTAGCACGGGAGGCCGGTGTCAAGATGCTTGCACTCACTCACGTCTCGAACCGGTACTTCGGGCGCGAGGCCGGTGACGAGGCGCGGCAGCTCTTTCCGAACACCGTTGTCCCGAGCGATTTCGACATTGTCGCGATCCCCTTCTCGGAGCGCGGCGAGCCTGTACTGATTCAGCGAGGTGCCCGCCCGAGGCGACCGCCGGCGGACGCCCCGGCCATCGAGACATGACGACCGACGGGGCGCCGGACTTCGGCGCCCGCGCCGCGATCTACGACACGCTTCGGCCGACGGACGCAAGCTGGTGGGAGGCGTTCGGGCACCTGGTCGAACTCGGTGACCTGCGCGGTCGACGGGTCCTCGACGTGGGATGTGGTACCGGCCGACTCGCCGAGGCGTTGCGCAGCGAAGCGCGAGCGAAGGTGTGGGCCATCGACTCGAGTGCCCAGATGGTGGACGTCGCCCGTCAGAAGCTTCCGGCCGACATCGGCGTGCGTCGGGGAGATGCGGAACGGCTCCCGTTTCGCGACGGTTGGTTCGATCGGGTCACGATGTCGCTCGTCCTTCATCTCCTCAACCGGTCGGATGCCCTGTCGGAGGCCCGACGCGTGGTGCAGGACGATGGGCGGATCGCGATCATCACCTTCCACCCCGATCACTTCGACTCCTACTGGCTCAACCCGTACTTTCCCTCGATCCGGGAGATCGACCTGCGGCGGTTCCCCAACCCGGAGACCATGCAGCTCGAGCTGGCGCGGGCCGGGTTCCCACGATTCAAGCAGCAGCTGGTCGTCACCGAGGCGACCATAGGACGCGATGACGCCCTCTCACGGATTCGCGGACGACATATCTCCACTTTCGATCTCCTGCCGGCGGAGGAGCTCGCGGAGGGCACAGCGCGAGCGGAACGAGAACTCCCCGACGTCGTCATCCAGCGGCTCTGCCGGCTCGTCGTGGTCGGCCACGCTCGGGCGTAGCCGCTACCGACCCCTGACGAACGCGATCCTCGTCGAGCCGACGAGACCCGCGCTCCGGATCTCGAAGATGCATACCCGCTTGCCGTCTGCGTTCGTCGGCGTCGCGACGGCGCCGTTCCAGACGCCTCCCGACGCGAGCGGCACGCGCGCCGTCGGCATCCGGTCGAGATCTATCTCGACGGGTGTGCCCTGCTTCCCGAGTAGTGTGAGCTCGAGGCGCCCCGGCCCGCAGCTGTAGACGACGACCCGGATCGGCTGGACGATGTCGCCGTTCGGCTTCAGCCCTGTGGTCCAGGTCGAGAGTCGCGGCGGCCCGGGTGTGCTCCAGAGCCGCAGGCCGGCCTGGTCGAGGTCTCTCTGCGCGATCTCGGCCAGAGGCTCGCCGACGAACGTGAATGCGGTCGAGGCGACGATTCGACGGCCTCCTAGCCTCACTCCCTGTTCAGTGACGAGCGCACCGTCGAACCGTGACACGACGATCGCGTCGGGAAGTGGGACGACCGACGGGCCGGGCAAGCTCACGACGCGCCGAATCCGGTCATTCCAGAATGCCGTCTTCCAGACGGCGTTCCAGTACACGCTGCCGTCGTACAGGTACGTGACCGGCTCGGTGGCGACATCGTTCACCCAGGTTCGCCGGGCGTTACCGAAGAAACGATCATTGTCGCTGCGCGCGAGTCTCGTGATCTCGGAGGACGCGAGAACGGAGGCGGCCATGAGACCGAGTCCCATCATCACGGGGATTAGCACCGCGACTCGCCGGGGGATCGTGATTGCGATCGCAACCAGGACGACGGCGAACAGCATCCAGGAGACCTCGACGATCTGCGCCGATGTGGCCTCGAGCAGTTGGTGGATCGGCAGGATCATGAAGGCGTCTGGGGCCGCGAAGGGAGTCGCGAGCGTGCGGACGGGGAGAAGCACGGCGGGAACTGCGATCGCAAACGCGATGATCGAGGTCGACGGCTGAGAGCGAGGGATGCCGCGCGCAAGCCAGACCGCGAGGCAGATGAACAGTGGTGGCGCAACGACAATCAGGTCGCGCTCGGCCAGCTGCCCGACGTAGCGCGACGCAAACACCCCCACCTGAAGCGGCAACCAGAACGCTGCAGCGAGCGACACTGCGGTGAGTGTCCGTACGCCGGCGTCACTCTCGCGGCCCCGGGCGGCACCGTACCCGAGTACCCCGAGCGCCACGAGGGGGATCCCCAGGACGAGAAGAAAGATGTCCCCGACGTGGTAGAAGACGAAGCGGGCTACGGCGCCAGGGTCGTAACTGGCGCCGAGTGTGCCGCTGTAGGCGCCAAACACGCTCGAGACGTCCGCGCCCGCAACGAGTCGGACGGCAATCCACGACACCGCGAGCACTCCGAGGCTTGCCCAGGTCAGGCTGAGGCGTGCAATCACCCGGCGGTCGCGCGCAAACCACGCGGCGAGAAGTGCTGCCGTTACGAGGATCGGCACGAGGATCACCCCCTGGAGCCGCGCCGCAGTCGCGAGCACGAGAGCGCCGAACAGCGCCGCCTGCCGTCCCGGAGACGGCCGGGCGATCGTGCGCGCCGTCAGCCACAGCGCCAACGTCGCTGCCGGAAGGAACGCTGCCTCACTCATCAACAGTCCGCTGTAGGCGAGCGCGGGCAGGCACGCGGTCAGTGCGGCAGCAGCGAAGGCCCAGCCACTACCCGCGAGTGGGCGGGCCCACGCCCAGACGCCGGCTGCCGCAAGCGACATCAGGATCGCCTGACCGACCTGGATCGCCGCGACGGCCGTGGCGACGCCCAACAGATGCAGTGGAAGGCCGACGAGAAGTGGGTAGCCGCCGTAGAACGGCGCCGGCTGGCCGAGCAACGAACCGTGACCGGTCTCCCACAGTGATCGTCCGAGCAGCCCGTAGATCATCTCGTCCGGCGCGATCCACGGCGCCTCGAGCGATCTCGAGGCGACAATGCGTAGAACGGCAGATGCGAACACGACGGCGATGATCGGCAACGCCGTCCACATTCGATTCTGCACGCTGCGACTCACTGAGGCACCTCGTTCCGGCCGGTGACGCACTGTTCGCCCGAGTCGAGGGTACCCGCGGAAGCTCGCCGTCAAACCGGTGCTGTACACTGCCTCCGGACCCTTTAAACCGGCACGGAGAGGCCGGAAAGGAGCACGGTGAATATGCACGTCCCGGGCCAGACGGCGCCCAAGATTCTGCTCGACGACGCGGCCCTCGTGCGGACGCTCTCGCGGATGGCGCATGAGCTGATCGAGCGCAACGCCGATCTCGGACAGCTCGCGCTCGTCGGTATCCACACGCGCGGTGTCCCGATTGCGGACCGGCTGCGTGGCCTCGTCGCGGAACGATCGGGCATCTCGGTCGACACCGGGGCGGTCGATATCACGTTCCATCGCGACGACGTCCTTGCCCGTGGCGGCGGATCGCCGCTCCACGCCCAGCCGCTCGTCCGCGGCACCGAGCTCGACTTCGTCCTCGAAGGCAAGACCGTCGTTCTCGTCGACGACGTCCTCTACACCGGCCGCACGATTCGCGCGGCGATCGATGCACTCCTCGAGTACGGA
Source organism: Gaiella sp. (assembly GCA_046590225.1). Taxonomy (GTDB): domain Bacteria; phylum Actinomycetota; class Thermoleophilia; order Gaiellales; family Gaiellaceae; genus Gaiella. The sequence goes on along the minus strand of JBKJVI010000086.1, from coordinate 87,699 downwards.
AGGCCCGCGCGTGTTCAGCTTGCCGTGCTGATCGACCGCGGCCATCGCGAGTTGCCGATTCGCCCCGACTACGTCGGCAAGAACGTTCCCACCTCGAGTCGGGAGCGCGTCAGCGTGGAGTTGGCCGAGATCGACGGACAGGACCGCGTCCTGCTTGCCGGGGGCGACGATGACTGAGCTCACGACCGCACCCCTCCGCGTCGCCCGCGAAGGCGACCCGCCACCGCCGCGGCGCCATCTGCTCGCGATCTCCGATCTCGATCGCAACGCCGTCGAGCGCCTTCTCGGGACTGCCACGACGATCGCGCGCTCCCTCGACCGCGAGGTCAAGAAGCTGCCCGCCCTTCGGGGCCGACTCGTTGTCAATCTGTTCTACGAGTCCTCGACCCGGACCCTGTCGAGCTTCGACCTGGCGGCGAAGCGACTCTCGGCCGACACGATGGCGCTTCGCTCGTCGGGGTCATCCGTCGACAAGGGTGAATCGTTGAAGGACACCGCGCTGACGCTCGCCGAGTACGACCCGGACGTGATCGTAATCCGCCATCCGCACATCGGTGCGCCCGAGTTCGTCGCGAACGTGACACACGCGCACATCGTCAACGCCGGCGACGGGAAGCATCAACATCCCACGCAGGCTCTCCTCGACCTGTACACGATGCGCGAGGCGCTGGGTCGGCTCGATGGGCTTCATGTGGCGATCGTCGGTGATGTGCTGCATTCGCGGGTTGCGCGGTCGCTCATTCAGGCGCTTGCGCTCGTGGGCGCGAGGGCGACGCTCGTCGGCCCGCCGACGCTCATCCCGCGCGGCGTCGAGTCGCTCGGGTGCGAGGTCTCGACGGACATCGCCGACATCGAGGCGGCGGACGTCGTCTACGTCCTGCGCATGCAACGGGAGCGAATGGACGCGGGAGCTGCCTACGTGCCGTCGCTGCGCGAGTACGCCGCGGAGTGGGGGGTCACATCGCAGCGACTACGCCCGACCCAGATCGTGATGCACCCGGGTCCGATGAACCGGGGCGTCGAGATCGCTCCGGACGTCGCCGACTCCGCACGTTCGCTCATCTCCGAGCAGGTGCGTTCTGGACTCGTCGTGCGCATGGCCGTCCTCTACGACCTGCTTGCCGGTGGCCCGGGCGACGATGCACGACCCCTGGAGGTCGCATGACACTCTTCTGGCCGAAGCGACCCGGAGACAGCCTCACGGTTCGCGGTGCGCGCGTGATCGATGCAGCGGCCGATCTCGACGGTGCCTTCGACGTCACCGTCGAGGACGGCGTGATCACGAGCCTCGAGCGTGCGGGGGAGCCCGGGCCCGGTCTCGTGCTGGCACCGGCGTTCGTGGATCCCCACGTGCACCTCCGGGTGCCCGGACGCGAGGACGAAGAGACGATCGCGACGGGTACAGCGGCTGCGGCCGCCGGTGGCTACTGCGCGATCCTCGCGATGCCGAACACCGATCCGGTGGTCGACTCGGCTGCCGTGTTGGGTGCCCTGATCGAGCAGGCGCGGGAGGACGCTGCCGTCCCGACCGGCTTCATGGCTTCCATTTCCAAAGGGCTACGCGGCGAGGAACTCACGGAGATGATGGATCTCGCTCGCCTCGGGGCAGCGGGGTTCACCGACGACGGCCATCCCATCGTCTCGGCGGGACTCATGCAGCGCGCGCTGCAGTACAGCGGCGCGGCGGGGCTGCTTCTGGCGCTCCACGAGGAGGATCCGAGCCTCTCGCGGGACGGGCAGATGAACGAAGGAGCTGTCTCTGCGGGGCTCGGCCTCGCAGGCTGGCCGTCGATCGCGGAGTCCGTGATGATCGAGCGCGACTGTTCGATTGCCGCATATGTGCAACGACCTCTGCATATAATGCACCTCTCAGCGCGGGAGTCCGTTGCCGCCGTCCGCGCCGCCCAGGCTCGTGGGGTTGCCGTTACGGCGGAGGTCTCGCCGCACCACCTCTGCCTCACCGACGACACCGTGCGCACACTCGACACCAACCGCAAGATGAATCCACCGCTTCGGGCGGAGGACGATCGACAGGCGCTCCTTCAGGGGCTCCGCGATGGAACGATCACCTCCATCGCCACGGATCACGCACCGCACGCCCGCCACGAAAAGGAGACGCCGTTCGAGGAGGCGCCCTTCGGCGTCACCGGGCTCGAGACGTCGTTCGCGGCCCTCAACACGTTCCTCGTCGAGACGGGCGAGCTCGGGCTCGGGCTCGTGCTCGAGCGCATGTCGACCGGGCCGGCGCAAGTATTTGGTCTCCCCGTGCCGCGAATCGCCGTTGGCGAGCGCGCTAACCTCGTCCTGATCGACCTCGACGCACGGTGGCTCGTGACCGAGGATGGGTTCCGCTCGAAGTCGACGAACTCTTGGCTGATCGGTCAGACACTGAAGGGCGCCGTCGTGAAGACGATCGCCGACGGCAGGGTGGTACACGCGTCGTGACCGTCGGCTATCTCGCGCTCGAGGACGGTACCGTCATCAGCGGGCGATCGGTTGCAGCCTCCGGGGTGGCCTTCGGTGAGGCGGTCTTCACGACTGCGATGACCGGCTATCAGGAGACCGTTACCGACCCGAGCTTTGCGGGTCAGCTCGTCACCTTCACGGCCCCGATGGTCGGTAACTACGGCGTTGACGACGCCAGGCTCGAGTCAGCTCGGCCGTGGGTCAAGGGTGTGCTCATGCGCCGATGCGGTGGGACTGCATGGGCCACGTGGCTCGCGTCGCATGGGATCGTCGCTCTCGAGGAGGTGGACACGCGCATGCTCGTGCTACGCATTCGAGAGGCCGGCGCGATGCGCGCCGCGGTCGTCGCGGACGAGAACGAGCTCGACGCGGCAGCCGCGATCGAGCTGATCCGGCAACAACCGGCAATGGAGGGTCAGGCGCTCGTCTCGTCCGTCTCATCCGTCGAGCCCACACGTTTCAACGAGGAAGGGCGTGTCCGCGTCGCGGTCGTCGACTACGGCGCCAAGGCCTCGATCATGCGCCGTCTGAAGCGTTTAGGCGCCGCCGTGACGGTGTATCCGCACGCCGCGTCGGCCGACGACCTTGCAGGCTACGACGGCGTGCTGCTCTCGAACGGCCCTGGCGATCCGGAGCCCCTCGTCGACGAGGTCGCCGCGATTGCCGACCTCGTCGGGCGGACGAGCGTCCTCGGGATCTGTCTCGGCCACCAGTTGCTCGGGCTGGCCACGGGACACTCGACGTACAAGCTCCCGTTCGGCCACCGCGGCGCCAATCATCCGGTGCTCGAGCGTGCGACCGGTCGAGTGCTCGTCACGAGCCAGAACCACGGGTTTGCGGTCGCTGCAACCGACGAGCGCGAGGCGACCTACGTCTCTCTTTACGACGGCACGGTCGAGGGGTTCGACTATCCAGAGCTCAACGCCCGCTCCGTCCAGTTCCATCCCGAGGCTGGCCCCGGGACGCACGACGCTTGGCCGATTCTCGAGCGCTGGGTCGAGGGCCTGCAACCAGCCTGATGCCACGCCGCACCGACATCGAATCGATCTGCCTCATCGGCTCCGGGCCGATCGTGATCGGCCAGGCTTGCGAGTTCGACTACTCGGGCTGCCAGGCGCTCAAAGTCCTCCGCGAGGACGGCTTCCGCACGATCGTCGTCAACTCGAACCCGGCGACGATCATGACCGACCCGGGATTCGCAGATCGCACCTACATCGAGCCGCTCGACGTCGAGGGAGTCACGGATGTGCTGCGCCGGGAGCGCCCGGACGCGCTCCTGCCAACCCTCGGTGGGCAGACCGCGTTGAACCTCGCGATCGAGCTCGCTGAATCGGGCGTCCTCGACGAGCTCGGCGTCGAGCTGATCGGCGCACGCGTCGACGTGATCCGTAGAGCGGAGGATCGCTCCCTCTTCCGCGATGCCGTCGAGAGCTGCGGCCTCCGCACGCCGCGCTCGCAGATCGTCACCTCGATCGATCAGCTCGGGCCGATTCCGGCGCCGGCCGTCGTGCGCCCCGCCTTCACGCTCGGCGGACACGGCGGCGGCTTCGCCGAGACCGAGGGAGAACTGCGCGCGATCGTCGAGCGCGGCCTACGCGAGAGTCCCATCACCCAGGTCCTGGTCGAGGAATCGATTCGCGGCTGGGACGAGTTCGAGCTCGAGGTGATCCGCGATCTGAACGACAACGTCGTGATCGTCTGCTCGATTGAGAATCTGGATCCGATGGGCGTTCATACCGGCGATTCCGTCACGGTGGCGCCGCAGATGACGCTCTCGGATGAGGCGTATCAGGAGCTCCGCGACGCCTCCGTCGCAATCATCCGTGCGGTTGGCGTCGAGACCGGGGGCTCCAACATCCAGTTCGCGCGCAACCGCGACACGGGCGAGGTGCGCGTGATCGAGATGAACCCACGCGTCTCCCGCTCCTCCGCGCTCGCGTCGAAGGCGACCGGCTACCCGATCGCGAAGGTCGCGGCAAAACTCGCCGTCGGCTACACGCTGGACGAGATTCCGAACGATCTGACCAAGACGACGCCGGCGAGCTTCGAGCCGACCCTCGACTACGTCGTTGTGAAGTTCCCCCGGTTTGCGTTCGAGAAGTTCCCGGGTGCCGACACGACGCTCGGCACTCAGATGAAATCGGTCGGCGAGGCGATGGGCATCGGCCGGACGTTCACAGAGGCATTCCTCAAGGGGTTCGGCTCGCGCGAGCTCGACCCCGGCTCCGCAACTCCGTGGGCCACGTTCGACGATATCCCCGACGGCGTCCATCCCTGGTTCAAGGAGCAGCTCGCTCATGCGCGACGCGAGCTGGCGTCGCTCGACATTCTTCGCGCAAAGCGCGCGGGCTGGGGCGACGACTCGATCGGCGCCGCCTGGGGGACGAGCGGCGACGACGTGCGTCGCGCGCGCTACGCACGGGGCATCAAACCGTCCTACCGGCGGGTCGATTCGTGCGCCGGTGAGGTCGAGGCCCGCTCCAACTACTACTACTCGACGTGGGGCGAGGAAGACGAGGCGCTTCCACCTGCGACAAAGCCACGCGTCGTGATCATCGGCTCCGGCCCGAACCGGATCGGCCAGGGGATCGAGTTCGACTACTGCTGCGTGCACGCGGTGCAGACGTTCCGGGCGCTCGGGTACGAGGCGGTGATGATCAACTGCAACCCCGAGACCGTCTCGACCGACTACGACACGTCGGATCGGCTGTACTTCGAGCCGCTCTCGCCCGAGGAGGTGCTCGCGGTCCTCGACCGGGAGCAACCCGAGGGAGTCGTGACACAGTTCGGGGGTCAGACGCCGTTGCGTCTCGCCCGCCACATCGAGGCTGCCGGCTACCAGATCATGGGGACTCCCTTGACGGCGATCGATCTTGCCGAGGATCGCGAGCTCTTTGGTGCCCTGGCCGACGAACTCGGCATTCGCTGCCCACCGTGGTCGACGGTCGAGGGGGTCGAAGAGGCAATCGCTGCTGCCGCCGAGATCGGCTACCCGGTGCTCGTCCGCCCGTCGTACGTGCTCGGCGGCCGAGCGATGCGCGTCTGTTACGACGACGCCCAACTGCGGAAGGCCATGAGCGCCGTCTCGGGGTCGGTGCTCGTCGATCGTTTCGTCGAGAACGCGGTCGAGATCGACGTCGATGCGCTCTGCGACGGCGAGGAGGTCTTCATCGCCGCCGTCATGCAGCACGTCGAGGAAGCAGGCGTCCACTCCGGTGATTCGTCGTGCGTGCTGCCCGCGCAGTCGCTGACGCTTGCAAACGCGCTCGAGGTGGAGCACATCGTCAAGCGACTCGCGCCCGCGCTCGGCGTCGTAGGTCTCGTGAACATTCAGCTCGCGATCGCGGACTCGACGGTGTACGTGCTCGAAGCGAACCCTCGGGCGTCGCGCACGGTGCCGTTCGCCTCCAAGGCAATCGGCATCAACCTCGTCGAAGCCGCCTGCAAGCTGGCGGCCGGACAGACGCTGCGCGATCTCGACCTCCCGACACCCCGGCCGACCCAGGTAAGCGTGAAGGCTGCGGTGCTTCCGTTCGCGCGGTTCCCCGGCGCCGACCCGGTGTTGGGGCCTGAGATGCGATCGACCGGCGAAGTGATGGCGAGCGCATCCGACCTGCCGACCGCGTTCGCGAAGGCCGAGCGCGCTGCGGGTCGCCCACTGCCAGCAACGGGAACGGCCTTCCTGTCGGTGAACGACAACGACAAGCCGAGCGTCGTCTCGATTGCGGCCGCCCTCGCAGGGCTCGGTTTCGAGATCGTGGCGACCGACGGCACTGCGCGCACGCTCCGCGCCGCGGGTCTCGAAGTGGGGGAGGTGGCGAAGGTCGCCGACGCCGCCGCCGACGAGCAGACGGTCGTCGACCTCATCGCGGACGGCCGGTGCGATCTCATCATCAATACGCCCCAGGGCTCGGGCGCCCGCGCGGATGGCTACCGCATTCGGGAGGCCGCCCTCGGTGCGCGCGTCCCGTGTATCACGACGATCTCCGGTGCGGCGGCCGCGGTGCACGCTATCGCGAACGCGCGCGCCGAGACCGCTCTCTCGCTCCAGGAGCGCATCGGGATCGGGGCTTGACCGGATCCCGTCCGGTTGCCGGCGCGACCGGTGAGGTGGTCGAGGTCACCGGCACCGAGCCGATCGGGCCGTACACGCTGCTCCGGGTTGTCGCCGGGGGGATCGAGCCGGGGACTCCCGGACAATTCTTCATGCTTCACCCGCCGGGTCACGTCCTGCCGCGCCCGATGTCGCTCTGCCGAGTGGACGGCGGCGAACTCTGCTTTCTGATCGACGCGGTCGGCCCGGGGACTCGAACCCTCTGCGCCTTGAAGGCCGGTGAGCGGCTGCACGTGCTCGGCCCGCTCGGGAACGGCTTCGACCTGAATGTCCCACACCCGCTGATAGTCGGCGGCGGCATCGGGATCGCGCCCTTTCCCTACGTGGCGCAGGTACTCGGTGCGGTACCGGCGATTCTCGGCTTCCGCTCCGCCCATCACGCCGAGGCTGCGGCGTTGCTCCCCGGCGCCGAGGTCGCGCTCGACCCCGTCCTCGTGACGTCCATCCTCCCGGCCGAGCCGATGGATGTGCTCGCGTGCGGCCCAGAGCCGATGCTCGAGGCGGTGCGCGCGCGCGTGCCGCGGGCGCAGCTCGCGTGGGAGGCACCGATGGCATGTGGCTATGGAGCCTGCTACGGGTGCGTCGTCGAGGTCGACGGAAGGCTTCAGCGCCTCTGCGTCGCCGGACCGGTGCTGCGCGCGGCATGAGTGTCCCACTCCTCAACGGAAGCGGCTGCCTCGACGCACTGACCGCTCCAGGCGTTGCCGCGCAGCTGGATGCCTTCGTCACGAAGACCATCACCCCGGAGCCGCGCGAAGGGAATCCGCCGGTCAGGATCGTGGAGACCGAGTCCGGCATGTTGAACTCGATCGGATTGCAGGGGCCGGGAATCGACGCGTTCCTCACGGAAACCCTGCCGCGGCTCGCCGCGCAACACCTTCGAGTCTGGGTCTCGGTCGGAGGATTTTCGTCGTCGGACTACGCAGGTATCTGCGAGCGTCTCGAGGAAAGGGATGACGTCGACGTCGTGGAGCTCAATCTCTCGTGTCCGAACGTCGATGAGGCACCCGAGTCTGCCGCCGAGATCGTCGCGGCGTGTCGGGAACGGACGAAGACGCGGCTCTACGCCAAGCTGTCGCCCGCCAACTCCGACATCGCCGAGTCTGCCCGCGCCGTCGTCGCTGCCGGAGCAGATGGTCTCACGCTCGTGAACACGCTCCGTGGCATGGCGCTCGACCCGGCCACGCTGAAGCCCAGGCTGGCGCGGGGCTTCGGGGGATACTCCGGCCCGGCGCTCAAGCCCGTGGCCCTCGCCTGCGTCTCGGCCTGTGCCCGTGCCGTCGATGTTCCCATCGTCGGACTCGGAGGCGTGCAGTCCGGCCAGGATGCGCTCGAGCTCATCGCGGCGGGCGCAAGCGTTGTCTCCCTGGGCACGATTCTGTTTACCGATCCGGCAGCACCCGGTCGGATCCGAGACGAGCTGAAGTGTGAAGCCACGGCACGCGGGGTTGGCGATCCACTCGAAGTTCGTGGGGTTGCCAACGGTTGATCGGACGATTTGCCTGCAAATAGGCGAAAACGGTTCCACTTGACCCTGCCTGCTGGGTTGCTAGACTCGTCCGCTCATGGTTGCGTCGAAGATTCAAGTGCAGGCACCCGCTCGGTCGCTCGACCAGAGGATGGAAGCACTCAAGCGGGCAAACGACATTCGTGTCCGCCGCGCGCAGCTGAAGAAGGATCTCAAGGACGGTACCGTTCAGATCGAAGGCATCCTTCTCGATCCTCCCGAGTATGTCTCGACCGCAAAGGTCTTCGACATGTTGATGGCCGTGCCGAAGTTCGGCCGCGTGAAGGCCGCGCGACTTCTGAACCAGTGCAGGATCAGCCAGTCGAAGACGGTCGGCGGGCTCTCCGAGCGGCAGCGCGCCGAGCTCGTGTCGCTGTTCAACCGATAGCGCAAGCGGCCCGCCGCGTGCGCCACGCTCCCGTCTTCGTGATCACCGGCCCATCGGGAGCCGGCAAGGGAACGCTGATCAAGGCTCTCGTCGAGCGCATACCCGCGCTCGAGGTAGCGATCTCGGCGACGACTCGCCCGCAGCGGCCCGGCGAGACCGACGGCATCGAGTATCACTTTCTCGACGAGGAACCGTTCGTGGCGCGGATCGCAGAGGGCGCATTCCTTGAGCATGTCGAGTACGTGTCGGGAAAACGCTACGGAACCTTGCAGAGCGAGATGCAGCGCGTGGCCGACGACGGTCGCGTCTGCGTTCTCGAGCTCGAGCTCGACGGCGCACTCCGCGTGCAGGACAGCGTTCCGGGAAGCGTCACGCTGTTCATTGCTGCGCCCGTCGAGGAGCTCGAGCGGCGGCTCCGGGAGCGGGCAACGGAGTCGACCGGTGAGATCGGGGCCCGGATCGAGCTTGCACGCCACCAGCTGGAGCAGGCGCACAACTTCCGCTACATGGTTCGGAACGACGATGTCGAGCGGGCCACGGGGTCGCTGTGCGCCATCGTCGAGCAGGAGCTCGAGTTCGCAGCTACCATGGCACCCTCGTGATCGAACCTCGCATCGATGATCTTCTGGAGCACGTTGACTCGCGCTACGCGCTCGTCATCGTTGCTGCGAAGCGCGCCCGCCAGATCAACAGCTATCACCATCAGCTCGGTGAGGGGATGGGCTTCGACAGCGCGCCGCCGCCGTTGATCGAGTCGCGCTCGAAGAACTACCTCACGATGGCGATGGAAGAGATCGCCCAGGCGAAGATTCGCTACACCTCGCCCGCCTAGTTCTCTCTTCGCCTTCGCGCTCAACACTCGGCCCGTCGTAACGGGCACACTATGTTCGTGGCGCGCATCATTCTTGGGATTACCGGCGGAATTGCGGCCTACAAGGCATGCGAGGTCATTCGCCTGCTCGTGCGTGCTGGCCACGACGTGCTCCCGATGCCGACGCGAGGGGCGGAGCGATTCGTCCGAGCCGAGACGTTCGCCGCGCTCGCGCGCAACCCGGTCCCGGCGCTGGACGCGGCGGGCCTCTACCCGCATCTGCAGCGCGCCGACCTCGTCGTCGTAGCTCCACTCACCGCACACACGATGGCCCGGATCGCCCATGGACTTGCCGATGACCTTCTTACCGAGACGGTGCTCGCACACGACGGGCCGTTGCTGATCGCGCCCGCAATGAATATTCGGATGTGGCAGCACCCCGCCACACGGATCAACCTCGCGCTGCTCCACGAGCGTGGCGTGGAGATCGTCGGGCCTGCCAGTGGCGAGCTCGCGGAGGGCGAGGTCGGCGTCGGGCGCATGGCGGAACCCGGCGAGATCGTTGGGCGGATCGACGCTCTCCTCGGCCGATCACGCACGCTCGAGGGACTCGACGTCGTCGTCACGGCAGGAGGTACCCGCGAGCCGATCGACTCGATCCGTTTCATCGGCAATCGCTCATCAGGCCGGATGGGGGTCGCGCTTGCCGATGAGGCGCACAAGCGCGGGGCTCGCGTCACGCTGCTCGCCGCAAACGTGTCGGCGTCGTTTCCGCCGGGCGTCGAGGTCGTTTCTACACCGACCGCTGCCGACCTCGAGCGCGAGGCGCTCCGTCGAGCAGGAGCCGATGTCATCCTCATGGCTGCCGCGGTCGGTGACTACCGCGCAGTAACGCCGGTCGACGGGAAGCGGGCGAAAGACGGTGAAGTGTGGCAGGTCGAGCTCACTCCGACGACCGACGTCGCTCGGGTGCTCGGCGAGCGGCGCACGGCCACACAGATTCTCGTTGCCTTCGGAGCCGAGCACGGTGCCGCAGGGCTCGAGCGCAAGCGCCGGATGTTGACGGAGAAGAACGTCGATCTCGTCGTGTACAACGACGTTGGGAGAGACGACATCGGATTCGACTCGGTCGACAACGAAGTCACGCTCGTGACCGCCGACGGCGAGGCCCATGTGCCACTTGCTCCGAAGCCGGCGATCGCTGCCGCTGTGCTCGACGAGGTGGAGCGGCTTCTGGAGCAACGCCGGTGAGTGAGGCCGCCGTGCTCGAGCCCTCCAGGGCACAGGCCGCGGCGGACGTGGCAGAGCGCGTCGTTGCGAGCCTCGCGACGGTCGTCCATGCGCCCGCAGAGACGCTGAGGCTGCCGCTGCTGTGCCTCCTCGCCGAGGGCCACGTGCTCGTCGAAGACGTGCCGGGCGTCGGCAAGACAGTTCTCGCAAAGACACTCGCGCGCACGCTCGACCTCCGATTCTCGCGGCTTCAGTTCACGCCTGACCTGCTGCCTTCTGATGTCACGGGGGTGAACGTCTACGACCAACAGGCGCTGCGGTTCCGGTTCCGACCAGGGCCGATCTTCGCGAACGTTCTGCTCGTCGACGAGATCAACCGGGCCTCTCCGAAGACTCAGTCGGCGCTGCTCGAGGGAATGCAGGAGGCGCAGGTGACCGTCGACGGCGAGACCTATCCGCTCGAGCGCCCATTCCTGACGATTGCCACGCAGAACCCGGTCGAGTACGAGGGGACGTACCCACTCCCGGAGGCCCAACTCGATCGCTTCGCAGTGCGAATGGCGATTGGCTACCCGCCGACGGCCGAGGAAGCGCGCATGCTCTCGGAGCAGACCGCGGAGGAGCCGCTCGGTCGCGTCACCGCCGTTGCGGGTCGCGCAGAGATCGAAGCTGCGATCCTCGCGGCACGAGATGTCTTCGTCGAGGAGAGCGTGACGCGCTACGTGGTCTCGCTTCTCCAGCACACGCGCGACAACCCTCATCTCGCCCTCGGAGCAAGTCCGCGATCGGGGATCGCGCTGCTCCGACTCGCGAAGGCTCATGCGCTCGTCAGTCGGCGGGAGTACGTCACGCCTGATGACATTCGTGCGATGGCAGAGCCAGTGCTGAGTCACCGCCTGCTGCTCGCCCCGGAGGCGCGCTCGGCTGGTCTCGATGCGTCCGACGCCGTGCGCGAAGCACTTGAGGGCGCGCCGCCACCGGTGTGAAGCGCCGAAGCTCCGGAGCCGTCACGCTCGGGGTGATTGCCCTTGCGGCCTCGTGGGCTTTTGGCTCGACTCCAGCCATGGTCGTCGGTGTGGGGCTTCTGCTGGCCGGTCTGTTTGCTCGGGTCTGGGCCCGGCGTGCCCGGGGATCGACCGACGTGGAGCGACGCCTGCTGCCAGGCGAGCGTGTCGAGGGTGGAGACGTCCGAATCGTCGTTCGGGTGCGGCACCGCCGTCAGCTCATCGGCGGATCCGTCGTGCTCCGACAGCGACTCGGCCCGACGCAGCGTGACCTGCGAATGCACGGAGCGCAGGCCGAGTTCGCGTTCTCCGGGCTCGCGCGTGGCCGACACGCGCTCGGGCCGCTGGAGGTCACGCTGACGGATCCGCTCGGTCTGGAACGTGTCGAGGAGCGCCTCGACGACGGCCTTATCGTTCTCATCCGCCCGCGCGTCCCTGCTCTCCGTTCGGTTTTTTCCAGCCAGGGCGCACGAGAGTCCGGCGCTGCCCGTTCGGCGTTCCGCAGCTCGTCCGGCTTCGAGATCCATGCGATCCGTGACTACACGCCGGGGGAGCCACTTCGAGCCGTCCACTGGCCGAGCACGGCGAGGCGCGGCAGGCTGATCGTGAAGGAGCTCGACGACGCCCCGCGCGACGAGCTCGTGATCGTGCTCGATCAGGACGCCGACGGGACAGCGGGGCCGGCGGGCGAATCGAGCTTCGATGCGGCCGTTCGAGCAGCCGGTGCACTCGCCCTCGCGCATGCATTGTGGGGACGGCGAGTCGTGGTCGTCGGCTCGTCGCCGTCGTTCGACCCCGTTCGTGTGACCTCTGGAGGGCACGACTGGGACGTCGCACTCGACGCCCTCGCCGCCGTAATGCCGGTGGCTGGAGCCCGTGTCGTCGGCACCCTACGTGCGGCGGCAGGGCCACTGGCGCACGCCCGCGAGATCATCGTGGTGACCGGGCGGCCTGAGCTGGCCGTCGAGCCGTTGATCGAGCTGAGAAGCCGCGGCCGCTCCGCGGCGCTCGTCGCAGTCGCGGCCGAAACGTTCGTTGGCCGGTCTCGCGATCGAGCCCAACCCGCACTGCTACGAGCCGTCGCTCAGGGGATCCCCGTCGCGGTCATCTCTGCCGACACGTCGATCGTGGATGCCCTGTCGGGTGGGCTGACGAGGTCGCTCAGTGCGTAGCGCACGCATGCGGCGGGGTGTCGCTGCCTCGATCCCGGTGGCAGGCGTGCTGTACGCGTGGGCGACGCTCGAAGTCGGCGCGCGTCCCGGCGTCCTCGTCCCCGTCGCGGTAGCGGCGGTGCTTCCGTCTCTCCCGACGCGCAGCCGTACCCGCCTTGGTATCGCAGTTTTCGTCTGGCTCGCTCTGGCGGTAGTGCTCGTGCGAACGTCGTCGGCGAGCGTCGGTGAGATCGTCGATCGAGGAGCAGCCGATGCCTACGCCATCGCCCCGCCATTCGTGGCTGCGACGCACACGGAGCTCGCTGCGCTTGTCGTGCTCCTCGCGGCGGCATTCGCTCTCGGAGCCGCAGTGCTCGCGTGCGACAGGCCGTTCGTCGCCGTGATCGTCGTTGCAGCCGGGGTGGCTATCCCGGCGACCATCAACCCCTCCCGCAACACGATCGCGATGGGCGCACTCGCGCTCCCCGCCGTCCTCTGGCCCCTGGCGGTCGCCGCGATGCCGGGTCGAGCAGGGTTCGGTCCCGGCGTTGCCGTCGTGGCGGCCGTCACTATCGCTGCCGTCGTGCTTGCCGGGATCGGAGCCCGACCGTCGGTCGCCGCGCTCGATTGGCGGAGCTGGGATTTGTTCGGGGAGTCGCACGCGGGTCGGACGGTTGCGCTCGTGTGGAGCTCGAACTACGCGGGGATCGACTTTCCTGCCGGGAAGACGACTGTGCTCCGGATCACGGCGCCACGTCGTGGGTTGTACTGGCGCGCGACGACACTCGACTCTTTCGCAGGTGATCGGTGGGTCGAGGCGCTGTACTCGACCACGCAGACGTCGGACGGACGAAAGCTCCCCTCGGATGTGCTTCTGCCCCCTGCCGCGGGGCGGGCACGCAACTGGGTAAAGCAGGAGATCGAGGTGCGCGCCTTGCTCGACGATCACGTCGTCGCTGCGGCGCAGCCGGTCGCCATCGACACGGGCTCGATCTCGCTGCCGCGCGTCCTCAGCGGAGGCGTCATGGTCAAGGCAGGCGGGTCGGTGGCCCTCCGTCGCTACACCGTCTGGAGCTACGCGCCGAGGCCGACCCCTGCCGAGCTCGTGGAGTCGCCGCCGTCATATCCTCGCTCGCTGTCGCGGTACCTCGATGTCGGGCGGCCCGAAGTGCCACCGTTTGGGTCGCCGGGCCGTGTGGCAGCGGTCGAGTCGATCTTTAGCGACACACGATTCCAGCCCCTCCTGCCGTATCGTGCGATGTGGCGCGACGCACAGCGACTGACCGCGAAGTCCGGCTCGCCGTTTCAGGCCACAATCGCGATCGAACGCTGGCTTCGCACCGGCGGTGGCTTCGTGTATGACGAGCGCCCGCCTCTGCCGAAGAACCTGCCGCCGCTAGCCGACTTCGAGCAGCGAACGAAGAGCGGCTACTGCCAGCACTTCGCAGGGACGATGGCACTGATGCTTCGCTACCTCGGCATTCCGGCGCGCGTGGCCGTCGGGTTCTCGAGCGGTACGTGGAAGGATAATGGATGGACGGTCACCGATCACGACGCCCACGCGTGGGTCGAGGTGTGGTTTGCGGGATATGGCTGGCTCCCGTTCGACCCCACGCCGGGACGCGGCACGTTGTCCGCCACGTACACGAATGCCTCGGACTCCGCCGACGCGATTCGGGCGCTCGGGACTGGCCGATTCCTCGGCTCCTCGGCGATCGGCCGCACGCCGACGCGTCGAGGCACGCCGACCCGGCTGCAGGAGCCGGTCGAGAACGGTGTCAACTGGATCGGGATTGCACCGTTCGCCCTCATCGTCGCGGCGCTCGTCGTGCTCGCCGGCGCGAAGGGTGTGCGCCGATTCACGCGTTCGGCCGTGCGCGATCCCCGCGGGCGGGCTTCAGCGGCACGCGCTGAGCTCGCTGCATTCATGTGTGATCAGGGGGCGCCCGTGACGGTCTCGGCTCCGGTCTCGCAGCTCGTCGTAGAGCTCCGGGCGCTCGGTGTCGGGAGCGACGCGTTTGCCAGCGCGTTCTCGCGTGCGCGATACGGGCCGCCGACCGTTGCCGCTGCTGCTGCAGACCAGACCCGGGCCGAGCTTCGAAAGGTGCTCGCCGTCCTGCGCGAACGGCTCGGCCCTGGCAAGCGGCTCCGCGGCTTCTTCGCGGTGCGGTCGCTTCGCAAGGGGTAAGCGAACTGGCACCATTGGATCGTGAGTGAGGCATATGAGCTCTTCCGGCTTGGACAGGCCCGGCTCCGCGACGGGGAGGCGGCGCAGGCCACGGTGCCGCTCGAGAAGGCCCGACGGCTCGAGCCCGAGAAGGCATCGATCCGTGAGGCGCTCGGGATCGCGTACTTCCGGATCATGCACTGGCACGCCGCCGAGCTCGAGTTTCGGAAGGTGCTCGAGCTCTCGCCTGTCGACGACTATGCGCACTACGCCCTCGGTCGCGCCCTCGTGAAGCAAGGGCGGCAGGAGGAGGCATCCGTGCACCTCAAGCTCGCGCACTGTCTCCGCCCGCGCGATCCCAGCGAGCTATCCCTCGAGGGCGGCTAATCAGCGTCCAGATCGGCGAGCAGGGTCGAGTAGCGCCGGAAGCGCCGTGTGGCCTGCTTCGTGAACTCCGTCACGTACTCCGCGGACGCCTCGTCGTCGAGTGAGTGTGCGTAGGACTCACGGATGTCGAGCAGCCGGTCTGCGATCGCATCGACGACGAGCTGGTAGTCGCCGTACGCTTCCTCCGCCTCTTCGGCAGGTGCAGCGTTCCACGCCGACTCGGCCTCCACGGCTTCGACCAGGAGCTCGGCGTCGTCGGTCGCGAAGAGGTCGAGCTGACGCTCGGCGAGATCGTGAAATCGACCTTGTCGCCCGAACCTCATACAACCTCGCCGTACAGGTCCAGGTGGGCGGCTGCCGCGTTGTCCCAGGTCAGTGCGTCGCGTGCCTGTGCCGCCCCGGCCCGCGCCTCTGCGAGCTCATCGGCGTCGTGCAGCAGTGTCCGAATGGCTTCACGGAGCGCCAGCACGTCTCCCGACGGCACGACACGACCCGCACCGAACGCTCCGACGATCTCGCCGAGCCCTCCGACGTCGTAGACGACGGCGGGCACGCCCGCACCGAGCGCCTGGAGGAGAGCCCCCGATTGGTCGAGCTCTGCCCGGTAGGGAAAGACGGCGATCGTGGCTGCGCCGAGTGCAAGCTCGAGTTCGGGCTGACCCAGGTACCCGAGTTGCCATTCCGCGCGCTCGCCGGCAGCGATGCGGAGTGGGGCGAGGTCGATTCGGGGGTCGCCCGCGACGAGCAGGCGTGCCGAGGGGACGCCCAGAACGGCCTCGACGGCATCCGGCAGTCCCTTGTACTCGCGAATCACACCGAGTGAGAGAACCGTCCTCCCGTCGTCTGTGCGAACGGGGGTGCTGCGAAAGACCGGGTGGGGAATGACGCGAAGCTTCGCCTCCGGCACGCCGAACGCAGCGAGCGTCCGACGCCCGCGTTCGCTGTGAACGACGATCCGGTCGAAGCGGCCAAAGAGTCGCCGCCACGTTCGCGTGTGGTTCGCCGTTCTTCGAGGGAGCAGGTCGTGGGCCGTGAAGACGAGTGGGGCTCGTGTCCGCATGAGCCAGGCGTCCACGTCCGGAGCACCAGTCCATTGCACGTGCGCGACGTCGCACGGCGCGAGCCCGAGCCTGGCGAGAGCGATCGGGTGCTCGAGTGCCTTGACGGCGAGTCGCGCGCGTGTCCCTCCGATCCCGCTGGAGACGCGGTACAGGCTGTCGTCGACCGTGTAGCCGGCGGCAGCTGGTACCGCCCCGTACCGGAAGCGCGAGGTCAGGAGCCGCACGTCGGCACCGCGACGGGCGAGCGCCCCGGCGAGCGCATGGTCGTAGGGCGGGGTATATGCGGGGGGATCGGCAATGACGACACGCATCGGCCGCCTAGCGTAGAGAAGTGGGCGGGCGATGCGCACCGGGCGCGCGTATCGCGCGCTGTCGTGCAAGATGGCGCCATGCCTGACGCGCCTGCGATCGCCACTCCCACCGGGTTCGAGAGTGCGCGAGCGCAGTTCCCCGTGCTCGAGCGGATCACCTACCTCAACGCCGGCACCTTCGGCCCGCTCTCCCGTAGTACGGTGGACGCGCTGCAAGCGGAGATCGCTCACGATCTCACGGAGGGACGAAGTGGGAGCCGGTACTTCGAGAGAACCCTCGGCCTGCGGGAGACCGCGCGACAGAGCCTTGCGTCCATCGTCGGCGTCGAGGCCGAGCATGTGACGCTGACGAGCAGCACAACCGATGGCTGCAACATCGTCGTTGCAGGCCTCGACCTTCAGCCCGGTGACGAGGTGATCACGACCTCGGAGGAGCACTTCGGCCTCCTTGGCCCGCTCCACGCTTCGGGCGCGCGCGTCGTCGTCACGGATCCTGACCCCGAGGCCATCGTCGCTGCGGTGACGTCCCGAACCAGGCTGCTCGCTCTCTCGCAGGTCCTCTGGACGACGGGCCGCGTGCTCCCCGTCCGCGAGCTCCGGGAGACGACCGGGATCCCTGTGCTCGTCGACGGCGCGCAGTCGGTCGGGGCGATCCCCGTCAGCGCCTCCGGAATGGACTTTCTCACGATCTCGGGGCAGAAGTGGCTTTGCGGTCCGGACTCGACGGGCGGGCTCGTCGTCGCTGACCCCGAACGCCTGCGCGTTATCTCGCCGAGCTACTTCGCGCAGGCCCAGTACGAGCTCGACGGGGCGTTCACGCCACGCCCGGGTGCCGCACGCTTCGACGCGAACTGGATCGCAACCGCCACGCTTGTCGCGCTGCTCGCTGCAATCGAGGGGCACCCGGAATGGGGCTTCGCCCACGCCGCGGTTGTCGCTGACCGCTGTCGCGATCGGCTTGCCGGGATCGTGGAGATCGTGACACCGGTCGACCGATCCACACTCGTGGCCTTCCGGGCAGACGGGGAACCCGCAGAGATCGTCGCCGAACTCCGCGAGGCGGACGTCCACGTGCGCGAGATACCGGGCTCCGGCCTCATCCGCGTCTCCTGCGGTTGGTGGACGTCGGAGGGAGACCTCGACCGGCTCGTTGCCGCGCTCCGCCCGTGAGGGACGGTGCCTGCCGCTGCGGCGCAGTTCGGTACTCGATCAACGGCCCCGTCCGCGATCTCATCGTCTGCCACTGTGCTGCGTGCGTCGAGACAACCGGCGGCCCGTGGGCTGCGTCGGCCGTTGCGCGGGAGGATCTCACCGTTGTCGACGAGGCTGCCCTGAGGTGGAAGCGCGCAGCCGTTTCCGAGCACGACGCGCGTCGCGGCTCGTGCCGATCCTGTGGGATGGTGGTCTTCTGGGATGCGCCGGCGCGGCCGACGGTGTCATTCGCGGCTGCCACGCTCGTTGACGCATCGGATCTCGAGGTCGCCGGGGAGATCTGGGTGGGAGAGACGGAGGCACGCTCTGCAGCCACGGCGCATCCCGCAGGCCTGCCCGCATCGGTCGTCGTGCCCTGGCGCGGCTGACTCCGGCTACGACGACGAGACGGGCAGCCCGAGCTCGCCTGCGATGGGCTGTAGCGCGCTGACGATGTTCGCAATGTGTTGGTCGAGCTCGAGCCCGAGGAGCTCGACGCCGGCGTAGACCTCGTCTCGATGCACCCCCGCCGCGAATGACGGCTGCTTGAGCTTCTTCTTCACGGACTTCGGCTCGAGTCCCTCGAGCCCGGTCGGCCGGACGAGCCCGCAGGCATGGATGAAGCCGGACAGCTCGTCGCACGCAAACAAGGCCTTCTGCAGCATCGTTTCGCGTGGGATCTGAAGATGCTCCGCGTGCGAAAGCACGGCCAGGATCACGACCTCCGGATAGCCCTCCTCGCGGAGGATCGGTGCACCGTCTTGCGGGTGCTTGTCGAGCGTGGGGTGGATCTCGTAGTCGAAGTCGTGCAGCAAGGCCGTGCAGCCCCACAGCTCCTCGTCCTCGCCGAAGTGCCGGGCGTACCACCGGGTGGACGCTTCGACGGCGAGCGCGTGCCGGAGCAGCGACTCGCTCGTCGTGTACCGCGTGAGCGTTGCCCACGCATTGTCTCGGGTGACCTCCACAGCACGGGTACGATAGCGCCCGCCTCATGCAGTCGTTTGTCATCCAGGGCGGTCGCCCACTGTCCGGCACGATTCGCGCGTCCGGCAACAAGAACGGCGCTCTGCCGATCCTCGCCGCGACCGTGCTTGCCTCCGAGGCGGTCGTGCTTTCAAACCTGCCTCGGATCCGGGACGTCGAAGTCATGGTCGAGCTGCTCGGCGATCTCGGCGCGGATGCGACTTGGACGGGGCCGAACGAGGTGCGCGTTGACAGCTCTGGCGTCTCGAAGACCGAACTCGACCCCGACCTCTGTCGCGAGATCCGAGCGTCGTTCCTGCTCGCAGGGCCGTTGCTTGCGCGGTTCGGCCGGGCCGTCGTGCCGCCCCCGGGCGGCGACGTGATCGGCCGGCGGCGGCTCGATACCCACATCCATGCGTTCGCCGAGCTCGGCGTGACGATGGAGATCAATGGCGCCTACGACCTGCGAGCAGACAAGCTCGTCGGCAAGCGCATGTACCTCGACGAGGCGTCGGTGATGGGCACCGAAAACGCGATCATGGCCGCCGTGCTCGCCGAGGGCGAGACGATCGTCGGACATGCCGCGTGTGAGCCGCACATCCAGGATCTTTGCCGCTTCCTCGTCAGCATCGGTGCTCGGATCGAAGGGATCGGCTCGAACGTCCTCCGGATCCAGGGAGCCGACCGGCTCGGCGGCGGCTCGTACCGCATCGGACCAGAGCACATCGAGGTGGCCAGCTTCGCTGTCCTTGCGGCAGTCACGGGGGGAGAGCTGACGATCGAGGACGTCGAGCCGGACGATCTGATCGCGATCGTCCCTGCGTTCCGGAAACTCGGGATCGAGTTCGAGGTCGGTTTGACGACCCTCCGTGTGCGTCCCGGCCAGAAGCTGGCCGTCGTCGACGATCTCGGTGGGCAGATTCCCAAGATCGAGAGCGGGATCTGGCCGGCGTTCCCCGCAGACCTCACGTCGATCGCGGTCGTCGCGGCAACGCAGTCCACCGGCACGGTGCTCGTCTTCGAGAAGATGTTCGAGAGTCGGCTCTTCTTTGTCGACAAGCTCGTCTCCATGGGGGCGCGGATCATCCTCTGCGACCCGCATCGTGCTGTCGTCACCGGTCCGGCAAAGCTCTTCGGTCAGCGGCTCGAGAGCCCCGACATTCGCGCCGGGATGGCGATGGTGATCGCCGCCCTGTGCGCCGAGGGTCAGTCGAGCATCGGCAACATCCGTCAGATCGATCGTGGCTACGAGCGGATCGACGAACGGCTCCGCGCGTTGGGTGCGGACATCGTGCGCGAGGAGCTGTGAGCGGGGCCCGCATCGCTGCCGGCAGTGGCGAGACGAATGTCGCAACAGGCGTACCGCTCCTCGACCACCTCCTCACCGAGCTCGCCGCTGCGGGGCGGTTCGATCTCTCGCTCGAGATCGACCCGGGGGAGCCCGCCGCGGAGGTCGACGCTGCCGGAGCGGCGCTCGGGCAGGCACTCGCACCGCTCCTGCGCAACGGCGCCCACGGCAGCGGTGTGATGCCGGCAGCCGAGGCGCTCGCGATGGTGGCGGTCGAAGCGTCCGGACACGCGCTCATGGCGTCGAACGCCGACCTCACGGGAGCAGGCGGCCTTGGCACCGACATCGCCGCTCGGTTTCTGGCGACGCTCGCCGAGACGGCTCAGCTGACCCTGCACGTGCGGCTCATCGAGGGCGAGAACACCGACCATGTACTCGAGGCAATCTTCAAGGCGCTCGGCGTCGCACTTGCCGAAGCGCTCAATTCCTAGGCCGTTGGAGGCAGACCATGGAAAAAAGCGTCATCCGCACCGAGAACGCTCCCGCACCGTTTCAGGGAGCGCCCTATAACCAGGCTATCCGCGTCGGCGACCTCGTCTTCGTCGCCGGCCAGCTCGGTCTGAAGCCCGGCGAGTCCACCATCGAAGGCGATGTCACGACCCAGACGGATCAGGTACTGCGGAACCTCAAAGCGATTCTCGAGGAGGCTGGGAGTTCGCTCGAGAACCTGGTGAAGACCAGCGTCTTCCTCCAGGATCTCGGCGACTTCGCCGCCATGAACGAGGTATACGCGCGGTACGTGGGCGATCGTCCGCCTGCTCGCTCGACGTTCGAGGTCTCCCGGCTGCCGTCTGGCGCACTCGTCGAGATCGAGGCCGTCGCACACGTCTAGCTGCGCCCGACGCCGCCGAGCCACCGGCACGTGCAGAATCACACTGTGCCTTCCGAGATCCGCTCCTACATCCGCTCGCTCGAGATCGACGCGTACGTCGTCGGCGGTGCGGTCCGGGATGAGTTGCTCGGGCTCCGGCACCACGACGAGGATTTCGTTGTGCCGCGGGTCGACCAGGCCGAGCTTCGAGCTCTCCTCGAGCCACACGGGCGTGTGGAGGACATGGACGTCCACGGACAGCTCGTCGGCGTGCGCCTCTACCCGAGCGACCGTGGCATTCGCGCCCTCGCGCCGGCCGGAATCGAGCTCACGCCACCCCGCGCCGAGCGCTCGACTGGCCCGGGACACCGGGACTTCACCATCGTCAGCAGCCCCTCGATCTCCCTCGACGATGACATGGCGCGGAGAGACTTCACCATCAACGCCATAGCCCGTCGCCTCGCCGATGGTGCACTCCTCGATCCGTTCGACGGCCAGGGCGACCTCACGCGTCGCACGATCCGCACGGTCACGCCCACGAGCTTTGTCGAGGACCCGCTGCGGCTCGTGCGCGCGCTTCGCTTCGTCTCACAACTCGAGTTCGACGTCGCGCCCGAGACACAGGCTCAGATGCGCGCGAACGCGACGGGCCTCGGGCACGTCTCGGCGGAACGCATCGGCGGCGGAATCAAGGCGGACGGGATGGGCGAACTGTCCAAGCTCCTCCTCGGCCGCGCACCAATGAAGGCGCTGCTGCTCGCCCGTGACACGGGCGTGCTCACGAACGTGATTTCCGAGTTCCTCCCGGCAATCGGCTACTCGCTGCACACGACGAGGCAGCTGCTTCCACTCGAGGAGCACATCTTCACCGTCGTGCAGAACGCCGCCGATGCGGGCGCTCGCCTCGTGGTGCGCCTCGCCGCCCTCCTCCACGACCTTGGCAAGGTCGAGGCCGACGCGCGGAAGGACAGCCATGCGCTCGTCGGGGCACGGATCGCACGCGACGTGCTCGCAAGGCTCCGATATCCAACGGACGTGCAGCACGCAGTGGCCAGGATCGTGGCGGGTCATGCGTTCAGCCTCGACGGCCCGATCGACGAGCTCCGTGCTCGACGCTTCCTCGCCGAGCACGGAGAGGAGCTTGCGTTCGACCTGATCGCCCACAAGCGTGCCGACCTGAATGCGAAGCCCGTGCCGGCGGGGGAGCAAGGAGCCCTCGCGGAGCTCGCGCGACTCGTCGAACACGAGCGGTCACAGCCACACCGCATCGGAGATCTCGCGGTCACGGGCGATGACTTGCTCTCGATCGGATTCGCCGAAGGCCCACAGGTCGGACAGGCTCTCGCGCTTCTGCTCGATGCAGTCGTGACCGAACCGACCCTGAACGACCGAGATTGGCTCCTCGCACGCGCACGCGAGGACTTCGCATGAACGCTGCCACGATCGCAGAGGCGTACGAGGCGATCTGCACCGAGGTTGGGCCGGCCGTTACCGTCGTTGCCGCCACCAAGTACATCGCGCCCGAGCACATGGGGGTTCTGGCCGCTGCGGGCATCGTGGTCGTCGGCGAGAACCGCGTCCAGGATATGCAGCGAAAGCACGAGCTGCACGGCGACCGATTCCGCTGGCACTTCATCGGCGCTCTGCAGTCGAACAAGGCGCGCATCGTCGACTCGATCTGCGAGCTCGTGCACGCCGTCGAGACGGACTCGACGGCCCGAAGGCTCACGATTCCCGCTCTGCTCGAGGTCAATCTCTCCGGTGAGACGTCGAAGAGCGGCGTCGAGGAGACCGAGATCGAAGGCTTTCTCGAGCGGCACCCCGGCATCTGCGGCCTGATGACCATGCCGCCTTTCAGCGAGGACGGCGAGGCAAGTCGGCCCACGTTTCGGCGGCTCGCCGAACTAGCCCGGCAGCACGGCCTGGCACAGCTCTCGATGGGTACTTCGCAGGATTGGAGGGTGGGTGTCGAGGAGGGCGCCACGCTGATCCGCGTCGGCAGCACGTTGTTCCGCAGCTGACCACGCCGCGATCCGACGTCTGGGATACGATCGTGCCCGTCATGGGGTTCTCCGACGTCTGGAATCGAACGCTCGTCTACTTCGGCATCGCCGAGGACGAGGACTGGGACGCGGACGGTCTCGAGACGCAGGAGGAGCTCGACCGGGAGTACCGATCGCGATCGACGCGGCAGAACGTCCGGCGCCTTCCGAGACGACGGGAGCCGGACGGCTGGACCGACGAGAGTTCGAGCCTCGAAGCTGCTCCGGCCGCAGCCGCATCATCGTCGCGGTCGTCTCGGCCCACGAGGCTGCGGTCCGCCGACACGGGCAAGTCGAGCGTGCACCTCGTATTGCCGCGAAGCTTCAACGACGCGCAGCAGATCGCGGACAAGTTCAAGGACTCGGTTCCGGTCATCCTCAACCTGCAGAGCGCCGACAACGAACTGTCGAAGCGGCTGATCGATTTCGCGAGCGGCCTGACCTACGCGCTCAACGGCAGCATGCAGCGCGTCGCCGACAAGGTCTTTCTCCTGACGCCGAAGAATGTCGAGGTGTCGGCCGAAGAGCGTGCCCGCATGCTCGACAAAGGTGGTTTCTTCAATCAGGCTTGAGGGTGAGTGGAGCGTCGGTGTCAGGCTTCAGCCTGACTCCGACACAGATCTAACGCAGGGATTCCGTGCGTCGAAGCGAAAGCCCGAGCGTGGGCATCGCCGACACTGTTCTTCTGCTCGCTGACATCGCATCGACCGTGCAGCAGTTCGTCTCGGTCTTCTTCGATGTCTACATCCTGTTGATCCTCGCCTACGTCCTGACGTCGTGGATCCGGATGCCCTACGCGCTCCACCGGGTACAGCGCTTTCTCGACGACGTCTGTGAACCGTACATTCGCATCTTTCGGCGCGTCCTGCCATCGTTTGGTCCACTCGACCTCTCGCCAATCGTTGCCATTATCACGCTCGTCGTCGTCCAGCGCGTGCTGGTCGGCGTGATCGAGCGCCTGCAGTAGAAGGAGGAGACCGTCATGCCATTGACACCCGTCGAGATCAGACACATTCAGCTCAAGCGAGGCTTGCTCGGTTACCGCAAGAGCGCCGTTCATCGGATGATGGACGACATTGCCGACAGCTTCGAGGCAGTCTGGCGCGAACGGTCGCAGCTCATCGAGCGCGTCGACGAGCTCGAAACCGAGGTGACGCGCCACGTCGAACTCGAGGGCCTTCTGCGCTCGACGCTCGTCTCGGCAGAGCGTGCGTCGCAGGACCTGAAGGAGGCGGCACGGCGTGAAGCAGACGTGATCGTGACCGAGGCGAATGCCGAAGCCCGGAAGGTGCTTCGCGATGCGATCACCGAAAAGGAGCAGGTGATGGGCGACGTCCGGCGCGTGCAGGCGCTTCTGCGCTCGGCCCTCGCGGTCGTCGACGAAGGGCATCCTGTCGCGTCCGTGGAGACGGAGAAGGAAGCGACGGACGACACGTCCGCACCGGCGTCGGGCTGGACGGCGTCCCTCCCGCCACGCAGCGATTCGGACGATGTGCGGAAGCTCGCCGGGTAGCCGAGACTATCCTGTGGGGTGATGACGCCCCGTGCAGATCCGAAACCGATTCGGCTCGACCTCCGGGTGGCACCCGGAGGTTCTCGTGCGGCCGTCGTCGGGCGCCACGGCGACGCCTGGAAGCTCAGAGTCGTCGCTGCGCCGGAACGGGGGCGCGCGAACGATTCCGTCGTCGCGCTCCTCGCCGCCACGCTCGACCTGAAACGCCCCAGCGTCACGATCGTCAGTGGCACGTCTTCGAGGAACAAGACCGTCGAGATCGTCGGACTGACGCTCGACGAGGCCGAGAGGCGCCTTACCAACGCTCAGGAAGGAGCATCATGACCATCGATCTTGCGTCGAGGCGAACGGAGCTCGTCGGGTTGCGGGAGCGGATGCTCCATGCCGCCGCCGACATCGTCGCCGATGACGAAGGAGGGGAGTCCAACTCGCCGGCAGGAGATCGGCACCTCGCGGATCACGCGACGGACCTCGTCGATCGCGAGTTGGATCAGTCGCTCGGCGAGAACGCGGAGAACGTGGTGGAGGAGATCGACGCGGCGATTGCGCGGATCGACGAGGGCACGTATGGAACCTGCGCGAAATGTGGCGCGGTCATCCCGGAAGAGCGACTCGACGCGATTCCCTACGCGGTCCTGTGCCTCGACGACAAGCGGTTGCAGGAGCACGGGTGAGCGAGCCTGCACGCAGCGCGCCTCCACGGCGCGTCGATGTCAGGATGGGATCCTCGACGAATGCTCTGCAGCCGATCTCTGGTGCGAAGCGGCGCCTCGGGGCAGGGCGCGCTCAGTGGATCGCGCTCGTCGTGATCGTCGGCACAGCGATCGTGGCCGACCAGCTGACGAAGTTGGTCGTTGTTGCGCAGCTGCCGCTCGGAGACACCGCCGTGACGATCGGCCCGTTCAGCATCCATCACGTCCAGAACACCGGGATCGCCTTCGGCCTCTTCGCCGACTCCACGTCCGCCGTCATCGCCCTGACGGCAGTGGCCGTGGGGGCGATGCTCGTGTTCTTCGCGAGAACCGCGCAGCGCCATCCACTCGTTTCTATCGCTCTCGGGCTCGTGATCGGCGGCAGCATCGCGAACCTGCTCGACCGCGTTCGGCTCGGGCACGTCACCGATTTCCTCGATTTCGCCTACTGGCCGGCGTTCAATCTCGCCGATACGTTCATCGTCGTCGGCGTCGGGCTGCTCTTCGCCTCGTTCGTTGCGGCCGACAGGGCAAGCCCTCGCGTTGGCACGGCTCCGCTTTCACGTTCCTGAGCCGCAGGCGGGCGCACGGCTCGATCGTGTCCTCGCCGCGCGCCGTGAGATCGAATCTCGGGCACTTGCCGAGCGTCTGATCGCCGGCGGGCTCGTCCTCGTCGACGGGGAGGTCCGCGCGAAGAGCTTTCGACTCGAAGGGGGCGAAGAGATCACGGTCAAGGTCCCCGAGGTCGAGCCGTTGCGTGGTGAATCGCTCGACATCCCGATCGTCTGGGAGGACGACCACCTTCTCGTTGTCGACAAGCCCACCGGCCTCGTCGTGCACCCGGCGGGCTCTACCCGGACGGGGACGCTCGTTCAGGGCCTCCTCGAGCATGGCGCCGAGGGCGGTGATGACGATGACCGACCCGGGATCGTCCATCGGCTCGACCGGGATACCTCCGGCCTTCTGATCGTCGCCCGGTCATCCGAGTCGTACGACCTACTGCAGGAGATGATCCGCAAGCGCGAGGTCGAGCGCACGTACGCTGCGCTCGTTCGTGGTTTCCCGGCCTCGATGTCGGGGCGGATCGAGGCCCCGCTCGGACGAGATCGGCGCGACCGCACCCGCCACTCGCTGGACACACCGACACCACGTGAAGCAGTCACCTGGTTCGAGGTAGTAGAGACCCTGCGAGCGCACACCCTTCTCGATGTCAAGCTCGAGACCGGGCGCACGCACCAGATCCGCGTTCATCTCGAGGCTATCGACCTGCCGGTGAGTGGCGACCCCGTCTACGGCGTCGGCGGCGATCTCGGGCTCGAGCGGCAGTTCCTCCACGCGCGCCGCCTCGTCTTCGAGCATCCCTTGACCGGTGAGTCGATCGACATCTCGTCGGAGCTCCCTCAAGACCTCGCTACCGCGCTCGACATCGCACGCCGCTGAGCGGACGACAGTCCGCTCTCGGCTACCATCCGGACTCACGTTCCAACTACCCGGCGATCAGCGTCAGGGCGGTGGTGCCGTGGCTCCGCGATCGGAGCCCGGTTCCGTCAAGGCCCGTCGGAGCACGACTTCTGAAACCACACTGAAAGGGGCTGGTCCCGTTGGCAGTTGTCTCCATGAAGGAGCTGCTAGAGGCTGGAGTTCACTTCGGCCATCAGACACGTCGCTGGAACCCGAAGATGAAGCGTTTCATCTTCACGGAGCGCGGCGGCATCTACATCATCGACCTGCAGCAGACCCAGCAGCTCGTCGAGGACGCGTACGACTTTGCGCGCAACATCGCCGAGCGCGGCGGCACGATCCTGTTTGTCGGCACGAAGAAGCAGGCCCAGGATGCCGTTCGCACCGAGGCAACACGCGTCGGCATGCCGTTCGTCGCAAATCGTTGGCTGGGCGGGCTGCTCACGAACTGGCGCACGATCCAGGATCGGATCGCCTACCTGCACGATCTTCGGAGGCTGAAGAACGACGGACAGCTCGCGCTGCTCCCGGCAAAGGAGCGAATCACGATGGAGGCCGAGCTCGAGAAGCTCGAGGCCAACCTCGGTGGCGTCGCCGACATGAAGCGTCAGCCCGACGCGATCTTCATCGTCGACCTGAAGAAGGAAGCGCTCGCCGTGCGTGAGGCCCAGCGCCTTCACCTACCCGTGATCGCGATCGTCGACACGAACTGCGATCCCGACGAGGCACAGTTCGTGATTCCGGGGAACGACGATGCGATTCGCTCGTGCTCGCTGATCGTCCGCGCGCTCGCGGACGGTATCGCCGCCGGCCAGAGCAAGGTCTCCGAGAAGGACTTTGCGGCCAAGGCTGCTGCAGCCGAGGTAGCAGCGGCAGCGGAAGCAGCGGAGGCGGAAGCAGCCGCCGCGAAGCCCGCCGAGCCTGTCGCCGACGAGGCAGCGACTCCCGAGCAGACCGGCGACATCATCGACATCGAGGGCATTGGACCCGCATATGCCGACAAGCTGAGAGGCGCCGGGGTTGCAACGATCGACGCGCTGCTCGAAAAGGGTGCGACGCCGGAAGGCCGCTCGACTCTCGTCGAGGCGACCGGGATCGACGCAGTGCGCGTCCTCCGCTTCGTCAACCACGCCGACCTCATCCGGGTCGTCGGCGTTGCTCCCCAGTTCGCCGAGTTGCTCGAGGCAGCGGGGGTCGACTCCGTGCCCGAGCTCGCACAACGCAATGTCGACAACCTGGTCACGGGGCTCGCCGAGACGAACGAGGCTCGAAACCTCGTTGGTCGCGTTCCGAGCGCGGACGACGTCGCCGACTGGATCGAGCAGGCGAAGGCGCTTCCGCGCATCGTCGCTCACTGAGAGGAGAACACACGTGACCGAGATCAGTGCAGGCCTCGTCAAGGAGCTTCGAGAGCTCACGGGCGCGGGCATGATGGATTGCAAGCGAGCGCTCCAGGACACGGATGGCGATCTTGGCGCCGCCCGCACGCTGCTGCGTGAGAAGGGGATGGCCCAAGCTGGAAAGCGTGCCGACCGGCAGACGACCGAAGGGCTTGTCGGTGTGATCATCGACGGTGGCGTTGGCTCGATCGTCGGCGTCGGCTGCGAGACGGAGCCAGTATCGAAGAACGAGGAATTCCAGGCGTTCGCCGAGCGTGTTCTGCGCGCCGTTCAGGCGGACGGCGTCGGCGTCGTCGAGTCGTTCGACGAGGAGCGCATGGGGCTGATGGGCAAGCTCGGGGAGAACATCGTCGTCGTCGGTGCCGAGCGCTACTCCGACACATCGACCATCGCTGCGTACGTCCATCCACCGGCTCACAAGATCGGTGTCCTCGTGGAGCTCGAAGGCGGCGACGAAGCTCTCGCCCGGCAGCTCGCAATGCACATCTCGTTCGCGGCCCCCGAGTGGGCGACCCGAAACGAGGTGCCGGCCGAGACGATCGAGGCCGAACGACAGGTATATCTCAACTCCGACGAGTTGCTCTCCAAGCCGGAGGCTGCACGTGAGAAGATCGTCGACGGCATGCTCGGCAAGCGCTTCTTTGCGGCTGCACCCGGCGGCGTTCTCGCCGATCAGGCATGGATTCACGATCAGTCGGCGTCTGTCGGCTCGGCCCTCGCCGCTGGCGGCGCGACGTTGAAGGGCTTCAAGCGGATCTCGGTCGCAGGATCGTGAGCGCACGGGCGGACGACAAGGTGGCCCCATTGCCTGTCGGCACTCCCGTTCCCTTCCGTCGTGTCCTCCTGAAGCTCTCGGGTGAGAGCCTGATGGGCGACAGGGACTACGGCGTCGACCCGAAGACGGTGACAGCCGTCGCGCGCGAGGTCGTCGACGTCCGCGAGGCCGGCACCGAGCTCGCAATCGTCGTCGGGGGAGGGAACTTCTACCGCGGCATGGCTGCGGCCGCGGAGGGGATGGAGCGCGCGACGGCCGACTACGCGGGCATGCTCGCCACGCTGCTGAACGCCCTGGCGCTCCAGGACGCGCTCGAGAAGCTCGGAGCACAGACCCGCGTGCAGTCAGCAATCGCCGTCTCGGAGGTCGCCGAGCCGTACATCCGTCGACGTGCGATGCGGCACCTCGAGAAGGGTCGCGTTGTCATCTTCGCTGCCGGAACGGGCAACCCGTTCTTCACGACGGACACTGCTGCGGCGCTGCGAGCGCTCGAGATAGGCGCGGAGGCGATCCTGATGGCCAAGAACGGCGTGCAGGGCGTCTACGACGGTGACCCACGCACCGATCCAACCGCGCAGTTCCTCCCTGAGATCACCCACCTCGAGGCAATCGAGCGCGGCCTCAAGGTCATGGATACGACCGCGCTCTCACTCTGCATGGACAACCGCGTCCCGATTCACGTCTTCGAGCTCGCCGAGGGGAACATCGTGCGGGTTGCCTCGGGGGAGCGAATCGGCACGATCGTTGCGACCCGAGAGGAGGCCTGACATGACGGCGATCGAGGATTTCCTCGTCGATTGTGAGCTGCGCATGGACAAGTCGATCGGCGCCACCCGCGTCGAGTTCCACAGCGTCCGAACCGGACGGGCATCGGCCGCGCTGCTCGATCGGATCACAATCGACTACTACGGAACACCAACGCCTCTGAGCAACATGGCGACGATCTCCGCGCCCGAGGCACGGCTTCTCTCGATCCAGCCGTACGACGCGGGCCAGATCAAGGCGATCGAGAAGGCGATCCAGGAGTCCGACCTCGGGCTGATGCCGTCGAACGACGGCAAGCTGATCCGGCTCCCGATCCCGTCTCTCACCGAAGAGCGGCGCAAGGAGCTCGTCAAGGTGGTGCGCCGGTACGCCGAGGAGGGCAAGATCGCAATCCGGAACGTACGGCGCGACGTGATGAAGCATCTCGAGGAACTCGTCAAGGACGGCGCTGTGGGAGACGACGAGGAGCGGCGCGCCGAAGCGCAGGTGCAGAAGCTCACAGACGAGCACGTGAAAAAACTGGACGATCTTCTGAAACACAAAGAGGCCGAGATCATGGAGGTCTAGAACCTCCTTCCGACCTTGAACGAGACAGAAGAGATCGGTACGTCGGCTCCGTCGGAAGATGCAGTTCGGGCACGAACCGTCGCGATCATCATGGATGGGAACGGCCGCTGGGCGGCGGGCAAGGGGCTGCCCGTCGAAGCGGGCCACCGCGAGGGAACACGAGCGCTTCGTCGCACTGTCGAGGCGGCGATCGACGAAGGTGTCCGAGCGCTCGTCGTGTACGCGTTCTCGACGGAGAACTGGACGCGTCCTCCCGACGAGGTCGCGGCGCTGATGGAGATCCTCGACGAGACGATCGGCCGGGAGCTGCCCGATCTCGCAGAGCAGGGCGTACGCACCCGCTTTCTCGGTCGACGCGACCGAGTCCCGTCCCATACGCGCGCGGCGATGGACGCACTGGAGATCTCTACCGCGGGCCGCGAAACGCTCGATCTCTGGATTGCGTTCGATTACGGCGGCCGAGCCGAGCTCGTCGATGCTGCGCGCCGCTGCGTCGAGGACGGTCTCACGCCCGCCGAGGTCGACGAGGCCGCGATCGCCGCGCGTCTCAACGCGCCCGCGTTGCCCGAGATCGACCTGCTCATCCGCACGTCGGGCGAGTTCCGGATCTCGAACTTCATGCTCTGGGAGACCGCGTACGCCGAGTTCGTCTTCACCGAGACGCTGTGGCCCGACTTCGGCGACAAGGACCTGCGCGCGGCCCTCGCTGCGTTCTCGTCCCGTGACCGGCGATTCGGCGGCCGATGAGCGGGTTCTGGTCGCGCATCGGGGTGGCGCTCGTTCTCCTGCCGCTCGTCCTCGGCCTCGTCTGGCTTGGCGGCTGGTGGCTGTTCGGGCTTGCGGCGATCGGCGGCCTGGTCGCGCTCCACGAGCTGTACACGATGGGCCGTGGCCTCCGCCCGATTGTGCTCGGCGGCTACGTCGGACTCCTGCTCACGCTCGTCGGTGCCGAGACGGGGAACATCGCGTGGATGGTCGGAGGGATTTTCGCCACGATCCTCGTCGCGTTCCTGATCTTCGGCTTCTCGGATGCGCGGCCGTCAGCGACCGCAGCGATCTCGCTCACGCTCCTCGGTGTCGTCTGGGTCGGTGGGGGAATCTCCGCGTTGCTCCTGCTCCGCGACATTCCCGAGAACGGTCGTCTCGTGATCTTCACGGTCCTGATCGCCGTGTTCGCAGACGACACCGCCGCCTACGCCGTGGGCCGAGCGATCGGCCGACACAAGATGGCGCCACGGATCTCGCCGGGCAAGTCGTGGGAGGGTTTCGTCGGCGGCACGATCGCGGCCATGGCGGTTGCCTTCTTCGCGATGTACGACCAGGGGTACCTCACGAACCTCGAGGCACTGGCCCTCGGCGCAGCTATAGCCCTCTCGGCGACGCTCGGGGATCTCTTCGAGTCGGCGATCAAGCGCGACCTCGGCGTCAAGGACTCGGGTCGGATCCTCGCAGGACACGGCGGCGTGCTCGATCGAGTCGATTCGCTCCTCTGGGCCGGGCCTGCGGCCTTCTACACGGTCCTCGCGCTGACGTGACCCATGCCGTGACTGGCACGCTATGCGTGTGAAGCGCGTCGCCCTCCTCGGAGCAACGGGCTCGATTGGCCGCCAGGCGATCGAGATCCTCTCCTCTCGAGCCGATCTCGAACTGTGCGGACTGATGTCTGGCTCGCAGCCGCTCGACGCGCTCGGGCTCGAGCACGGTGTTTCGCACCTGCAGGTCGGTGGATCCGCCATTCCGCTTCTCGAGGCCTGCGAGCCGGACATCGTGCTCAATGCCATCGTCGGGTTCGCAGGCGTCGAGGCGACACTCTGGGCGCTCGAGCACGGCGTTACGCTCGCTCTTGCTAACAAAGAGAGCCTCGTCGCCGCCGGTGAGCTCGCCGTCGCTGCGCATCGGCGAGGCGGGGGACTCCTCCTGCCGGTCGACAGCGAGCACTCAGCGCTCTTCCAGTGTCTCGAGGGGAGGGCGCCCGAGACGATCGACGCGCTCGTACTCACCGCATCGGGTGGCCCGTTCCGTGGCCGATCGGCTCACGAGCTGGCGAACGTCACCGTCGCGGACGCACTTGCCCATCCAACCTGGTCGATGGGACGAAAGATCAGTGTGGACTCCGCGACTCTCGCGAACAAGGGACTCGAGCTGATCGAGGCGCACTGGCTTTTTGGCCTGCCGTACGAGAACATCGAGGTCGTCGTTCATCCAACGTCGATCGTTCATTCGCTCGTTCGGTTTCGCGACGGCGCGCTCCTGGCGCATCTCGGAAGCCCGGACATGCGCGTCCCCATCTCGTTCGCACTCGGCTATCCCGACCGGCCCGCCGTTGCAGCAGCGGCACTCGACCTCGAGCACGGCCTCGACCTTCGCTTCGAGGCGGTCGACGACGAGACATTTCCGCTTCTGGCGCTCGCCCGAGCTGCGGGGGAGCACGGTGGCACGGCCCCGTGCGCATACAACGCTGCGAACGAGGTCGCGGTCGAGGCGTTCCTCGGGGGGCGGATCGGGTTCCTGGATATCGCTGACACGGTGGCCGGTGCCCTCGACGAGGTAGACGGATCACCGGCGCGCGACCTTTCCGATCTCGTGGCTGCCGACGCCGAGGCTCGGCGCCTTGCGGAGCGGAGGCTCGTACCCGCATGACGATTTTCATCTCCATCGTCGGACTCGGATTTCTCATCTTCATCCACGAACTCGGGCACTTCTCTGCGTCACTTGCCCTCAAGATGCGCCCGCGGAAGTTCTACATCGGCTTTCCCCCTGCGATCGTCAAGAGGACGAGGAAGGAGATCGAGTACGGGATCGGCATGATTCCGCTCGGCGGTTTCGTGAAGATTCCGGGCATGCATCGGCCGGCTCCCGCCGACGTCGATCAGTCGCTTGGACGTGTCCTCGAGGAAGCACCGGTGCTGGGCGATGCTGCCGAGCGCTTGCGGCGTGCTCTTTCGATCGGCGACCACGATGCGGCTCGTTCTGCGCTTGCGACCTTCGCCGCTGTCGCTGCCGGCACCGATCTGAGCGAGCCGATGAGACGCGACGTCAAAAAGGGTCTGACCGACCTCGGGGACGCGCTCGGCCCGGATGCCTACTGGCGTGCTGCCACCTGGCGGCGTGTGCTCGTCATCTTCGCCGGGCCTGCCGCAAACATCCTCTTCGCGATCGTGATCTTCGCAGCGCTCTATATGACGACGGGGGGCAAGGCGACAACGACGGTCGAAGGCGTCCGGGCCGACAGCGCTGCAGCCGCGATCGGCATCGTCGCCGGCGACCGGATCGAGTCGATCAACGGTACGCCGATGACGGGCACGCTCATCCCTCGAACGATCGCCGGATCCGACGGGAAGCCGCTGACGCTCGTCGTGATCCGTGACGGCGCCAGCGTGACGCTCGGGCCGCGGCCGGCAGACGAAGACGCCGGCGTCTACCGGCTCGGCTTCCTGCTCGCGGGTGCAGGCCTCTCGCCGCCAGAGGCGGCACGTGAATCGCTCGTCACGACGGGACGCGTGTCACAGAGCATCTTCACCTCGCTCGGACGGCTCGTCACCGGCGAGGGCCGTAAGAACATCTCGAGTCCCGTGGGGATCGTCCAGGGCTCGTCCGATGCGGCGAAACAGTCGACGAACAACTTCCTCTGGGTGCTCGGGCTGATCTCGCTCTCGATCGCGCTGCTGAACCTGTTGCCATTCCTGCCCCTCGATGGCGGGCACATCGTCTTCGCGCTCGTCGAAGGAATCAGCGGGAAGACCGTCTCGCGCGGCATCTACGAACGCGTGTCGATGGTCGGCATCGGGCTCGTGCTGTTGTTGTTCGTGATCGGCTTGACGAACGACATCGGCCGGCTGTCCTGAGATGGGAAGTCTCGCGCAGATCCGCGTTGGCGGCGTCACGATCGGTGGTGGCGCCCCCGTCGTCGTCCAGTCGATGACGCTGACGAAGACGCACGACGTCGAGGCGACGACCGCCCAGATCGCCGCGCTCGTCTCTGCCGGGTGCGAGCTCGTTCGCTGCGCGGTACCGAAGATTGAGGACGCAGATGCGCTCGCGAGGATCGTGCGCTTCTCGCCGATCCCCGTGATCGCGGACATCCACTTCAATGCCTCGCTTGCGCTCCGTGCGATCGATGCCGGCGTCGCCGCCGTGCGGATCAACCCGGGCAACATCGGTGGCGTGGACAAGGTCGAGCTGGTCGTCAAGGCTGCGAAGAAGGCGGGCGTTGCGATGCGGATCGGGGCGAACTCGGGCTCGCTTCCCGCACATCTCGCAGAGCTCGCGCAGCGCGATCAGGCAGAGGCCCTCGTCGAGGCGGCGCTCGAAGAGGTGGCGATCCTCGAACGTCTCGACTACCGCGACTTCAAGATCTCGGTCAAAGCGACGCACGTGCCAACGATGATTCGCGCGTACCGGATGCTCGCCGCCCGGGTTCCATACCCGCTGCACCTCGGCGTCACGGAAGCCGGCACGCCGTTCGCGGGGACGATCAAGAGCGCGATCGGAATTGGCTCGCTCCTCTCCGACGGCATCGGCGACACGTTCCGGGTCTCCTTGACGGCAGACCCGGTGAAGGAGGTCGAGGTCGCCTGGGAGATCCTCAAGGCACTCGGCCTGCGTGAGCGAGGCCCTGTGATGATCGCCTGCCCGTCCTGTGGTCGGGACAACGTCGGGGTCGAAAGCCTCGCGGTTGTCGTCGAGGAGCGCCTCAAGGCCTACCCTGAGGCCTTCGAGGTCGCCGTGATGGGTTGCGCCGTGAACGGACCGGGGGAGGCAGGCGATGCCGACTTCGGGATCGCCGGCGGGCGCGACGTCGGCTTCCTCTATGCGCACGGGCGGGTGCTCAAGAAGGTGTCGTCCGACATCCTGATCGACGAGCTCTTCCACGAGATCGACCGTTGGATCGAGGGTGGCATGCAGCGACCGAAGAGATTGAAGATGGCGAAGCCCGCAGCCCTCGCGATGGCAGAAGCCTCGCTGATTCCCCTCGACTGAAGTCATTGTTGCCAGCTTCGGTAACCTGCAGCCGCATGGTCAGGCGTCAGACAGAGCTGTTTCTCCCCACGCTGCGTGACGACCCCGCGGACGCGGATGCGACCTCGCACAAGCTCCTCGTCCGCGCCGGGATGATCCGCCAGGTCAGTGCCGGGCTCTGGAGCTACCTCCCGGCCGGCTGGCGCGTGCATGAGAGGATCGTTCAGATCATCCGTGAGGAGATGGATGGAATCGGTGGTCAGGAGATGTCGATGCCCGTCATCGCGCCCGCCGAGCTCTGGGAGACTTCAGGGCGCTATTCGATCCCGGAGCTCTTCAAGTTCCCCGACCGCGCCGGCCGCCCGTTCGTGCTCTCGATGACGCACGAGGAGACGGTGACGTTCCACTTCGCCGAGCTCGGGTCGTACCGCGACCTGCCGAAGACGCTGTATCACTTTCAGACGAAGGGACGCGACGAGCCCCGCCCGCGCGGCGGTCTGCTCCGCGTGCGCGAGTTCGTGATGAAGGACGCGTACTCGTTCGACCGCGACGAGGCAGGCCTCGACGTCAGCTTCCAGAAGCACGCCGGCGCGTATGGGCGAATCTTCGAGCGCTGCGGCATCGAGGCCGTGGCCGTACAGGCCGAGCCGGGGATGATGGGCGGCAGCGAGTCGATCGACTACCTCGCGCCTTCCGGCTCAGGGGAGAACACGCTCGTGACGTGCGAGAACTGCGACTACGCGGCCGATCTCGAGGTTGCGCGTGGGGTGCCTCGCGCTCCGGCGTTTCCCGGGCGTCTCGAGAGCCCGGCCGAGGTTGCGACGCCTGGCGTCACGACGATCGACGCTCTCGCCGAGTTCCTCCGTATCGACCCGGCGGCAACGTCGAAGGCGATGCCCGTGACGATGGAGGACGGCCGGCTCATCCTCGGGCTGATCCGTGGCGACGACCGCCTCGAGGAGGCAAAGCTCGCGGCTGCACTCGGTGGCGCGTTCCGGCCTGCCACGGAGAACGAGATCAGAGCGGCGTTCGGTGCCGACCCCGGCTCGCTGGGGCCCGTCGGGTTCAAGGGCGAGATCCTCGCTGACGAGACGCTCCGCGACGGCCAGTTCGTCGCAGGCGCGAACCGCACCGGCTGGCATCTCCAGGGCGTTGAGCACGGCCGCGACTTCACCGCACGCTTCGCCGACATCCGCCAGTCGATCGACGGCGACAGTTGCCCCAGGTGCGGTGGGCGTCTGACGTTCCAGACCGCGATCGAGGTCGGCCACATCTTCAAGCTCGGCACGCGATTCTCGGCCCCGCTCGGCGCGAGGTTCCTCGACGACGAGGGCACGGAGCAGACGGTGGAGATGGGGTGCTACGGCATCGGTCCCGGCCGCGTCATGGCCGCAGCCGTCGAGCAGCAGCACGATGAGCACGGGATCTCGTGGCCGCGCTCGATCGCACCCTACGACGCGCATGTGCTCTCCCTCCATGGCACCGCGCCCGAGGTACTCGACGCTGCTGTCGAGCTGTCCGAACACCTCTCCTTCGGAGGTCTCGA
The DNA here is from genome assembly GCA_046590225.1 of Gaiella sp. Classification (GTDB taxonomy): domain Bacteria; phylum Actinomycetota; class Thermoleophilia; order Gaiellales; family Gaiellaceae; genus Gaiella. The sequence continues at coordinate 51,069 of JBKJVI010000086.1, read as the reverse complement.
AGTTCTGCTGGACGACCGGGCGCAGCGCCCGGGCGAGAAGTTCGCCGATGCCGATCTGCTCGGCGTGCCGATCAGGGTCACGGTCGGCAAGAAGACACTGGACGACGGGGCGGTCGACGTGCGAATCCGGGAAACCGGCGCCGACGACCGTATCCCTCGTGAAACCGTTCTCACCTGGATAGAGGAGCTCTAGTGGCAAAGCGTCGCGCATACTCGGATGACGGTCTTGGCGTAACGATGGAACGGCTGATGACGGAGACGGGCCTCACCTACCGGGCGCTCGCCGACAAAACGGATCTCTCGGCCGGCTATCTGAATCACATCGTTCACGGCAACAGGCCCGTCCCGTCGGACGACGTGCTCGCGCGCCTCGCCGAGGCGTTCAGCGTCAAGCCGGAGCACTTCCGCGAGTACCGGATCCGCGTGATCACCGAAAGGCTCGAGCAGATGCCCGACCTCGTCGACCGGCTGTACAAGAAGCTCAACGGTTTCGCCTAGGCGAAACCGTTAGATGGGGTGTTCGGCGCGCCGCAGCAACCATGACGCCGTCCCCGGTGACACCATTGTCGCGGCGGAAACGGGATGCCCGCTAGGATGACGCGGTCGCGGGGCGTGGCGCAGCCTGGTTAGCGCGCTAGTCTGGGGGACTAGAGGTCCCGAGTTCGAATCTCGGCGCCCCGATCACCGAAAGCCCTGCTCAGGCGGGGCTTTCGACGTTGTGGAGCGGTCAGCAGCCGGCTCGAGGTGACTGACGTCATCGTTCGCCAGGGATCTCAGTTCTTGTCGGTCTGCACGAGGTGCTCGCTCTGAAGCTCACGGATTCTCCGGTACAGCTCGGCCCGACGGCGGGAGACCGTTTCCTCGTTCCTCCGATAGCGCTCGAGCAGCGCAGCAGCGTCCGGCTTGATCGTGTCAAGGCTGGCGAGCATGTCGATGCTCTCGTGCAGACGCCGACGACCCACGCAGAGCAGCTGGTGCTCTGCTTCGATCTCCTCGAGCTGCGGCGACACGACCAGATCGACGGGCGTACTCGCCGGCCGGACCGTATCCGTCAGGTCATCAACGAGCGATCGTCTCTCGTCTCCCATAGACATAAATCTACGACATGGAGGTGGTCTGCCGCTGCACCTGAGCGATGGACGCCGACCGAGCGACGCGACGCGGCATCGAACACGCACGCGCCTTGCCTACACTGAGGCCATGCGGCGCTATCACCTGACCACATTCGGCTGTCAGATGAACAGCCACGACTCCGAGCGCATCAAGGGGATGCTCGAGTCGCTCGGACTCGGCGAGGCGACCTCCAAGGAAGACGCCGACATCGTCGTCTTCAACACGTGCACGATCCGCGAGAAGCCTGATACGAAGCTGTCTGCGTACCTCGGTGATGCCGGTGCTCGCAAGCGCGAGAATCCAGACCTCGTGATCGCCGTTGGCGGCTGCTTCGCAGAGGCCCAGCAGGAGCGGATCTTCGACCTCTACCCACAGGTTGACGTTGCCTTCGGACCGGGCTCCATCCCGCACCTCGGCGACTGGGTCGGCGTGGGAGGCGAGGGGGTCGAACGCGGCCGCTTCGGCACGCACGAGCACTTCGCCGGGCACCTGCCGCAGCACCGTGAACGCCCGGCCCACGCGTGGGTGCAGGTCTCGATGGGCTGCAACTCGACGTGCTCCTACTGCATCGTCCCCGCAGTACGTGGACGCGAGCAGAGCCGGAGGCCGGGCGACATCATCGCCGAGGTGACACGCCTCGCCCATGACGGCGTTCGCGAGATCACCCTCCTCGGGCAAAACGTCAACTCCTGGGGACGAGACCTCGCGCCCGACATCCGCACCGAGTTCGGCGAACTGCTTCGCGCCTGCGACGCCGTCGACGGAATCGAGCGCATTCGCTTCACGAGCCCGCACCCGAAGGACTTCCGCGAGCCCGTGATCGCCGCCATGGCCGAGTGTGACGCGGTCTGCGAACACATTCATCTGCCGCTGCAGTCGGGTTCGACGCGGATTCTCAAGGCGATGCGCCGGACGTACTCGCGTGAGCGCTACCTGACGCTCGCCGGCCGACTGCGCGAGGCGATTCCCGACCTCGCGCTCGGCACGGACATCATCGTGGGCTTCCCCGGCGAGACCGAGGCCGACTTCGAGGAGACGCTCGAGGTCGTCGAGGAAGTGCGCTATGACAGCGCCTTCACGTTCATCTACTCGCCGAGGCGCGGGACAGACGCCGCCGTGATGGCCGACCAGGTGCCCGAACCCGTGAAACACGAGCGGCTCGAGCGGCTCGTTGAGGTCGTACAGCGGATCGCGGCCGAGCGGAACGCAGAGCGCATCGGGGGGGTCGAGCAGGTCCTCGTCGAAGGGCCGAGTCGCACCGACGAGGCGTTCCTGCGCGGCCGGACGCGGCGCAACACGACCGTGGTGTTCACGGGCACCGGAGAAGCGGGTGACCTCGTGGACGTCACGATCGAAGGCTCGACCTCGACGACGCTGCGGGGTCGCATCGCGTCGGCCGTTCTCGCTTGACCGAGAGCACGATGGTTGCCGTCATCGCCGTGTTCGGCCCGACCGCCTCCGGGAAGACGGCCGTCGCCGAGATGATCGCAGACCGGCTCGGCACCGGTGTGGTCTCATGCGACGCTCTCCAGGTGTACCGAGGGCTGCCGATACTCACGAACCAGCCAGAACGCCCTACGGCTCTCGTGGCGATTCGGGAGCTCTCCGAGGAGATGTCGGTCGGTGCCTACACGACGCTGGCACACGACGCGATCGATGAGGGCATTGCACACGCGGGAACGGCGGTCGTAAGCGGAGGCACCGGTCTCTACTTGCGCGCAGCCCTCGCCGACATGGCGGTGCCCCCGCAGCCCGGAGCGGGCGTGCGTGCGCGGATCCTGTCCGAGGTCGAGGCTTGTCCCACGGCGGCGTATGAGCGTCTGGTCTCGCTTGACCCACGCTCCGCTGCGGCCGTCCACGTCAACGACACTCGACGCCTCGTGCGAGCGCTCGAACTCGCCGAGACCGGGCACTCGCTCGTCCCCGACGACGACCGCCTCTGGGGAAGCGGGACGCGCCACCCGACCCTGATCGTCGGAATCGACGTCCCGGCCGACGAGCTGGAGCGACGGATCGTCGCCCGCACCGACGACATGTTCGCGAAGGGCGTCGTCGAGGAAGTGCGAGCGGCGCTCGAAGCGGGCGTCTCACCGACGGCAGCCAAGGCGCTCGGACTCGCCGAGATCGCGACGCTTCCGGAGGCGGAGGCGCGCGAACGGATCATCATCCGCACGCGCCGCTATGCCGCGTATCAGCGGAAGTGGATGCGGCGGATCCCGGGCCTCGTTAGCGTTGACGGCACCCGGAGCCCGGAGGAGGTGGCAGATGCAGTTCTCGAAGTGGCACGCGCTCGGCAATAGCTACCTCGTCGTGGAGCAACCCGATGCCGGACGTCTCACGCCGGCCCGAGTCGTGCGGCTCTGCTCGATCGAGACGGGGATCGGCTCAGACGGCGTCCTCGAGGTGACGGGGCGCGACGGCACGCACGCGGCTGTGACGATCTGGAACCCGGACGGATCGACGGCCGAGATGTCCGGGAACGGCGTCCGCATCGCCGCCCGCTGGCTCGCGACCGAGACCGGGGCGGAGGAGGTGACGATCGAGACTGCAGACCGTCGGATCGCAGCGCGCATGATCGACGCGCTCATGACGGACACCGACGTGGGTGCATTCGCGGTCGGAGAGACCGAGGCCGTCGACGGAATCGAACTGACCACCGCATCGGTCGGGAACCCTCACGCGGTGATCCGGCTCGAGGATCCTAGCCGGGACGATCTCCTTCGCCTCGGGCCGCTCGTCGAGACCCACACGCGCTTCGAAGCGCGCACGAACGTCCAGCTCGTGCGCGTCGACGGACGACACGATCTCACGGTCCTCGTCTGGGAGCGTGGAGCGGGGGAGACGAGCGCATCCGGCTCGTCCTCGGTTGCTGCGGCCGCTGTCGCCGTCGAGCGCGGGTGGTGCGAGAGCCCGGTCACCGTGCATCTCCCAGGCGGCGACCTGGAGGTGCGGATCGCGGACGGGCTCGCGTCGCTGACGGGGCCGGCCGAGCGGATTGCATGGGGATCGACGGATCTCTAGACGGCGATTTCGAACTCGCGCAGGACGTCGTTGAGCAACGTCTTCAGATCCGTCGACGCGTTGCGCTCGCCGACGATCAGGGCGCACTGTAGGCCGTAGGTGCCCGCCGCGAACTCCTTCTGTCGCACGCCCGGGAGCACCACCGCCCGGGCCGGCACCTCGCCGCGATATTCGACCGGCTCAGCTCCCGTGACATCGATGATCGGGATCGACGCCGAGAGAACGACGTTCGGCGCGATCACCGCGCCGGCGCCGATGTGCACGCCTTCGACGATCACTGCGCGGGAGCCGATGAAGGCGCCGTCCTCGATGATCACCGGAGCTGCCTGAGGTGGCTCGAGAACCCCGCCGATCCCGACGCCACCCGCGAGATGGACATCTGCTCCGATCTGAGCGCACGAACCAACGGTGGCCCACGTATCGACCATCGTGCGAGGCCCAACCCAGGCACCGATGTTCACGTATCCGGGCATCAACACGCATCCTTCGGAAAGAAACGACCCGTAGCGGGCTACCCCGGGCGGCACGACGCGCACGCCGCGGTCGGCGTAGTCCGACTTGACGGGAATCTTGTCGAGGAAGTGCAGCCCGCCCACGTCCATCGGCTCGACCTTGCGGATCCGGAAGTAGAGGAGGATCGCCATCTTGACCCATTCGTTCACAACCCAGCCGTCGGCGGTGGGCTCGGCGACGCGGATCGCGCCGGCGTCGAGCAACGCGATCGCCTGCTCGATCACGGCAGCGTCGAGCTCGCCGGAGGCCCACATCGCCTGAATCTGCTGCTGAAGCTCCATCGGAGTTGATTGTCGCGAATCCGAAGCATCCGCGGGAGGAGAAGCCGTCAGAGCACGCCCTCCAGGATCTCGATCGCGCTGCGGCACTCGTCGAGCGTCGGCACCAGCGCAAAGCGAATGTAGCCCTCGCCAGAGGCCCCGAGAAAGGCGCCGGGGGCCACGATCACTCCGTGGTCGAGGAGTCGCGTCGCCATCGCCTCGGAGCTGACGCCGAGCGGCGTCGCAACCCACAGGTACATCGTTGCCGGCCCTCCCGCGTTCCGGAGCCCGACTCGCTCGAAGAGGTCGAGAAAGAGCCGTCGCTTCTCCGCGTACGCAGCGCGGGCGCGCTCGACGTGCTCCTCGTCTCCCCAGGCGACGACCGAGGCGCGCTGCACGAACTCCTGCGGTGCCGTACCGACGTTCGGGCGGAACTGCTTCAACGCCGCGACGATCGTGGGATCCCCTGCCACGAACCCCGACCGATAGCCGGTCATGGACGAGCGCTTCGAGAGGGTGTTGAAGACGGCGAGATTCGTCCAGTCATCGAGCTGCAGCGCCGAGACCGGGCGCTCGTCGAACCAGAGCTCCGTGTACGCCTCGTCGGAAGCGAGCACGAAGTCGTGCTCGCGTGCGAGAGCTGCGAGACGCTCGAAGAAGGAGAGCGGAGCAGTGACTCCGGTCGGATTGTTTGGATAGTTCACCCAGAAGAGCGCGGTGCGGCGCCATGTCTCCGCAGGAACCGCATCGAAATCGGGAAGGAAGCCGTTGCTTTCGAGCAGCGGCAGCTCCTCGACGCGGGCACCCGCGAACTGGGCGCCGCGGACGCCGACCGGGTAGCCGGGCTCGGTCAGCACGACGGTGTCGCGGCCGCCCGCGAAATCGAGCACGACCTGCGCAAATGAGAAGATCGCCTCCTTCGAACCCAGGGTCGGGATCACGTGCGTCTCGGGATCGAGCGTCGCACCGAATCGTCGCTCGGCCCAGCCGGCCACGGCCTCACGGAGCTCCGGAAGGCCGACGGCCGCCGGATAGCCCATTCGCTCGCGCACGCCGTTCCGCAGCGCCTCGATGATGCGAGGATCGGTCGGTTCGCGCGGATCGCCCATCCCGAAGTCGATCACCTCGAGCCCCTCGGCGCGACGTGCTGCGGCCGCCTGATTCAGCCGCACGAACGGATAGGTCGCCTGGCCGCTCAGGATCGGGGAGATGGGCATGATCTATCTCGCGAGAAAGCGGGCGAGCGTCTCGTAGGTGGCCACGAGCGCCTCGATCTCGACGAGCTCATCGCGGCGGTGGGCGTAGCGGGTCGCACCCGGGCCGAAGTTGATCGCGTCGATCCCGCGCATCGTGAAGTCGGCAACGTTCGTCCATGCCTGCTTCGGCTCAAAGGTGAGATCGCCGGCGTCGCGGAGCGCTCGCACGAGCGGCGTGTCCGTAACGACGGTCGCGGGAGGCGAGTCGGAGGTGATCTCGAGCTCCGCTCCGTCGGGGGTGAGCGAACGCACATACTCCGCTGCGCTCTCCGGCGTCCGATCGGGTGCATAGCGGAAGTTGAGCGTCGCGACAGCGCTGTCCGGGATCACGTTCGACGCGATCCCGCCCTCGATCTGCGTGATCGACGCGACCTCGTAGAACGGGAGACCACCGACGATCGCCTCCCGTCGCTCGAGCGCAGCGATGGGAGCGAGGCCCGCGACGGCCTTCTCGATCGCATTCTCGGCCGTCCACGGGCGCGCCGAGTGGCCGCTGACGCCAGAGAATGTGATCCGGGCATTCATGTTTCCGAGACAACCGGCCTGGAGCGTCAGGTTCGTGGGCTCGAGGAGAATCGCGAGGTCGGCCTCCAAGACGAGCCGGGAATGCTCGAAGAGGTGGGGAAGCGGGCTGTACTGCGCGGGCAGCTCCTCCTTCCCGAAGAGCAGAAGCGCCACGTCGACCGAGCCAGGATCGGCAAGCGCGAGATCGCGGACGATCTCGAGGGCGACTGCGACCCCACCCTTCATGTCCGTTGCCCCACAACCATGCACTGCTCCGTCGGCAATGCGACCGGGCAGGTTGTCCTGGGCTGGCACCGTGTCGTAGTGACCGACGAGGAGGACGAGCGGAACGCCTGCTCGGCGTGGTCGCGCAAAGACGAAGGCGTCCTCCGCCGCGTACTCCACCTCGAACGCGTTCGGCACGAGCGAGAGCAGGTGTGAGCGCACCGCTTCCTCGTCGAGGCTCTCCGACGGGATATCGACCAGCTCGAGCGTCCGCTCGGCGAGTCGCTGCGCCAGCGCTGTCATAGCTCGAGCGTACCGGCATACTCTCTCCATCACGCGCCGATCCGACACCCCGGAAGGTCTCGAGCCCGAGAAGGGGCTCCTGCTTGCCGTGCTCCCGCGCGGAGCGGACGCCGAAGACGAGCTCGGCGAGCTCCGCGAGCTGACCCGGACTGCGCTCGTCGTACCGGTGGCGGAGCTCGTCCAGCAACGAGGCCGTCCCGATCAGAAGACGTACGTCGGCAAGGGCAAGCTCGAGGAGCTGAAGACGCTCTACGCCGAGAGCGAGGCCGATGTGCTCATCGTCGACGACGAACTCGACCCCACGCAGCAGCGAGCGCTCGAGGACGCCCTCTCGACGCGCGTCGTCGACCGCACCCAGCTGATCCTCGCAATCTTCGCCCAACATGCGATCAGCGCGGAGGGAAAGCTCCAGGTCGAGCTCGCTCAGCTCGAGTACAACCTGCCGCGGATGCGCGGGATGTGGAAGCACCTCGAACGTCTCGGTGGCGGCGTCGGTACACGCGGCCCCGGCGAGTCCCAGCTCGAGAGCGACCGCCGAATGGCCCGTCATCGCGTCACCGTGCTCCGCGGCCGGCTCAAGGCTCTCCAGGCCCAGCGCGGGGTCCGGCGCAAGGAACGCAAGCGGGCGGAGGTGCCGACCGTTGCTCTCGCCGGGTACACGAACGTGGGCAAGTCAACGCTGCTCAACGCGCTGACAGGTGCCGACGTTTCCGTCGAGAACCGCCTCTTCGAGACGCTCGATCCGACAACGCGCGGCTTCGACAACGACGGCAAGCGATATCTCGTCACCGACACTGTCGGCTTCATCCGCCGCCTGCCGACCCAGCTCGTCCAGGGATTCGCGTCGACCCTGGAGGAGACACTCGTGGCCGACCTCATCCTCCACGTCGTCGACGCATCGCTGCCGGAGGACAGGATGCGCGAGCAGATCGCGGCAGTCGACGCGGTGCTCACCGAGATCGGTGGCGAGGAGCTGCCGATCACGCTGGTCATGAACAAGATCGACCGGCTCGACCCATTAGGCCAGCGCCGCATCGCGAACCGGTTCCCCGAGGCGATCCGGGTTTCAGCGGTCACGGGCGAGGGGCTGGACGAGCTCCGGGATAGAGTCGCAACGCTCTTCGCCGATCGCTACGAGGACGTCCGTCTGCTCGTTCCCTACGACGAGGGAACTGCCCTTTCCGCCCTCTATGCGCTCGGCGCGCCGATCGACGAGCGGCGCGATACCGACGAGGGCGTGCTGATTCGCGCGAAGCTCTCGCATCGCGACAGCCGACGCTTCGCTCGCTATCTCATTGCCGGTGACGATCTGGGATCTGCCGCGATCCCATGAGTGAGCTTCGCGTCACAAGGCTGCGCGACGACGCAGTGCTACCCACTCGCTCCCACGCGAGCGATGCGGGCCTTGACCTCAGCGCGTGTGAGGAGATGACGATCGGACCGGGTGAGCGCGCACTCGTCTCGACCGGTCTCGCCGTCGAGATTCCCGCTGATCACGCCGGCATCGTCGCGCCCCGCTCGGGGCTCGCTCTCCGCCACGGGATCTCCATCGTCAACACACCGGGCGTGATCGATGCGGGCTACCGCGGCGAGGTTCAGGTGCTCCTCCTCAATACCGACCGCCGCGACACCTTCACGGTGGAGCGAGGGATGAGGATCGCACAGCTTCTCGTGATGCCGGTGACGCCCGTGAGGGTCGTCGAGGTAAGCGAGCTCACCGAGCTCAGCGCGAGCGCACGCGGAACCGACGGTTTCGGATCCTCGGGAATGCGATGAGGCCCGAGCCTCGGATTCGCGTCTCCGCGATCCTTCGCTGGAACGGTCGGATCCTACTCTGCCGACACGAGAAGCGGGGCCGGGAGAACTGGTTGTTGCCGGGTGGGGGGGTGCGCAGCGGAGAGACGCTAACGGATGCTCTCGAGCGCGAGCTTGGCGAGGAAACCGGTCTGATCGAAGGCGGCGACGAGATTCCGGTCGAAGGCCCGGTCGTGATCGTCGAATCGATCTCCCCCGAACGAAGCCTGTGGTCGAAGCACGTCGTGCATGTGGTGTTCGCAGGGGAGCTCACCGGGTCGCTCGCCGATGTCGTCTCCCGCGACGATGCCGTTAGGGGGCACCGCCTCTTCGCCCTCGACGAGCTCGAGGGGTTGTCGTTACATCCGCCGATCGGGCGGTTCCTGCGCCGCTTCCAATCCGGAGACCCCTGCGTCTATCTCGGCTCGCTGTGGGCACCGTAGAGCGCTCGCTCGCCTGGGACGGGTGTTTCAATGTCCGCGACCTGGGCGGGCTGGAAACGGCCTCAGGGGGCCGCACACGCCACGGGGTCGTCGTACGGGCAGACAACGTGCGGCGGCTCAGCGAAGCCGGATGGCAAGACGCGCTCGATCACGGGATCCGGCGCGTTGTCGACCTTCGCTTCGCAGGGGAGTCCCCGGGCGAAAACGACGCGCATGCCGACGTTGATGTGATCTCGATCTCCCTCTTCGGTCGCCACGATCCCGAGGCTGCGAAGGCGTTCGACGAGCGGCTGCTCGCGACCGATGACATCGGTGCGGTCTTCGCCGCCGGGTACATCAGGACACTCGAGCACGCGCCCCAGAGGGTTGCGGAAGCGGTCGCGGCCGTCGCCGACGCCGACGAGGAACACGGCGTCCTGATCCATTGCTTCGCAGGCAAGGATCGAACCGGGATCGTCACGGCGCTCCTCCTCGGCGCCGTCGACGTCCTCGATCACGAGATTGCCGCCGACTACGCCGCGAGTCACGCCAACCTGGGCGGGCTCTTCGATCCCTGGGTGGCGCAGGCTCGAGACGACGACGAGCGCGAGACCCGACTCCGCTCGGCGCTCTCGCCCGCGGGGACGATGGAGGCCGTGCTCGCCTGGCTCGACAACGCAGGGGGCGCGAGGTCGTATCTCACCGATGCCGGCGTGACGGAGGAGCAGCTCGAGCGGCTCGTGCGGCGACTCGTCGCGGGCTAGTGGTCGCGAACCTACCGTCCGCCGCGAGAGCGGGCGCGCCCGGCAGAAACCGCATGAGCAAGACGCTCGAGCTCGTCCGGCAATGGCTCGAGCTCGCCCGAGCCGCCCGCGTGGGCAAGGGCCTGGCCGAGCAGCCAGTCCGCCAGGACCGGGTTGCGGGGGAGCAGGGGGCCGTGCAGATACGTGCCGATGGCCGCGCCGACTCGACACCCTTCGTACCCCGACGTCCCGTCATTGCCATGGCCTGCGACAACTCGCCCGAGTGGCGCAGCGCCTGCATCGAGGAGCGTCCGGCCTGCGTGGTTCTCGAACCCGGCCACGCTCGTCGCAACGCCGTCGAGATCGACATCGAGGAGCACGTCGCCGATCAGACGCTTGTCGCCCGCGATCGTCTCGTGCGGGAAGAGGCCGGCTCCCGGCATCGTCGACCCGTCCCGCCCGCGGTAGCCACGCCCGAGCAGCTGGTAGCCACCGCACACGGCGAGGAGCGCGGTTCCTCCGTCAACGGCCTTGCAGATCGCCTCACCACGCGCTGCGAGGTCCGGTGCAATCAGCGTCTGCTCGCGGTCCTGCCCGCCGCCGATGTAGATCAGATCGAACGCCGACGGCTCGAGGCGCTCACCGGGCGCGAGGCTCGTGATCTCGAGCTCATGTCCGCGCAAGGTTGCCCGACGCTCGAAGACGGCGATGTTGCCGCGGTCGGCGTAGATGTTCAGGTAGTCGGGATAGAGATGGGCGACGCGGATCTTCATGCAGTCTCCTCCCAGAACGGCCGCACGAGGCCGCGGGAGACGGCGATCGCGCGCAGGTCGAGCATCGCCGTGTAGGTCGGCAGAACGCCGAGCTCGCCGCCCACCGGGGTGAGCGCGAGGCCGCGGTCGAGTGCCTCGCGGAGATCGGGAATCACCTTGAGCTGCGAGGGGGAGAATCCGGCGTAGGTGAACCGCAGTGCGAGCTCGGCTGCCCGCTCTCCACTCACGATGATTCTCCGCGCCTCGCGGAGCAGCGGCTCGAAGTCGACGTCCCAGATCCAGGAGACGTCCCGACCGTCGGCGATCCGGTCGTTGAGCGCGATAAGCAGCGTCTCGGGCACGCCACCCTCCTCGAGCGTGCGGACCGCCTCGTTTGCTCCTGCCGGGTTCTTGATCAGCAGCATCAGGATCTGTCGGTCGCCCGCCTTGATTCGCTCGAAGCGACCGAACGCGGCAGTGAAGCTCCCGAGGCCGGCGACGATCTCGTCGAGCGAGGCATCGAGCGCGAGCGCCGTTGCGCTCGCTGCGAGCGCGTTGTAGACGTTGTAGAGGCCCGGGAGCGGGAGCCGCACGCGTGCCGTGCCGGCAGGCGTGACGAGGTCGAAGACCGAAGCGTCGAGCGCCTCGAGATCGATCGAGCGTGCTGCCACGTCGAGCGTCGGTCGGCAATGGCCGCACGCGGGACACCGGTAGTCCCCGAGATGGCCGACGTATGCGGCCGCATAGCTGTACGGGCCGCCACACCGAACGCAGTACTTCGAATCGGCGGCATGTTGCAACCCCGATCGGGCGAGTCGCGGATCGTCGAGCCCGTAGCGCAGCGCGCGCGCGCGGCCCTCCGCCAGGTCTGCAATAAGAGGATCGTCGGCGTTGACGACGAGCGTGGACGTGGGGGAGAGACCGCTCACGGCTTCCCGCCAGCGCTCGGCGATGTGCTCCAGCTCGCCGTAGCGATCGAGTTGGTCGCGGAAGAGGTTCCCGAGCGCGACGACGCGCGGCCGAACGCGACGCATGACCTCGGGGAGCGCGAACTCGTCGACCTCCAACAGGCCGAGATCGGCAGACGGCGTCGAGAGGAGGGTGGAGGCAATACCGGAGGCCAGATTCGCGCCAGAGTTGTTCCAGGCGAGCCTGTAGCGCGGGCCGAGAATCCTGGCGATCATCGCGCTCGTCGTCGTCTTTCCGTTCGTCGCCGAAACGAGAGCGACGCCCGAGGGAAGCCGCGCCGCAAGCGCGTCGACTGCTGCCGGGTCGACCTTCCAGAGCAGCTTCCCGGGCAGTGTCGTACCCCCGCCACGTCCGGCGGCGCGTGAGACACGGCCGACGAGCCTGGCGGCCGACGTTTCGACCGTGAGGCGCACTCCCATCGCCTCCGAGCCTACCCGGAGGCCGAGAACGACACGCGTTCTGGCCTACTTGCAAATATCGCAGAATGATCTACAGTGATTGCATATGTCCAGGCCCCGTCGCCGACACCCGGCCCTCGCCGGGATCGACGAGGCAGCTCTCGCGGAGTTTCGCGCAGGCATCAGACGGCGCTACAGCGATGAGCAGATCCTCGAGCAGTTACGCGCGAGCGCCGACCGACTCGGGCGCTCTCCGACGATGCGGGAGTTCGCCGCCGACCCCGAGGCTGGGATCCATCCGCAGACGGTGATCGAGCACTTCGGTACGTGGAACGCCGCGAAACGAGCTGCGGGCCTGACGCCGCGGCGCTTCATCAGTCGCGAGGAGTTGCTCGCGCAGCTTCGAGAGCTCGGTCAGGAGCTCGGGCGCACACCCACCGCGCGCGACCTCGATGCGAACCGCAAGCGGATGGCATCAAAATCGCTGATCTGGCACACGTTCGGCTCACTGACCGAGGCGCTGCGCGAGGCGGGGTTCGACGTACCCGTCGGTGACGAGAAGCTCGAGCGCGCGGTCGAGAATGGCGCCGTGCTCGCGCGGGAACTCGGCCGCCTCCCGAAGATGGCCGACTGGAAGGAGGCGCGCCGGCGCCGGCCGGAGCTGCAGTCGGAGTGGCAGGTCTACCGGCTCGTCGACATCGACGCGGGACCGTGGGCAGCGTTCCAGTTCCTCGTCCGCGAGCGACTGCGCGCCGAGGGTGTCGCCGTCAACGTTGACGGCTCGCTGACGCCACCGTAGGGGCGACGATGGCGAGCTTCGCGAGGCACGAGACGCCTTCGTGCGGCGTCGCAACCGGCTGCACTGTCGTGCGATTACGATACGACGGATCGGGTCGAAAACGGTTCTCGGCGACGATCGAGCCGCCCGCAATGTGCAACAACCGGCCCTCGGCGACCTCGTGCTTTCGCAGGGTCAGGCGCAGCGTTCCCTCGACGACCTCGAGTGCGGCCTTGGTCGAGGCGAAGAACAGCTCACGGCGGGCTCGACCGATCCAGAGAGGCCGCGCAACACCGCGGGCGAGGTAAAGGCCCCGGGGAGTGCGCTCGTCGAGCCACGCGGACGCCATTGTCCCGCGCAACTCCTCGAGAGCAGCGTGATCGGCGCCGCACCGCTCGACGAGCGCAAAGATCGCCTCCGAGTCGACGGTCATGCCAGGCTCGGCGTGCTCGATCGCGTGGCGGGCGAAGATCTCCTCATCGTTCGCTATGACACCGTTGTGGATCCCGACGACCGAACCATGCCGGATCGGATGATTGTTCGCATGGAGCGTCGGATGCCCTTTGGTGAAGTCGCGCACGTGCACCAGAACGTCACTCGTGTCGGCTGGAAGCTCGATCTCGTCGAGCAACGCCGTGGCACCTGTTCGCTGCTTGTGGATCGTGACGGACGGTGTGGGGCCACGATGGGCAAACCCTGCCGCATCGGCACCGCGTTCGGCAATGCCGGCGAGGAGCGCCTGGGCAGCAAGCGTCCGATCGACGCGCGAGTCGGTGTGGAGGCTGTATCCCGCGATTCCACACATCAGAGGACTCGATGACCTGATCTCGACATTTCGTAGTGAGGGTATCGGCCGGAGATGAGGTTTCTGTACGCAGTTCCGGTGGAGATTCCTGTGTTGCCCACGCAAATACCTCAAGTGGGGGAGGCATGCCGCCGATACGGGTGGAATGGAAGGCAACGCCGCGGAGCCGCTGTTCGATCCCGTGCCCGGAGATGGGCTGATCGACGCGACGGAACCCGCCACCCAGGACCCCTTGAAGCTCTACGTTCGACAGATCGGCAACGGCCGGCTCCTCACCCACGCGGAGGAACGAGAGCTTGCCCGCCGCAAAGATCTCGGTGACGAGGAGGCGAAGAGCCGCCTGATCGAGTGCAACCTGCGCCTCGTGATGTCGATCACCCGACACTACACCCGTGCCGGCGTGCCGCTTCTCGATCTGATCCAGGAGGGGAACCTCGGTCTGATCCGCGCCGTGGAGAAGTTCGACTACACGCTGGGCTACAAGCTCTCGACCTATGCGACCTGGTGGATCCGCCAGGCCGTCTCGCGGGCACTCGCCGAGCAGGGTCGAACGATCCGCCTTCCCGTCCACGTGGCCGATCAGGTGCGCCGCGTGACGCGCGCCCGGCGCACGCTCGGCCAGAAGCTCAACCGCGACCCGACGGTCGAGGAGATCGCCGCCGAGGCAGAGTTCACGCCGGCCAAGGTGGAGAAGCTCCTCGAGCTCGTCCAGGATCACGTGTCGCTGGATACGCCCGTCGGTGACGGCGAGAGCGTGATGAGTGATCTGATCGAGGACCAGAATGCGCTGGCCCCGGAGCTCGAGACCTCGGAGAGCTTCCGCTCGTCCGAGCTCGCGGCAGCCATGCTCCGACTCAATCCGCGCCAGCAACGCGTCCTGACGGAACGGTTCGGTCTCGACGGCGGCCGGCCGAAGACGCTCGAGGAAGTCGGCGCCGTGCTCGGGATCACCCGCGAGCGTGTACGACAGCTCGAGACACGCGCGTTGCGCGAGCTCCGCTCGGTTGCTCCCGCTCTCGAGCTGTACCTCCGCACGTAGACCCGGGCGACAGGGCGCTACATGACCGCCTGCATCTCCCGCTGGCCGGCGAGGCGCCGCAACGACTCGAGCTCAATCTGTCGGACGCGCTCGCGGGTGAGGCCCAGTCGTCGACCGATCTCTTCGAGGGTCTTCGGCTCCGTCCCGCCGAGTCCGTAGCGGAGCGTGACAACCTCCCGCTCGCGCTCGGGGAGCGAGCCGAGCGCTGCGCGAAGGGCCTGACTGCGAAGCTCGAGCTCGACGGTCTCCTCGGGCAGCAGCTCGTCGCCCGCGACAAAGTCACCGAGCACCGCGTCGCCGGCGTCGCCCACGGGCGCGTCGAGGCTCGCAGAGGCGCGTGCGGCTGCCCGCACCTCGATCACCTGCTGCACCGTCAGGTTGGCCTCGTCTGCGATCTCCTCGATCGTCGGCTCTCGCCCGAGGACGGTCCAGAGCGTGCGATCGGCACGATTCATCTTCTGCAGGCGCTCGACGATGTGAACGGGCATCCGGATCGTTCGCGCCTTGTCGGCAAGCGCCCGTGCAACTGCCTGACGAATCCACCAGGTCGCGTAGGTCGAGAACTTGAACCCGCGACGCCAGTCGAACTTCTCGACCGCCCGGATGAGGCCGAGCGTTCCCTCCTGGATCAGGTCGAGGAAGGGGAGACCCTGGTTTCTGTAGTTCTTCGCGATCGAGATCACGAGCCGGAGGTTCGCCTGGATCATCGTCTGTTTCGCAACCGGGTCACCCCGCTCGACGCGCTTCGCGAGCGCAACCTCCTGTGCCGCCGTGAGGAGTGTGTGACGACCGGCCTCACGGAGGAAGAGCTGCAGGGCATCGGTCGTCGACTCGGCCGTCGCGGCCGGAAGTGCGGGAGGCTCCGACGAGCGAGGCCCGTCGATCACCTCGATTCCTCGCTTGTCGAGCTCGCGCAGCAGCGCATCGTGCTCGAGCGGTGAGAGCTCGTTGGTCTCGACGACCTCCGCAAGCTGGCGCAGCTCGATCGTGCCGGCGAGCTCGCTCGCCTCGAGGAGCGCTTTCAGCTCGTCCTGCGCGAGCAGGGTTTCGATGTCAATGGTGGTCATGGCAAGCAGTCGTCGATCCGGGAACACAACTCTCCCACCTACGACCGGTGTTTGTCCAGCCCCGATCGAGCGAACGTCGCCCGAGGTTCGGGCGGGCCTTGACAACTGCGGCGGCTCGGAGTTGAATGGGCGCCCGTCGCGCGTCCATCTGGTTCGCGGGCACCACCGAGCCCCAGGGGGGTAACACGTGAGCGCAATCTCAAGCACGGACGAGTTCGTTGACACAACGACGGCGATGGCACTCGAGGAGAAGGCGAAGCTCCAGAAGCACTTCACGCGCTTTGACATCTACTTCTTCCTCATCTGCACCATTGTCGGCGTTGACACGCTCGGCCTTGTTGCAGCCGAGGGCGCGCAGGGCTTTACCTGGCTCATCTTCCTCGCGGTCTTCTTCTTCGTTCCGTACGCGCTGTTGACAGCGGAGCTCGGCTCCGCATTCCCGGAGGAGGGAGGCGCATACGTGTGGACACGGCTTGCCTGGGGGCGCCTCGTCGCGGCCGTGAACGCCATCTTCTACTGGTTCAGCAACCCGATCTGGATCGGAGCCACACTCGCCCTCCTCACGATTGCGACCGTCAACGAGTTCTTCTTCTCGATTGGCGACAACTCGTGGCTGTTCTACGGCGTCGGTCTCGCGTACATCTGGTTCTCGGTGTACTCCGCCATTCTCTCGTTCGGGATCGGCAAGTGGATACCGACGCTCGGTGCGTGGGCTCGCATCTCCGTGCTCGGACTGTTCGTTTTCAGCACAATCATCTACGCGTTCAAGAACGGGCTCAGCTTCCCGGCAGGCGGCGAGTTCAAGCCGACATATGCGCTCTTCATCGCCCTCGTCCCGGTGCTCTTCTTCAACTACGTCGGCTTCGAGCTCCCGAGCGCAGCCGGCGACGAGATGAAGTCCCCCCAGAAGGACGTGCCGTGGACCATCCTCCGTGCCGCGCTCACGGCGATCTTGCTCTACGGCCTGCCCATCCTGGCGGTCATTGCCGTCCTGCCGAAGGACGAGATCACGGGCGTCGACGGCTTCATGACCGCCGTCGCGGCCGTCTTCAGCGTCTACGGCGGAGCAGCGAGCGTGATGACGAAGATCGCTGCCTTCGGGTTCATCCTTGCCCTGATCTCGAGCGCCTGCACGTGGCTGATGGGCTCTGATCGAAGTCAGGCTGTCGCCTGCTATGACGGGGCCGGGCCGCGCGTCCTCGGTCGATTCTCCGCGAAGCTCGGTACACCCGTCAACGTCAACTTCCTCTCGGGCATAATCTCCACGATCGTCTTCGTCGCCGCAGCCCAGATCGCGGGCGGCAACGCGAGTGCAACCTTCGACGTGATGATCGGCATCGTGCTCACGTTCACGACGATCTCGTACATCGTGATCTTCCCGGCCCTGATCAAGCTGCGCTACAGCCACGCACACGTGAACCGGCCCTACAGGGTTCCGGGCGGGATGGCGGGCATCTGGATCTGTGGCGTGCTCTGCACCTTCTGGGCCGTCTTCGCCTCACTCGTCGCGATCTTCCCCGGTTTCCTCGACGGCAAGCTGCTGAACGACGCCGGCCTGCCAGAAGACGTCTCCCGCGCGAAGTACACGGCGATCGCAGGCGTTGCGATCGGGATCGCCTTCCTGGCCGGGTTCATCTTCTACTGGCTCGGCGGTAGAACACGCGAGAACATGGTGCAGGTGCCGCTCGAGGGCAACGAGGAGCGCGCCGCGGAAGCTGGCTTCACCCCTGCCTGACATCGCAACGCACGATAATCAGTGTTATGTCAAGCTGGAGAAAATGACGAGGGTGTCACCCACCGCGACGCGCATCAGAAGGCGGCGTCTCTCACGCCGGTCGCGATCACGAGCAGGATGAAGATCGCGAGGGCGACGCGGTAGACGACGAAGACGGTGTAGTTGTGCCCACGGACATAGCCGAGCAGCCAGCTAATAGCCAGGAGGCCGCTGCCGGCCGACGCAATCGTGCCGACGACGAACGGCCCCACCCACCCCTCGGGCAGCTCACCCTTGATCACGTCCGTGTAGCCCTTCAGAACGACCGCTCCGAGAACGATGGGAACGAGCAACAGGAACGAAAGCCGGGCCGCAGCGTCGCGCGTTAACCCGAGGAGGCGACCGGCGCTGATCGTGATGCCCGACCGTGAGACGCCCGGCGCGAGCGCGAGGCTCTGCGCGAGGCCGATCAGAAGCCCCTGCTTGAGCCCGATCTCCCCCACGTCCTTTCGCTCGGGACGACGGTCGGCCCAGTAGAGGACGAGCGCGAACACGCCCATCAGGATGGCAATCTGCCAGGGCTCTCCGAGGCGCGTTTCGATGACGCTCTGACCGGCTGCGCCGATGATCGCTGCAGGAATGCTCGCGACGACGATCACCCAGCCGATCCGCTCGTTCTCGGTCTCGATCGAGCGACGTCGGATGCTGCGCAACCACGCCACGAGGTAGCCGATCAGGTCATTCCAGAAGTACGCGACGACAGCGACGAGCGTGCCGAGGTGCAGGGCGACGTCGAAGGTCTTGTTGAACTCCTCGTGCTCCTTGAGATACGTCCAGTCGCCGAGCCACGGAACGATGATCAGATGCCCCGAGGACGAGATCGGCAACAGCTCCGTGAAGCCCTGAACGAACCCGAGCACGAGCGCCTGGCTGTCCGGGAAGGTCGCCGCGTTCTCGCCCCACCCGAGAAGCGTGAGGATGACGGCGACCGTGATCAGCGCCGCCGCGCTGCCGTAGACAACCGTGCGACGCATCGCGCCATCCTAGACGACGTTCCTGTTGGGCCGCGCTGAAAGGAAATCGGCGGAAATTGCGACAATCGCTCGGCCGGGCGCTTGACCGGATACCGGGCTGCGCTCTAGGTTCTCTCTTGCACCGAGCACGGAGCGCGAGTAGGTCGAAGCTCAGCACGGAGGCCGTACGCGGAAGCGGAAGGTCAACGGGTTGAGTGGACGAAAGCGCAACCGGCTCGGTGAATTTTTTTGGTCCGGCACGTGCTGTTCTCGCCCCGACCGTCCCGCTGCCCGGCTATCATTCTGCTGTGCACCTGCGCATGCCGAGCATCGATCGAGGCGTCCAGTCGTTTCTCTGGGCGCTCCTGTTCTTCGTCGTCATGACCTTCGGGATGGTTTCCGTCGACGTCCAAAAGGGAACCGCGCTGCTCGTCTCGCTCGTCAGCTCGTTCCTGATCTTTCTGTTCGTCCGCACCCGGGGCTAGATGGGTCGCCGCTAGCGGCGGCTGTGCGCCAGCAGGCTCGTCACAAGCCGATGTGCAAACGCAGGGCCGACCGCCTCGTCCAGTCGTATCCTGGCCGGAACGCGGTTCTCCGCGGTCCCGATGGAGAGACAGTGGCGAAGGAGGAGTGCGGTGGCGTCCGCTCTCCGAGCCTCTCTCGAGATCGTCGCGTCCATGTCCTTCTTCATCGGCACTCCTTCTCGCAAGCAATGATCCCTCCACCCAGGGAACAGGGGCCGCAGAGCACCATCACTGATACCGAGAGGGTCGGACGGAGCTGCCTCGGATCCTCACCGCACGATGGCGCGACTAGGAGTAGTCGATCAGCGCGTGCACGTCGGTACCGGCGATCCGATCGCGGCCATGCAGGAACGAGAGCTCGATCAGGAAGAGTGCTCCGACGACCTGACCACCGAGCTGATTGACGAGGTCGATCTTCGCCCGTGCCGTTCCGCCGGTCGCGAGCACGTCGTCGAGAACGATTACGCGTGCTCCCTTTTCGATGGCGTCGACATGAACCTGGAGCGCATCGGTTCCGTACTCGAGGTCGTAGCGCGCCTCCACTGTCGTCCATGGCAGCTTGCCCGGCTTTCTCGCAGTGACAAACCCGCAACCGAGCGCGTATGCCAGCGCTCCACCGAAGATGAAGCCTCGTGCTTCGGCGCCGAGGATCACGTCAGGCGCTCTCGGTCCCGCCCACGCCGCGAGTCGATCGATCGACTCGCGAAACGCCGCAGGGTCGGCGAGCAGCGGCATCACATCCTTGAAGAGGATGCCTTCGCTCGGGAAGTCCGGAACGTCTCGGATGAACGTGGTCAAATCAAGCTCGGTCATCGTTCGGCCACTTCCTTGAGGTCGCGTGTGAGGAGGAGTTGCGAAAGCTCCCGAGCAACGCCCGCGAGGTTCTCGAGGTCCTCGAGCGCCGCTGAGCGTCGCTCGGGGTTCCGTGAGCGCAGCGCCGGAGCGACGATCTGCTCGAGCAGGGCCGACTGGCGTCCTGCTGCCGTCCGAAACGCGCGGAGATGCCGTGCATCGATGCCGTGCCGTGCAATCCGGGCGCAGGCGAGCGCGATGTCGGCCTCGCTCTCGCGGTAGAGACGATCCCCCGCCTCGATGCGGGGCGCGAGCAAGCTGAAGTCCTCGAGTTGCCGCGCAAACTCCGCCGAGATGCCGGCGCGCTCGCAGAGCTCGGCCATGTCGATCTCCTCCTCGTGATCACGCAGGCCCGCGGCACGACGCTTCGCACGGTCGGCGGTCGGCGCCCGCAGCTCCTCCTTGATCACCCGCAGCGGCAGGAACTCGTCGCGCTGGAGTCGCAGGATCGTGATCAGACGCTCGACGTCCGTCTCGGAGAAGAGCCGGTAGCCGCCCCGCGTGCGGCTCGGCTGGAGCAGGCCCTGATCCTCGAGGTAGCGAATCTTGGAGATCGAGATATCGGGAAACTCGTCGCGCAGCCGTTCACAGACCGCGCCGATCGTGTGCAGGCGCTCGGCCGGGCTCGTTTCGGGTGTCGGCGTCGTTGTCATCGGCGGAGAAGGAACGTCATTCGGTACTTCCCGACCTGCACCTCGTCGTCATCCTCGAGAACCGTGCTCTCGATCCGATGCTTGTTGACGAAGGTGCCGTTCAGGCTGCCGAGGTCGCGAATCACGTAGGTCGCGCCCTCTCCGACGAGTTCGGCGTGACGGCGCGAGACGGTGACGTCGTCGAGGAAGACATCGCACTCGGGCGAGCGGCCGATGAGTGCGTGTGCCCCGATCGCCTCGAAGCTCTCACCGGCCCTACCGCCGCCCGATCGGACGACGAGCGCCGGTCCCGTCGGCGCCTCGGGCGTGGCGTCGATCTCATCTGGGCCAAGGCTGAGCGTCGTCTCGCCGGCACTCTCGCGCATCAGCAACGCACCGCACCGCGAGCAGTATGACGCCGCCTCCGGACTCTGAAAGCCGCACTCCGGGCAATAGATATGGCTCATTGGCCTCCGCCGAGGATCGACCCTAGATCGCGTGCGTCGACGTGCTCTCCTGCCCGCGAGCGCTTCGACCGTTCGGCTGAAACGATGTCGATCTGGGCGTGCAACACACGCCGGTTGAGGGAGATATCGTCCTCCTCCGTTTCGAGACGGCGAATCTCGGCCCAGAGTGCGTCGTCGTCCATGCTCGCAAGGTCGGGCAGCGGCTCGAGGTCGGCGTCGGCCGAGATCTCGCCGGTACCGGCATACAGCGGCCGTTCGAGCGACGTGGGCACATGCGTCTGGAAGCTGCCGGCGGCGACCTGCGCCTTCAGTCGTGCCGTTCGCTCGGCCCTGAGAATGTCAATCCGGCCGTGAAGCAGGCGGCGACGGCGCGAGACGTCGTCCTCGCTCCCTTCGAGTCGGGCGCGCAGCGCCGACAGCTCGTCATCGGAGAGCGGCAGCAGGTCGGGGAGCGTTTCCACGGGCGCCTTTCCGGTCGGGAGTACGGTGTGCGAAGAAGCAGCGTAGCGAAGGGGTCGACCTCAGCTTGAGGCTTTGTTTCCCAGGGGAGGATTTCGCGCTTCAGGGCCGTCTCCCTGCACGCTACTCCGAGCCCAGCGTCTTGCGAGCCTTGAGGATGTACTGCCCTGCGGCGATCACTGCGAGGACGAGGTTGATCCAGAAACAGACGATCGGCCACACGGTGCCCTCGCTCGTGACGAGAACGAAACCGATCGACGCGTAGAGCCCCCAGGTCGCGATCTTCCCGAGACGGGAGACCTCGAGCTCGTAGTCCTTGGGAACGACGAACGTGTATCCCAGAACGAGGATGACGTCGCGCAGGAGAATGATCAGCGCGATCCACGGCAGTCGATCGAGGGCGACGAGGAGGACAACCGCCGTGTCGATCATGAGCCGATCGGCGAGAGGATCAGCAATCTTGCCGAACGGTGACTCGACACGCCATCGTCGTGCCAGGTACCCATCGAGCTGGTCGGTGAATGCGGCCAGGCCGAAGACGATTCCGGCCGGCCAACTGGGGCCTGCCCTGTCGTCGAGCAGGAGCCAGATGAACAGCGGTATCGCCGCGAAGCGCAGCAGCGTGAGTGCGTTCGGGATCTGCCGCACAGGGGCGGACACGGTACGCGGTTCCATCCTCCAGCAAGAGTAGAGGCTTGACCCGGACGCCCGAGCATCTGCTGGTGGTAGCGTCGGGTTTCGTGACCGCCAACCTCTCACTTCCCGGGTTCGTGAACAGCCACAGCCACTCGTTTCAGCGGGCACTCCGCGGACGAGCCGCAGGAACCGATTTCTGGACGTGGCGGGAGGGGATGCTCGGGGAGGCCGAGCGCGCGACGCCGGACTCGATCCGGGTCAACTACGCCGACGTGTACCGCGAGATGCTGGCCGCCGGCTACACAGCGGTCGGTGAGTTTCACTATCTTGGCGCGCCCGAGGCGTTTGCCGCCGCCGGTGCAGCAACCGAGGTAGGCATCGCGATTGTCCTCCTCCATGTCGCCTACGAGCGCGGTGGCCTCGCGCGAATGCGTCAGTCGTCGATCGCCGCGTACCTCACAGAGGTGGAGGCGCTGCGGGAGGCAGGGATAGCGGTTGGGGTCGCCCCCCACTCCGTCCGTGCCTGCTCGCGCCCGTGGCTCGAGGAGATCGGCGCCTACGCGGAGCGTGAGGGACTCCCGCTCCACATTCACGCAGATGAGCAGCCGCGAGAGATCCAGGAATGCCTGGACGAGCACGGCTGTCGCCCCATCGAGCTTCTTGCCGACACCGGCTGCCTGACGCCCCTGACGACGATCATTCACGCAACCCACGCGAACGACCAGGAACTCGATCACCTCGCTGCAACGGGGGCCCGGATCTGCGCCTGTCCGACGACCGAGGCGGATCTCGGTGACGGGTTTCTCAGCGTCTCGGCGATTCGGGAGCGATCGATCCCGCTGTGTATCGGCTCGGACTCGAACATGCGCATTGACCCGCTCGAGGAGCTCCGCGAGCTCGAGGGAATTGCGCGGAGGCAGACCGGGACGCGGGGCGTGATCTCCACGGAAGACCTCCTCGGGATCGGTACGAGCGACGGTGCTGCGGCCCTGGGTCTCTCGAGCTGGGCTCCGATCCACATCGACGTCGACCACCGATCGCTTGCCGGCGTCGCCGCCGAGCATGTTCCGGCGGCGCTCATCGCGGGATGCGCCGCTGATGTCGTCGCTTGGGAGAGCTCCTGATGCCCGTCGAAGCCACGGAGGAAACCTTCGAGCACGAAGTCATCGCCCGGTCGTCGACCCAGGCCGTACTTGTCGACTTCTGGGCCGACTGGTGCCAACCCTGTCATGCACTCGCCCCGGTGATCGAGGCTGCCGTCGAGGATCGTGGGGACGAAGTCGCCCTCGTCAAGGTCGACGTGGATGCCAATCCCGGTCTCTCCGAGACCTATTCGGTCAGCGGTATCCCCGCAGTAAAGGCCTTCCGGGACGGCCACGTCGTTGCGCAGTTCACCGGTGTGCGATCGCGTGCCGCTCTGGACATGTTCCTCGACGACCTGCTCGCACCGCCGCGTGCCGACGCGCTCGTCGATGAGTTGCGCGCTTCGGGGGAGCTGCCCGAGGTCGTTGATGCGCTTGACGCGGGCGACACGGAGAGCGCGCTACGGTGGATCGTCGAGGCGGTACCGGATGCCGCGCCGAGCGATCGCGAACGCCTACGCGATATCGCTGTGGCGCTGTTCGAGCGTCTTGGGCCGGACGACCAATTGACGACGACCTACCGGCGGCGTCTCGCTGCCGCGCTCTACTAGCAACGCCCCCCTACGGCGTGCGGTAGCGCGTGACCCACATCGCCGTTCGATCGATGTAGGCACGTTCGGCTGCCGCTCCCGTGAGCCCATAGGCGCCCTCGTAGGAACCGTACGGCCGCCCGACGTTCCGCGCCGCTTCGATCTGGGTTCCCTCGTGCCACTCGTTGTAGGTCGTGATCGTGACGACGTCGGCCTCGGCTCGGATTGCGCCGCGCCACATCCGGTCGTACGTTCTCCCCTGGTTTCGTCCTCGGACACGCGCGTCGCCCGTCGCCCGAACGGCGTTGTACCCGGGACCTACCGAGGGAGCGCAGACGAGTCCCAGCCGCCGGGCAGACGCACAGACTCGGGGAAACGAACCCCCGTCGTAGAGGTTTACGTCGTAGGTGTAGAGCCCGTCGAAGCCGCCGGCGCGAGCCTTCCCGGGCAGGCTCGTGTTCGCGAAGAGTCGAACTCCCGCAAGACGTTTGTTGAGAGCGGCCCAGTCAGCGTCCGCAGTCAGCGTCGAGTCGTAGAGGTAGAAGTCGGTGATGCCGGCCCCCTTGAAGTCGTTGACGTCCGCCTCGAGCGCCGCCGGCGCTCGTCCCGCGAACGGCTCCACGTGCAACGCAACGGCGAGCCCGGCCTCACGCGCCAGACGGGAAACCATCGGCAGCCTCGCTGCCTCGGCGGAACCCGCTCCCCACCAGGAGACGATCACGGTCTGGACGCCCATCGCTTCGATCTCGCGCATCTGCGCGCGAACGACCGAGACGTCGGATGAGGAATACGGGCCGCGCGCCGGGAACCACCCGGACGCGACCTGCGTCGGGGGGACGTTGCCGTTCTGCTGCCAGTGCTGCCACTGCCCGTCGCGGCGCTCCGTGCCATACCAGGGGTAGTAGAAGATCGCCACCTCCCCCACGCCGCCAGCGTCCGGTGCACCCGGGATGACGGTACGCGAGTCGGCACCGCTCGAGAGGAGCGCCGCGATCGTGAGTACCGCCGCCAGGAGTCCCAGGGTACGCCGCAAGGTCGGCGAGACTCTACCCTCGTCGTCGACCGCTGTCAGGTGCGAGGCCGAATGTACCGTGCGCGCCCGACGGCAATCAGCCGCTCGGGATTGTCCCAGGGGGTGATCTCGACGTCGGCGGTCCCGAGCGTTCGGCCGGCGTGCAACGTCCGTGCAACCACGCGGTGCGGCTCGGGCGCCGCCAGGCGAAGGAAGTCGCAGCGGAGATCGACGGCAATCCAGCCGCCGGGGCTCGTGTGCTCGAGCGCATACCAACCGGCAGTGTCGACGCACGTCGCCAGCGTTCCGCCGTGGAGAAACGGTCGCGGAACGCTATCGCCGAGCGCGACGGCAGACGGGTCTAGACGCAACACCACCGAGTCGTCCAGCAGTTCCACTGCGACGAGGCCGATCGCTGCGTCGAGTGGCGAGGCTGATTCGTCGAGGAGGTCGGTCATGTGCAGATCCTAGTGTGCGATCTCGATTGCACGGCTTTCGCGGATCACGATCACCTTGACCTGGCCGGGGTACTCGAGCTGATCTTCGATCTGGCGCGCAATCTCGTGCGAGAGGAGGGCTGCTGCGTCGTCGTCCACTTCGGTCGGCTCGACGATGACGCGGATCTCCCGTCCTGCCTGCAGCGCGTACGCCTTCGCGACGCCGGGCTTCGCCGTTGCGATCTCCTCGAGCGACGAGAGCCGCTTGATGTAGTGCTCGAGGCTTTCACCGCGGGCACCCGGCCGCGAGGCGGAGATCGCATCGGCCGAGATGAGGAGAACCGCCTCGACCGTCTGCGGCTGCACCTCGTAGTGATGCGCCTCGACGGCATGAACAACGCCTTCCGACTCACCGTAGCGGCGGGCAAGCATCCCCGAGACCGCTGCGTGCGTCCCTTCCACCTCGTGCGTCATCGCCTTCCCGATGTCGTGAAGCAGGGCCGCCCGTCGAGCCGTCTTGACGGACGCTCCGAGTTCGGCGGCCATGATTCCCGCAAGGTGCACGACTTCCAGGGTGTGCTTGAGGACGTTCTGACCGTAGCTCGTCCGATACCGCAATCGCCCGAGGATGTGCACCAGCTCCTCGTGGAGCTCGCCACAGTTCGCCTCGAAGACGGCCTGTTCGCCCGCCAGACGCACCTGATCCTCGAGCTCCGCCTTGGAGAGGTAGTACATCTCCTCGATTCGGGCGGGATGGATCCGTCCGTCCTCGATCAGCTTCTGAAGCGTCATCCGCGCGAGCTCGCGCCGGAGACCGTCGAAGGAGGAGAGCACGACCGCGTGCGGGGTATCGTCGATGATGAAGTCCACGCCTGTGAGGTGCTCGAGCGCGCGAATGTTGCGCCCCTCTCGCCCGATGATGCGACCCTTCATGTCGTCCGATGCCAGCTCGACGACACTGACGGTCGTTTCGGCGGTGTGGCTCGCGGCGACGCGTTGGAGAGCATCTGCGACGAGAGCTCGCGCCTTTCGCTTCGCGTCCGTGCGAGCCTCCTCGTCGAGTTGCCTCACTGTCCGCGCGAGCTCGTGTCGGACGAGATCCTCTGACCGTTCGAGCAACTGAGCGCGTGCGTCACCGAGCGTCAGGCCACCGACGCGCTCGAGCTCCCGCAGCATCTGGTCGCTACCCGCCTTGAGCTGCTCCTGGAGCTGCTTGGTATGGATCTCACGGTCAGTGATGCCCTGCTCGCGGCGCGTGAGCTCCTCGCTCTTGACCTCGATCTCGGACTCCTGTTGCTGCATCCGCGCCTCGGCTTTTGCCATCTGCACTCGAGACTCTTGCAACTCACTCTCCAGGTCTGCCCGCAGCTGCACGGCGTGCTCACGAGCTTCGATCTGTGCCTCGCGGCGAGTGGTCTCGGCCTTGCGCTCGGCGTCGGTGAGAAGCGCGCGTCGTTGATCCTCCGCCAGTCGAAGGCGTGACGTGCTCACTGTGCGAAGCCACACCCACAGCCCGATGGCTCCGACTGTGATTCCGATCAGGGCTGCGACGACTGTGAGCATGGACGCTCCCGGGTGGGGGTTGTCACGCGGCTATCGCCGCGGTCGCTCACATCCGGACACCGCCTGCACTGGCGGTCTCCCGGTCAACCGGTCGTACAGCAGGGTCTATCTCGGTCGGGCTTCCCTCCGCGGGTCTGCGGTGGTCGCAACGCTCGATGAGGTCAGATGGTGAGTGGTCATTGGATCAGCCGGTTTTCGGGAATGCGCTCTGTGCAGGTCAAATGTTCGGATGAAGCACACCTAGTCTATAGCGTCCGCGGACAGGTCTGCAACGAGCGCTTCGAGCGACTCCTCGGAAAAGCCCTTCGAGGCAAGGTAGCGCGCTGTCTTTGGCGTCCTTCCCCGCACTTCGACAATCCGCAGAGCCCGCGCCGACTCGGGCTCGAGTGCCGCGAGCGAGGCGCGGATGTCGTCGTCCGCCACGCCCTGTCGCTCGAGGTCGTCGACGATGAGCTCGTTCCCGGCCCCTCGTGTCGCGAGGAGGCTGGAACGTTCGCGCGCGAAGCGGTGATCGTCGACGAGTCCGGCGCGCTGCACTGCATCCAGCGTCTCACGTCGAACGCTCGGGGGCGCACCCCGCTCCGTGAGTCGTCGCTCGAGTGACGCGACTGTATGATCACGCGCCCGCAGCGCTCGCAGCGCCAGAGCCTGCGCCTCGAGTTTCCGCAGCTCGCGTCCGAGCGCGCGGGCGGTCGTACGATCGAGCACACGCCCAATTGAGAGAGAGACCACGAACACTGCTTCCGTCGGCACGACGCGCCACAGGTGACCGTCGAGATCGATCTCGACGCGATCCTTCCCGTGAGCGCGAAGGGCTGTGACGACGGGTGCCTGGGTATCGTCGGCCATCGCGCTCACGGGAGTTCGCGTTTAGACCTCGACCTGAACCCTCTCGGTCGCTACCTCGTCGTCCTCGATCGGCGTCACGTCGGCGTTCACTGCGCCTTCTGCCTGGGGCAGGAGCCGTGCCGAGACGACCTGCTCGGGCGGGGCTTCTGCCTGGATCCGCGCGAGGATCTGCTGGACGAGGTCGGGATGCTCGCCGAGGAACGCCGTTGCGTTCTGACGCCCCTGCCCCAGCCGCTCGTCTCCGAAGCTGAAGTACGAGCCGGCCTTCTGAACGACCTTCCGCTCGATCCCGACGTCGAGAACCGTGCCTTCCCAGGAGATGCCACTGCCGTAGATGATGTCGAACTCGGCCTGCTTGAAGGGCGGCGCAACCTTGTTCTTGACCACCTTGACGCGTACGCGGTTGCCGTACGCCTCGGCGCCGTCCTTGAGCGTCTCGATGCGACGGATGTCGAGCCTGACCGACGCGTAGAACTTCAACGCCCGGCCGCCCGGCGTCGTCTCGGGAGAACCGAACATGACACCGATCTTCTCGCGCAACTGGTTCGTGAACAGGCAGATCGTGTCGGTGCGGTTGAGCGTGCCTGCCAACTTGCGGAGCGCCTGGCTCATCAGGCGAGCCTGAAGACCGACGTGACTATCCCCCATCTCGCCCTCGATCTCGGCCTTGGGCGTGAGCGCCGCGACAGAGTCGATCGCAACGACGTCGACTGCGCCCGAGCGAACGAGCAACTCGCAGATCTCGAGCGCCTGCTCTCCTGTATCCGGCTGCGAGACGAGGAGATCGTCGATGTTGACGCCGATCCGCCGCGCGTACTGGGGATCCATCGCATGCTCGGCGTCGATGAACGCGCAGATACCGCCACGCCGCTGCGCTTCGGCGATGACGTGGTAGACGAGCGTCGTCTTCCCCGAGGATTCCGGGCCGAAGACCTCGACGACACGACCACGAGGCAGGCCGCCGATTCCGAGTGCCATATCGAGCGAGAGCGATCCGGTCGACACCGCCCCGATCGCAACCTGGGCCTGGTCGCTCATGCGCATGACCGAGCCCTTTCCGAACTGCCGCTCGATCTGGCCGAGCGCGACGTCGAGCGCTTCCTCGCGATTCATCTCGTCATTCCTCCTCGTCGTTCCGCTGATTTCGTCCCTATAGGTAAGCATGTCCGTCGGACGTAATACAAACATATGTTCGTGTCACACATACGCGTTCCTGCATGCCTCCGACGCTAGCCGGGATCGGGTGTCGAGAGTGAGCCGGGTCTGTGCCGCAACTGCGCCCTCGGGGCGCGCTAGGAAAGCAGACGACGCAGGAGATGCAGAGCTGCGACGGCCGCGCGGGAACGGATCACGTCGCGGCCGCCGGGGAGCTCGATCCGAAACGGGATCTCCCCCATGGGCCCGACCGCGTGGAAGTAGACGAGGCCAACAGGCTTCTCGAGCGTGCCCCCTCCAGGGCCCGCCACACCGGTGACCGAGATCGCGACGTCGACGCCGAGGTGCCCAAGAGCTCCATGTGCGAGCGACTCGGCGACCTCCGCCGACACCGCACCATGCTGCTCCAGAAGCCCCGCCGGCACGCCGAGCATCTCCTGCTTCGTCTCGTTCGCGTAGGCGACGACGCTGCCGCGGAAGACGTCGCTCGCCCCCGCCACGTCGGTGAGGCGCTTGGAGACCAGCCCGCCGGTGCACGACTCGGCGGCTCCGAGAGTGAGACCTCTGGCGCGACAGGCATCGAGCACGAGGTGCTCGATCGATCGCTCGTCTCTCCCGAAGAGGAATTCGCCGATGGGTTCGAGAAATGCCGCCTCGAGATCGTCGGCGCGCGCTTCCGCGCCCGGCTCGACGACCAGATCGACGTGGATCTCGAAATCCCGCGCACAGATTGTCACCTCGACGCCGTCACCGTCACCCCCGGCGTCCGCGAGAGACTTCGCAACGAGCGACTCGCTCACGCCGTACAGCCGCGCGACCCGGCGACTTGGACGTGTGGTTCGTGCAAGAACCGCCTGCACGGGCGTCGAGGCGAGCGCACGCGGCCACAGCTCCTGCAGCTCGCGTGGTGGCCCGGGGAGCACGACGACGACGCACGAGCCCGTCTCGAGGACGACACCGGGCGCGGTGCCGGCGATGCCGAGTGAGAGAGCGCCGGCAGGGAGCGTCGCCTGCTTGCGAACCCCTGACGAGAAGTCGGCGTAGTCACGGTTCATCCTCTCGGCGAAGCGGCGAGAGACGGCCTCGATCTCCCGCTCGAGCGCCTCGTCGACCTCGAGCGACCGTCCAGATACCCGAGCAATGAGCTCGATCGTCCGGTCGTCATGCGTTGGGCCAAGCCCACCGGAGACGAGGCAGACGTCACGATCCATGCCCTCCCGCAAAGCCGTTTCGAGATCGGCGGGGTCGTCACCGACAATCGTGATCCGTGACGGCTGGAGACCGAGGCGCAGAGCCTCCTGCGCGTAGAACGGGCCGTTGAGGTCAGTCCGTTCGCCGCGTACGAGTTCGCTGCCCGTGACGACAATGGCGACGCGGGGGCGACTCAAGAGCTGCGGGAAAGAGTCAGCTGACCGCTCGGTGGAACCTTCACCTGGACGCCCGCCACGCGAACGATCACGTTCCTCGGCGAGGTGAGCGTGATCGTGAGCCTCTGGGCAGCGAACCGCTTCACCTGCCCGCGCTCGAGCGTGCCACGGTAGAGCGCCTTGCCCGCACGAGACGCTGCACGAACCTCCATGAACGACGCGCCGCGGACAGCAGTGATTGACACGCCCTTCGCAACGGCAGCCGCCGTCGGATTGGACGGGACGTTGACGCCTTGCACCTTCGGCTCCGTTGTGTCGCCGAACTTCCAGGCCGCGATCACGAGTGCCGTGAGGAGAATCATTGCCGTCACGGCGATAACAACGAGGCGCGATTCCCGATGCTGGCGCTGGTGGCGTGACTGCGTCGGAACGCGCCGCGTGCGCAGGGGCCGCTCCTCCTCACCGACCACGTAGCGCGAGTTGTACTCGTCGACGTAGAGCTGGCCATCCATGCCAAGTGATTCCGCGTACGTGCGCAGAAAGCCCTTGATGTAGGTGTGCCCAGGGAGCTGCTCGAACTGTTCCGCTTCGAGCGCGCGGAGGTACTTCGCGCGCACCTTGGTCCGAAACTCCATCTTGTGAAGTCGAACCCCTGGCGCGTGCGAGCTTCGCGCAGGCTTGAGCCGATCTCGAACACGGAGTCGCAGTGTAGACGACACGGCAACAACTTCGGTTGCAGCCGACCTGACGTCGCTAGTCGGACGCGGTCAGGACGCCGTAGACCGCGACCGCGATTGTCGCCGAGGCGGCTATACAGAGGCCGACGACGCCGAGGACGCGACCCCACGCCGCAGCCTTGACGCTCTCGGTGGCGCCGAGAGTCGCTCGGTCGAGTGCTCGGGCCTTCCGCGCTAGGACGAGCGCCGCGATGCCCGTCAGGATCGCCAGAGGAATGGCGAAGCCCGCGTGCAGGAGATCGTACGCGCCCGAGTATCGGGTTGCTGCAATTGCAGCCGGGAGGGTGACGGCGGAGACCGCGCCGAGAACGACGGACCATGCTGCGCGCCCGCTTCCCATCAGGATTTCTTGTAGGGGCGGCCCACGGCGGCCGGCGGGATCGAGCGTCCGACGACACCTGCGACCGCGATGAGCGTGAGAACGTACGGCAATGCCTGAAACAGCACCGCCGCGGAATCCGAGTACTCGGGGAGCCGCTGTGCGAGCGCACTGGAAAAGCCAAAGAGAAGACAGGCCGCGGCAGCGCCGAAGGGGCGCCAGTTGCCGAAGATGACGGCCGCGAGGGCAATGAACCCACGGCCCGCCGTCATGTTTTCGTTGAACGAGTTGAGGAAGCCGATCGACAGGTACGCACCACCGCACGCGGCGAGCATGCCCGAGAGGATCACGGCGCCGTAGCGGATCCCGTAGACCGAGATCCCGACGGTATCGGCCGCCTTGGGGTGCTCTCCCACGGCACGGATCCTTAGTCCGAGCGGGGTCTTGAAAAGGACGACCCAGGAGAGGGGGATCAGGATCACGGCGAACCAGATCATCAGATTGAGATCACCGAAGATCACGTCGAAGAACGAGAAGCTGTCGAGGAACCCGAGGTTGACCGAGGGGATGCCGGAGATATCGGTCGGCGTGCCTTCGGCTCCGTAGATGTCGATGTAGAGGTAGCCCGTCAGACCGAGTGCGAGGAAATTGATCGCGGTACCGCCGATGATCTGGTCCGCACGAAGATGAATCGACAGGACGGCGTGGAGGAGTGCAGTGACCGCTCCGGCTGCGATGGCCGTCAGCAACCCGAGCCACCAGGTGCCGAACTTGTCGGCGCCGAGGATCCCGAAGAACGCACCGATCAACATCATCCCCTCGAGGCCGATGTTGGTCACGCCCGAGCGCTCGGAGAACATGCCGCCGATCGCCGCGAACACGAGCGGCGTCGCGAACCGAAGCGTCGAGGCGATCAGCGCCGACCAGACGACGACGTTCTCGAGCTTGCCGACGCCAGAGAGCGTCGCGAGGTAGCCGACAGTGAACCCGAGCGCCCCTGAGGCGATTGCGAAGGCGCCGAATCGTCGCTCGCCGCGGATGAGAACGCCGATCCCGAGCATCACGGCGATCAGGCAGACGACAAGGCTCCACACCCACGATCGGGCTGTGATCGGCGGCAGTGCGATCCAGCACCCGATGAGGCCTAGAGCAATCCCGATCCATGCGACGGCCCGAAGGCCGCGTGGAGCACGCGCGGCGATCGGAAGGGCAATCGAGGTCATGCAGGCTTCCTCCGTCGGACGCGGGACATCAACCAGAGCACGATGACGTCGGCCCCGACGAAGAGGACGACGAGACCCTGGATCAGGAGCGTCAGGTTCGAGGCGAGCTCGGGCCGGAAGATCTCCGGATCGAGGTTGCGGGTCGACGTTCCCGTGAGCAGACCGCCGAACAGCAGCGCCGCGAGCGCGACGCCGATTGCCGTGTTGCGCCCGAGGAGGGCGACGGCGATACCGACGAAGGCGATCGTCGCCTGCTGCACGGTGTCCTGCCCGAGCCTGAATTGCCAACCGAGAATGTCTATTGCGCCTGCAACCCCGGCGAACGCGCCCGAAATAGCCATGGCCAGGAAGTAGTTGCGCGGAACGTTGATTCCGCCGTAGCGCGCCGCTTCCGGGTTGAATCCGACCGCCTTGACCCCGTAGCCGAGCGTCGTGCGACTGAGGATGAGCCAGTAGATGATGAGCCCTGCGATGGCAACGAAGAAGCCGATGTGCAGGCCCTGGAAGACCGGATCACCCCAGAAGACGGGGAGCTTCGCGCCCTCGACGATGTCGTTCGAGACCGGTACGAACTCCTGCCGATCGTTCTGGAGCGGCCCGCCGAGACCGAACAGGAAGACGCCGACCCAGATCGCAATCCAGTTGAGCATGATCGTCGAGATCACCTCGTGCGCTCCGACCGTCGCCTTGAGTATTCCCGCGATCCCCGCCCACAGCGCCCCGCACAGCGCACCCGCAACCGCGGCGAAGACGACATGGATGAACGGATTCAATCCCTCGAACGACGATCCGATCCAGACGGCAAAGATCGCTCCCGTGATGTATTGCCCCTGACCTCCGATGTTGAAGAGGCCACAGCGAAAGGCGAACGCGACGGCGAGGCCGGTCAACACGAGCGTCGTCGTAATGATCAGAGTCTGTTGCATGTTGAACGCCGCCGCCTGGCGTTCTGTCCCTTGCACCCAGGGAAGGAACCAGTTGAACCCGGCGCCCTCAAAGATGGCTTTGTAGGTCGCAAGCGGGTTCTTACCCGTTGTGATGAGGACGACGAGGCCGCCGACCGCGAAGGCAAGGAGTGCGGTCAGGACAGGTGCGAGCAGGCCCCCCGCCTTGGCCGCGACGTCATACCGCTCAAGCCATGGCTGACGAACCTCGGGTCCGAGCCCCGACGGATCCACGGGCGCCCCTACCGGTGGTTGATCGAGATCGCTCACGCCGCCTCGTCCCTGCGTCCGCCGCCGGTCATCGCGAGCCCGAGCTCCTCTTCGGTTGCGTCCGGTGTGAACTCGCCGACGATCTCGCCCTCGTAGATGACGAGAATCCGGTCGGAAAGCGAAAGTACCTCGTCCAGCTCGAGGGATACCAAGAGGATCGCGCGGCCCTCATCCCGCTCCTCGACGAGCCGGCGGTGCACGAACTCGATCGCTCCGACATCGAGACCACGGGTGGGCTGCGCCGCGATGAGCGCCCGTGGGTCGCGGTCGATCTCGCGTGCGAGCACGACCTTCTGCTGGTTGCCGCCGGAGAGGCCGCCTGCACGCGTCTGTGGGCCGCCGCCTCGAACGTCGTACTCCTCGATCAGGCGCGCGCCTCGCTCGATCAGACGTGCGGGGAACAGCCACCCGAAACGGGAGTCGGGCGTGCGCCGGTAGTCGTGTAGGGCGAAGTTCTCGGCGATCGAAAATTCGAGCACGAGCCCTCGTCGCTGCCGATCCTCGGGAATGTGACCAAGCCCCGCCTCGAAGTGCCCGTGTGCACTCGCGGTCGTCACGTCTTCCCCGGAGACCGTCACGGTTCCCGACGCCGCTCGGCGAAGGCCTGTCATCGCGTCGATCAGCTCGGTTTGCCCGTTCCCGTCGATCCCTGCGAGGCCTACGATCTCGCCTGCACGGATGTCGAGCGAGATGCCCCGAACCTTTTCGATTCCGCGATCGTCGAACACGTGCAGATCCCGCACCTCGAGCAGCGTGTCCGTCGGGTTCGACGGGTTCTTGCCCACGCGGAGCGTCACCTCGCGACCGACCATCAGCGTTGCGAGACTCTCCTCTGTTGCTCCGGAGGCGGGAATCGTGTCGATCATCTTGCCGCGCCGCAGCACCGTTATGCGGTCAGCGATGTCCGTCACTTCGTTCAGCTTGTGGCTGATGAAAATGATCGACTTGCCCTGCTCTGTGAGCTCGCGGACGATCCCGAAGAGCTCGCCTGCCTCCTGGGGCGTGAGAACGGCGGTCGGCTCGTCGAGCACCAGGATGTCGGCGTTGCGGTAGAGCGCCTTCAGGATCTCGACTCGCTGTTGCTGCCCCACGCTGATGTCCTCGACTCTTGCCTTCGGATCGACGGCGAGCCCGAAGCGATCGGAGATCTCTCGGACGCGCTCGTTGGCCTCGCCGATGTCGAGGAAGACGTCAGCGTGCCGCGGCTCGTCTCCGAGCACGATGTTCTCGGCGACGGTCATCACGGGGATCAGCATGAAGTGCTGGTGCACCATTCCCACGCCCGCCTCGATCGCGGCGCTCGGCGATCCGAGCTGAACCTGCTTGTCGGCAATCCTGATCTCACCCTCGTCCGGGTGGTAGAGCCCGTAGAGGATGTTCATGAGGGTCGACTTGCCGGCGCCGTTCTCGCCGAGGAGAGCATGCACCTCTCCCTTACGGAGATCAAAGCTGACGTCGTCATTGGCGACGATGCCGGGAAAACGCTTCGTGATGTGGCGCATCTCGAGCACCGTGGGAGCCGCATCGATCATCGAGCGACGATTCTACGGTTCCCGGCGGGCGACGTGCGCAGATGTCTGCCCCGATGCTCGCACAGCACCCGAGAACGATGAAGGGCGGGCCTGCTGGCCCGCCCTTCATCACGTTTCGTTCCGATCGACGATTACTTCACTTCGGTCGGAATGCCCTTCACCTTGCCGGTGCGGATTTTGTTCTCGAGCACCTTCTCGGCAACGATGATCGCCTTCGGGACCTTCGGCGAGATCTTGCCGAGTCCGATACCGCCTGAACGGACCGAGAAGGTCGTGTTGCCGAAGCCCTTGAACGTGTTCGTCTTCGCCTGCTTCATGGTGCGAGAGACACCGACATCGACACGCTTGACGGCGCTCGTCAGCATGTGCGCGCCGAGGTAGCCCTGGTCGGCGTCGACACCGATGCCCCAGAGACCCTTGTCCTTCGCGGCAGACAGGGAGCCGAGACCGCACGAGCCGGCAACACCGAACTCGACCCGCGAGCCCTCGGCGATGTGGTTGAGCGACAGCTCCTTGCACTTGCTCTGATCCGTGAAGCTCTGCGCGTAACCGAGCAGCACCTTGGCCTTCGGGTTGGCGGCCTGTGCGCCAGCCTTGTAGCCCGCCATGTAGCGATCGACCGGCGGGATCTTGAACCCACCGACGGCACCGATCACGAGCGGCTTCTTCTGCGACATGAGCGTCTTGATCGCGAGCCAGCCGGAGAGGTACCCGGCCTCCTGCTCACGGAAGAGGATGCCGCGGGTGTTTGCCGGCTTGTCGGTCAGATCCTGGAAGCGGTAGTCGATGATCGCGAACTTGCTGTTCGGGAACCTCACCGCAACAGTGTTGACAGCCTTGGCCATCAGGAAGCCGACGCCGATCGTCAGGTCGGCACCGCTGTTCACGCACGAGAGGAGGTTGGGAATGTAATCCGACTCCTTCGACGACTGCAGCACGGACGTCTTGACGCCGAGCGCCTTCTCACCGTCGAGACGACCCTTGTTGGCGAGCTGGTTGAAACTACGGTCGTTCAGGCCACCGACGTCCGTGACGAGACAGGTGTCGCCTGCAGCCGCCTTCTTGCCGCCGGCCGCAAGACCGGTTCCGGCGACCGCCGCTACCAACACGATCGCAATGCTGCCCGTGAGCAGCGCCTTCACCTTGTGATTCCTCACTCCATCCTCCTGAAAATCGTCGTTTACCAACTCTTCCCTCTATCTGACGAACGATCGTAACGGGAAGTTGGAAGCGACGGCTTCAGTCCGGGGAAATCCTTTGCAGGTCAGACGGCTCGATCAACACGCGCCGCGGTTTCGAACCCTCGTAACCGGAGATCACGCCCCGACGCTCGAGCATGTCGATCAGACGTCCGGCGCGGGTGTAGCCGACGCGCAGCCTCCGCTGAATGAGCGAGACGGATGCCGTCTGGGTCTGCACCACGATCTCGGTCGCCTTGTCGAGCAAGGGATCCTCATCCGGGTCGAACTCTCCGTTGCCTCCGTCCGCCGTCTCGTCCGCGAACGCTTCCGGTGCTTCGAGGAGGCTCTCGTCGAGGACCTGTCCTCGCTGCCGGCGGCACTGCTCGACGACCATCGCGACCTCCTCCTCGGCCACGTAGGCGCCCTGGACGCGCTGCATCCGCGAGGTGCCGAGGGGCTTGAACAGCATGTCGCCCTGCCCGAGCAGGCTCTCCGCTCCGGAGGTGTCGAGAATCACGCGGGAGTCCGTCTGGCTCGAGACGGCGAACGCGATCCTCGATGGGACGTTCGCCTTGATCATGCCCGTGATCACGTCGACCGACGGTCGTTGTGTTGCAAGCACGAGGTGGATGCCAACGGCGCGCGACTTCTGAGCGAGACGGATGATCGCGTCCTCCACGGCCTGCGGCGACACCATCATCAGGTCGGCGAGCTCGTCGATCACGACGAGCAGATACGGAAGAGGCTCCTCCCCACGTGCCTTGAAGGTGCGGTTCGCCTCGGGCAGGTTCCGCGCCCGGATGATCGAGAGCCGCTCGTAGCGGCGCTCCATCTCCGCAACAACGTTCTGGAGGACCGCCGACGCCTCCTTCGGATTGGAGACGACCGGCGTCAGGAGGTGCGGGATCGACTCGTAGTAGTTGAGCTCGATCCGCTTCGGGTCGATCAGGATCATCCGGACCTCATCCGGCGTCGAGCGGAGGAGGATCGACGTCAGCAGCGTGTTGATACAACCGGACTTGCCCGAGCCGGTCGTGCCGGCAATCAGGAGGTGAGGCATGCGCGCGAGGTCGGTCCAAACGGCGTTGCCCGAGATGTCCTTGCCGAGCCACACCGAGAGCGGGCTCGCCTGCCCGGGCATGTCGCCGAAGATGTCACCGAGCGTGACGAGCTTCGGCGAGAGGTTCGGTACTTCGACTCCGACCGCCTGCTTGCCTGGGATCGGGGCAAGAATGCGAATCTCGGTGGTGGCGAGCGCGTACGAGAGATCGTCCTTGAGACCTGCGACCTTCGAGACCTTCGTTCCGGGTGCGAGCTGGAGCTCGTAACGCACGACCCGGGGGCCTGCAATCTGACCGACGATCGTCGCATCGACCCCGAAGTGCGAGAGCGTCTGCACGAGCTGCTCGGCGGTCTTCGCGCTCTGCACTCCGCCGTCACCCTTCACGGCCGGTGAGGGCTTGAGGAGCGCCCGGTCCGGCAATCGATACTCGACACCCGCGGCGCTGTCGAACTCGATCTCCTCGTAGGCGTCGCCGGCAGTCACTGCATCGGGAGCGCGCTCGTCGGAGTGCATGACGAGCTGCGGTGACTCCGCGGACGTCGCGACCGGCTCGATCACGTCGGGATAGGCCGTCGCAGCATCGACGATCGGCTTGCGCTGCTCCACCTCCTCGTAGTCGTCGTCGGCGTCGTCCGAGCCACCGAAGTCGGGCATCTCGAAACCGTCGAACGATCGCCGCGCCGCCCCGCCTGCGCGCCGCATGGCGCCGCCTGAGGTTCGGAGGATCGCGCCGGCCGAGCCGCCGGTGAAAAGCAGCGTGCCGGCAATGACGAGCGCGACGCCGACGATGAGCACGCCCGTCTCGCCGACGAAGTTCGCGAGGCCGCTGGCGAGACCACCCCCGATCATCCCGCCCTGGTCGCGCCCGAGGGCGAGCATGAGGCCGAAGGCGCCGATCACGAGACCGGTACGGAAAGGCTTCAGATCGACAATCTTGCTGCGCACGAGCATGAGCCCACCCAGGCCGAGGAGAACCAGCGGAACGACGTAGGAGGCAGCCCCGAAGGCGCCGTGGAGCCCGTCGGCGGTCTTCTCGCCGACCGCGCCACCGTCCCAGCCGAGCCATAGCAGCGTGGCGAGGAAGGCACCGACCGCGACCATCCCGAGCCCCCACAGTTCGGGATGGTGATGCGATCGGGTCTTTGGCGCCCGCGTGGTCGCGCGGGCCGGGGTACGTGGCCTGGCAGCCGAACGTGGTCGCGACGTCGCGCGCGGCTTGCTTGTGGCTCGTCGCGCGGGCTTCTTGCTTGTTCGAGGCATTGGGCTTGCAGCTTCTGCAGCGGCGTCCCGTATCCTCCGCACATGCCTGTCGTGATCGGGATCGCCGTTGCCGGCGCACTGGGGGCGATGGCCCGCTACGGGCTCGACGAGCTCATTGGCCGACGCGCCGGCGCGTACCCGTGGGGAATCTTCGTCGTCAACGTCACGGGAGCATTCCTGATCGGCTTCGCCGTCGAAGCGCTCGAGCCGCGGTTCGAGGAGTCATGGGTTCGCGCTGCGGTCGTCACCGGGTTTCTCGGCGCCTACACGACCTTCTCGACGTTCTCGCTCGACACATACCGCTTGCTCGAAGAAGGCCATCCCGCCCAAGCAGGTCTGAACGCCTTTGGGACGCTCGCCGCAGGCCTTGTCGCCGTCTGGTTCGGGCTGAAGGTCGGTCGCGCGGTCTAGCGCGCTACGCGAGCTCGATGTCGGTCTGCGAAAAGTCGTTCCCGAGGCAGAGCAGCGGCTCGTTTGCAATTCGGGCCGTCGCGTATGTCATGCAGTCGCCATAGTTCAACCCCGCAGGGTGGCGGCCCTTCCCGTATCGCGCGAACGCGCGGCCCGCCTCCCGCCAGTGCTCGTCATCGAAGGCGATCACGTCGACCGCCTCCTCGAGGATGAAGTGCCGGAGCAATACGCGACCCGTCCGGCCAACCAGGCCGACCATGACCATTTCGGTCTCGACCAGCGTCGGCGCGCCTGCGCCAACCGTCTCCGCGCTACGGATCTGCTCGCCGAGTGCCTCGTACCCCGGCTCTTTCCGAAGCACCCCGACGATGGCGGACGAGTCGAGGATCAATATCCCTCCGCTCCAATTCCGAGAATCTCCTCCACCTCGGCCTTCGTGAGGGACGGCTTTCCGAGCTGCTCTGGCGGGATGTGTGGCCAGATCTCCTCCTCGAGGAACGTGAGAAGATCCTTCCGCTTCCGTTTCGCCTCCAGCCGGCGCTTCTTCTCGGCAACCGCCTCCCGAACAGTACGGGTCTTCGACTCACCCGTCAGCGCCGCTACCTCGGCAACAAGACGCTCGGTCTCCGGATCCTTGATGTTCAACGCCACGGTGTAAGGGTACCAAATATGGTGTAAGAGATCAAGAGGCGCGGGCTCGCGCCTCGTCGATCACCTGTTCGGCATCGGCGCGATTCCCGAACCCCCGGGTCTCGGTCTTTCCCTCCTCGAGATCCTTGTAGACCTGGAAAAAGTGCTCGATCTCGTCGCGGAACTCGGGTGGGATGTCGTGGATGTCGCTCACTCGCATCCATGCGGGATCCTTGAGTGGGACGCAGATGACCTTCTCGTCGAGGCCCTTCTCGTCGGTCATGTGGAAGACCCCGACAACACGCACGCGAATCCGGCACCCGGGAAAGGTCGGCTCGCCAACGAGGACGAGCGCGTCGAGCGGGTCGCCGTCCTCCCCCATCGTGCCCTCGATGAAGCCGTAGTCGGCCGGATAACTCATCGAGGTGAAGAGCCTTCGGTCCAGCACGATCCCACCGAGCTCCTCGTCCAGCTCGTACTTGTTCCGCGATCCCGACGGGACCTCGACGAAGACGACGACAGCACTCACGACAACCTCCCGATCCGTTCGACGAGCAGCTCGAAGAACCCGTCGGTGTCGAGCTCGACTCCAACGTCTGCGTTTGCGGTTCTCTCCGTCCGGTGCCACAGGTCGACGACTGTCCGGCCGCGACAGAGCTCGGAGTCGAGCTCGACCTCGACGTTGCAGTCGACCGTGGTCACGAGCCCGGGTCGAATCACGTGCGCCACGGCGACCGCGTCATGGATCGGCGCACCGTCCCACCCATAGGTCTCCCGGTGGTAGACGGAGAAGAACTCGACCAGATCGGCGACGAATGCTCCAACCGGCCCCGTCGCGGCGAGGCGCTCCTGCAGTGCAGGAGTCGTGACGGCTCTGTGCGTGACGTCGAGCCCGATCATCGTTGTCGCGATCGGAGCCGAGAAGACTGCCTGCGCGGCCTCGGGGTCGGCCCAGATGTTGAACTCCGCTGCCGGCGTCATGTTCCCCTCGGCAATGGCGCCGCCCATCAGGACGATCCGCTCGACGTTCGCGCCACCCGTGCGTTCGAGAAGGAGCGCGATGTTCGTCAACGGACCTGTGGGAACGAGCGTCACTGGCACGGCACTCGCGGCGATGGTGCGCTCCATGTAGTCCACGGCATGCTCATCGAGCGCGGCTCGTCCGGCCGGCGGAAGTGTGGGGCCGTCGAGACCACTCTCACCGTGGACGTGGGACGCGACCGTGAGGTCGCGAACGAGCGGGCGGTCTGCGCCCGCGGCGACGGAGACGTCACCGCGCCCCACGAGGTCGAGGACACGCAGGGCGTTCGCGGTCGTCTTCTCGAGGGTCTGGTTGCCGTGCACGGTCGTGACACCGAGCAGCTCGACCTCGGAACTCGCGATCGCGAGCAGGAGCGCGATCGCGTCGTCGTGCCCGGGATCGCAGTCGAGGATGATCGGAATGGCGGGGGGTGTTGTGCTCATGGGCGGAGTATCGCGTCGATCTCTACCGCCGTCGGGAGTGACGGTTGGGCACCGGGGCGCGAGACGGCGAGCGCGCCCGCGGCGCAGGCACGAACCAAAGCCTCCTCCTCGTCTCGGCCCTCGAGGAGCGAGACGACGAGGCACGCGGCGAACGCGTCACCCGCCGCGGTGCCGTCAACGACGTCGACGCGCGGAGGTGTCGCGCGCGCGACCTCCTCCCCACCCTCGAGCAGCACCGCTCCCCCCGCGCCGAGCGTCAGCGCCACGAGCCCGTCTGTGCGTGCGAGCGCGGCATGCTCGAAACGGTTGACGATCGCCAGGTCGGGATCGACGTCGATGCGGCGCGCCGGTGCGGCGTTGAGGCAGAACAATCCCGATGCCCGCTCCCAGGCGGCGACGACCGCCTCGTCAGGGATCTCCTGCTGGCAGAGCACGGCGTCCGACGGGGGAAGCTCGAAGTCCTCGAGGCAAGCATTCGCTCCCGGTGAGACGACGATCGTCGTCTCACCCTCCGCGTCGACCGTGATCAGCGCGATTCCGGTGGGCGCGTCGACCTCCCGTAGGTCGAGCTCGACGCCTGCGTCGCGGAGCCCGGCGAGCGCTTCGTCCGCGAATGCGTCGCGGCCGACCGCCCCGACCATTCGAACCTTCGCGCCCAGGCGAGCGCAGGCGACAGCCTGATTCGCGCCCTTGCCGCCGGGAAACCGCTCGAGAGTCGCACCGCTGATCGTCTCTCCCGGTCGCGGCAACGTGTGGCAGCGCACGACGAGATCGAGGTTGATCGAGCCGACGACGGTGATCCTGGGAGCGGGCATCCGCACCAGCGTAACCCGGGCGACCGGCTGAAGCCGGCCACCGAGCTCAGGCGGCGAGAACGCGGAGATCGTCGACGGTCGAGCCGAGGAGCGTGTCGCGCAGGTCGAAGAGGCCTGCCCAGAGCGACGATCTGTCCGGCGCGCTGTCGAGGCGCGCCGCGTCCGCGAGTCCCTCGAGCGCGCGAACCAGCACCGCCAACTCGAGGTAGGCCGCCGCGACACGGTTCGGACACGCGTGGACTCCTGCCCGATCGAGGACAGGGCGCCACTCGACGAGTTCTCCCGCGCCGGGCCCGCCGTACCAGGAGCGCCCCTCTGCCCGCTCCGGCTCGAGCTCGAGGAGGTAGCGCGAGAGTGGAGCCTCGAGTCCGGCCAGAGCCGTCTCGATCCTGTCTGCGGCATGGCGGAGAGCCGCCTCACGACCGCCGGCCGTCGCGGGGATCGCATCTCCACGATGCCACTTCTCAAGCAGCCGACAGAACGCGAGAGCCGCGGCCTCGCACGCGCGGAGTTGCTCCGTGAGCCTGCGAGCTGTCCGCTCGGTCGCGGCGTACTCGGAGATCACGTCACACCACCCGGGTTGCGGTGGCGTCGTCATGCTCAGACCTCGATCACCACGGGCAGGATCATCGGGCGCCGACGGGTGCGTGAGTACACGAGCTTGGCGATCCCGTCGTGCATGTGCTCCTGCAGGAGCTTGATCTCCGTGATGCCATCCTCCGCGAGCTCCTCGGCAATCCGGTCGGCCTCGTCACGCAACTCCTCGAGCAGCTCCTCGTCGTCGCCGAACCCACGGAAGATCAGCTCGGGCGGTGCGATCTCGCCTCCGTCGGAGAGGGCGACCGTGGTGACGATGATCAGCACACCGTCCTCGGAGAGTCGGCGCCGGTCGCGGAGCGCGACATCCTGGACGTCACCGACACCGAGGCCGTCGACGAACGTGACGCCTGCGGGGATCTGATCCACGATGGCGACCCCGCGGGGGGTGAGCTCGACGACGGAGCCGTTCTCGGCGATCACGATCGCGTTGGCCGGAATGCCGGCATCGCGGCCGAGCTTCGCGTGGGCAGCGAGCATCCGATACTCGCCGTGAATCGGCATCAACGCTTTCGGCCGCACCAGGGCGAGCAGGGTTCGCAGCTCTTCCGAGCAGGCATGGCCCGAGACGTGGACCGGTGCGATCTCCTCGTGCAGAACCTCGGCTCCGAGGCGGGCCAGCCGGTTGATCGAGTCGTGAACGTGAAGCTCGTTCCCGGGGACTGGCTTCGCCGAGATGATCACGGTATCGCCACGCTCGACCTCGACGTTCTGGTGATCGCCGTAAGCGATCCGCGTGAGTGCGGACATCGGCTCGCCCTGACTGCCTGTGCAGAGGAACATGACCCGATCGGGCGCGAGATTCATCGCCTCCTTGGGGGAGATCAGCGAGTCCTCCGGCAGGTTCACGTAGCCGAGGTTCCGGGCGATGTTCATATTCTTCACCATCGAGCGCCCCACGAGCGCCACCTTGCGGTCGTTCTCGAATGCGACTTCCGCAGCCTGCTGCATGCGGTGGATATTCGAAGCGAAGCTCGCCACGAGGATCCGGCCGGTGCGCATCGGGATCAGCTGCCGGAAAGCCTCCCCCACGAGGCGCTCCGAGCCCGTCATGCCCGGGCGCTCCGCATTGGTCGAGTCGCCGAGCATCAGGTCGATGCCGCGATTACCGAGCGACGCGAGCTTGCCCACGTCGGTCTTGAGCCCGTCGACGGGGGTGTGGTCGAGCTTCCAGTCGCCCGTGTGGAGTACCCGACCCGCGGGCGTCTCGATCACGATGGCGACGCAGTCGGGAATCGAGTGGGCCATCCGGACGAACTCGAGCTTGAACGGGCCGATCTGGATCCCATCCCCGTCGGGATCCGCCTCGCGCAGGGTCGTCGATGCACCGAGCTTGTGTTCGTCGAGTTTCGACTTCACCATCGCGAGCGTCAGCTTGGTGCCGATCACCTCGCCGGCCTCGACCTCGCGCAAGACGTAGGGCAGTGCGCCGACGTGATCCTCGTGGCCATGCGTGAGCACGATCGCGAGCAGCGGGCGATCTTCGAGATGCGAGAAGTCGGGGAGCACGAGGTCGACGCCGAGATGCTCGTCCCGCGGGAAGGCAAGGCCTGCGTCGATCAGGATGCGCTGGCCGTCGAACTCGTACAGGGTCATGTTCT
This sequence comes from Gaiella sp., assembly GCA_046590225.1. Lineage (GTDB taxonomy): Bacteria > Actinomycetota > Thermoleophilia > Gaiellales > Gaiellaceae > Gaiella. The sequence goes on along the minus strand of JBKJVI010000086.1, from coordinate 6,708 downwards.
TGCCGACCTCACCGAGCCCGCCGAGCGGAATGATGCGGAGTGCGTCGCTCATCGTGGCGCAGTGTACGGGTAACGATGCGGTGACAGGCTGCAGCCTGTCACCCGGATTAGGCGCTCACACGCTGCAGCAACCCGAGCTGCTCGAGGCAGGACCGGACTGCGGCCTCCTCCTCGGGTGTCGCGTCGACGAGCGGAAGTCGGAAGCCGCCGAGCTCGTGACCGAGCAGGTTCATCGCCGTCTTGATCGCGATGGGGTTCGTCTGCACGCGGAGGAGGTCGATCGCAGGACGAAGCTGCTCGTCGATCCGACGTGCCTCCTCGGTCTTTCCCTCGCGATACCGCGTGATCATCTCCTTGACCTGCGGCCCGACCACGTGGGTGTGCACGCAGATTCCCCCGACGCCTCCGACCTCGAGGAACGGATGCACCAGGTCGTCGTCACCGGCGTAGAGATCGAGGTCGCACGCGACGACATGGCGGGCAGCATCGAGCGATGGCTTCGCCTGCTTGACGCCACGGACGTTCTCGATCGCCGCGAGCGCCGAGATCGTTCCGGGCTCCGCATCGACGACCGCACGGCTCGGGATGTCGTAGAACACGACCGGCCGATCGGTGACAGCCGCGATCGCCTCGACGTGCGCCACGATCCCGCGCTGGGGAGGCTTGTTGTAGTACGGCGTCACGACGAGGAAGCCGTGAACCCCGATCTCGTGCGCCCGCTCCGTGAGATGCACCGAATGTGCCGTGTCGTACGTGCCCGTTCCGGCGACGACGGTGTGCGTCGAGCCGATCTCGTCGAGGGCGACCTCGTAGAGCGCGAACCGCTCGTCGTCAGAGAGCGTCGGAGCCTCGCCCGTCGTCCCGGTCACGACGACGCCGTCGGAGCCGTTCTCCACCAGATGACGGCAGAGCGCCCGGAACCGCTCGAGCTCGACCGAACCGTCTGCCGCGAACGGCGTAGCGATTGCGGTGAGAACCTCGCCGAGCATCCGTCGATTGTAACCCTGATCGCCCTGCGCTATGAATCAAGGCTGAACCCACCCGAGCCAAGGAGGCGTCATGCTGCGCGAGTTTCGAGATTTCCTGATGAAGGGCAACATCGTCAGCCTGGCCGTTGCCTTCGTGATCGGCCTTGCGTTCGCGGCCGTCGTGAACTCTCTCGTGAACGACCTGATCATGCCGATCATCGCGATGATCATCGGTAAGCCCGACTTCAGCGACCTCACGTTCACGATCAACGACGCGGTCTTTCGCTATGGCGCCTTCATCACGTCGACGATCACCTTCGTTGCCGTTGCAGCAGCCGTCTTCCTGTTCGTCGGCAAGCCGATGGACGCGATCGCTGCGCGGCGGGCGAAGGGCGGCGAGGATGAGCCGATCTCCGACGAGGAGCGGCGCCATCAGGAGCTCCTCGCAGCGCTCGGAGCGCGGTCGTAGCCGCTCTACAGGAGCTTGTCGAGGCCGAACGTGAGCCCGTGAGGAAGTCCACGGACGTGATCGAGCGCGAGCAGCACCCCCGGTACGAACGCCTCGCGCGAGGTCGTGTCGTGGCGGATCGTCAGCGTCTCCCCCAGTCCGCCGAGGATCACCTCCTGGTGAGCGATGAGACCGGGGAGCCGGACGGAGTGGATCGGGACGTCGCCGCCCATCCCGGCGGCGGTCGCCTTCGCCGTCCCCGACGGCGTATCGAGCTTCGTGTCTGCGTGGAGCTCGATGATCTCCGCCCGCGGAAACGAGCGCGCAGCCTCCGCTGCGAATCGCATCATCAGCACGGCACCGAGCGCGAAGTTTGCTGCCACGAAGCACTGCGTTTTCAGATCGCGCGCCTGCCGGTCGAGCTGCACGAGCTCGTCATCGCCGAGCCCGGTCGTGCCGATTACGCAGGGGACGCCGGCCGCGAGTACCGTCGTCGCGTTGCCGAGAACGGCGGTGGGTGCCGTGAAGTCGACGGCCGCGTCGATGCCCTTGAGGTCGACCGGCTCACCGGCCTCCACTCCGCGCACCTCGTGACCGGCTGCGGCAAGCGACTGCATTAGGACGGCGCCCACCTTGCCCTCGCGGCCGAAGACGAGGACTCTCATGTCGCACGCTCGACGGCCGAGGGATTGAGGCGCTGCACCGCCGTCCGGAAGCGCTTCTCGCTCGGGCCAATCCCCGCCGCCGAGAGGAGCTCTGGTGTGTAGAGATCGCGGGCGAGTGCCGCTACATCGTCCTCGGTGACGGCAACGATCTTTCGCTCGATCTCCTCGATCGGCAGGATCTCCGTGCCCATCGCGACGGCCTTGCCCAGCCGACTCATCCGTGCTGACGTGGACTCGAGCGAGAGGAGCAGCCGTCCCTTCATGTTCTCCTTCGCGCGCTCGAGCTCGCCGTTCCTGAGATTGCCGGCGCCGACGTCGCGGAGCTCCGCTCCGATCACCTCGAGGCACTCCCGTAGGTTCTCCTCTCGGGTGCCGACATAGATGCCGATCTGACCGGCGTCGAGATACTGCGAGCCGTAGCTGTAGACGGAGTACGCCATGCCGCGCTTCTCCCGGATCTCCTGGAAGAGTCGCGAGGAGGCCGAGCCGCCGAGGATGGCGTCGAGCAGTGCCGAGGCGTAGCGGCGGGGGTCATCCCGGCGGATCCCGGGGCCGGCGAGACAGACGTGGTACTGCTCGGTGTTCTTCGTCAGGAACCGAACGCCGGGAGCCGCGATCCGGCCGGCAGGCTTGCGGGGAAGCGCTGCCACCGGTGCGTCCGCCCCTTTTCGACTCTTCCGGAGCGCGGCGACGATCCTCCTGTGATCGACGTTGCCAGCGGCAGCCAGCACCACATTCGCGCCCGTGTACGCGCTGCGGTGATAGCCCAGCAGCGATCGCCGTGAGATCGAGGAGATCACGTCTGACCTACCGATCACCGGGCGGCCGAGCGGGTGGTCGCCGAACACGGCTTCGGCGGCGAGATCGTGGACAAGGTCCTGCGGGTTGTCGTCGACCATCGCGATTTCCTCGAGCACCACCTCGCGCTCCGAGTCGATGTCGGTCAGCGAGGGAGCGAACACCATGTCCGTCATTACCTCGAGCGCGACATCGAGGTGATCGTCCGGGATGCGCGTGTAGACGACGGTCGTCTCGCGTGACGTCGCAGCGTTGAGCTCGCCTCCCATCGTGTCGAACAGCTCGGCGATCTCGACGGCGTCGTACCGTTCCGTCCCCTTGAAGAGCAGGTGCTCGATGAAGTGCGAGACGCCGGCCTTGGCGAGGGGCTCATCGCGCGAGCCGGCCCCTATCCAGAGGCCGAGCGCTGCCGAACGCACGCCATCGATGCGCTCGGTGACCACGCGCTCGCCGCCGGGGAGGGTTGTCAGCTTGTGCGATTCCATCGACTGCACCCTAATTGCGGCCGCGGGTGGCGCGCTCGGCACCCGGACGACCGACAGCCCGAGCTCCGTCAACGACGCTTCTCGCGGATCGACGCTCTGGTCGAGCGTTCGGTCGAGTTCGGCTTTGCGCAGAGCCTGCTGGCGCGGCCGTTCTTGACGGCCGCGCCAGCGATGTCTGTGGGTTAGCTCAGGATCGTGTTGCTCAGTCCCGGCAGGTAGCAGCCGCCGACCTGGAGTTGGGGCAGGATGACCCGGATCTTCCGTCGCACCTGTACCGTCGAGCGGAAGGACGAGGTCGAGATCACGGTCGGGAAAACCCCTGTCGCGTTCGTCCGCAGTGGCACTCGTTTGACATTGACCCATCGAGCGAGGGCGCCGTTATACCGCTGAAGCGTTCCGAATGTGCCAGCGAAGCTCCGAGCTCCGGCGACGCGCAGCGAATAGCGATGTGCTCCAACCTTTCTGAGCTGGAGACGCGGCTTCACCTTCACGACGATGGTGGGGCTCGTCGTGCTCTTCGCCTTTGTTGTGTAGACAGTGTTCTGAAGCGGCTGGACAAGTGCGCCGTAGACACCACCACTCGACGTCTGAACCGTTGTGACCTTGTTGGAGCCGGGTTGCCCACAGACCGTCGCCAGCACGTCGACGTTCTCTCCCACCTTCAGGCTCGACAGGACTCCCGATAGCGTCGATCTGCCAGCGTAGACAACCGTCGATGGCCTTCCGGCAATCGTTAGGCTCTCGACGGTGGTCGGCCCGGCAACGACGATCGTGCCGCGAAACGTGTTCCCCTTCGCGTTGGGGTCGTCGTAGCTGAACGTTCCCGGGGACATGAAGGTGCACGAGCCGGTCTGCGTCGGCTGCATGACCAGCGGGTTCGGCGAGCAGGACACGCCGGTGATCGACTTGAAGGTCACCTGGTGTGCGACGGTGTCACTGTTCGTGAACTGGACTGTATCGCCGACCGCGATCGTCGCCGCCTTTGGCACGTAGCCGTCCTTGGTGATCGTGACGGCGACCGTTTTCGCCGCGGCTGCGCCGACGACCAGCACTGAAACGACCGCCAAGGCACTCACGAGAATTTTTCGCATTGAGCTCTCCTCTTTCCTGGGGTTCCACCTGGTAGATGCGGAGGAGGGCATACCTTGCGCGGTTACACCAAAAAACACACAAACATGCGGCGAACGCTTACAACTGCGGCCCCCGACCCACCAGATCGGCGAATCCTTCCACGATTGGCGACTCCTTCGACGCGCGGCGGGAGTCTCCTAACTCGGATCACGATGAATCCCGCAGCGGCCGACGAATGTCCCGCTCACGTACCATCCAGGCAGCGAAGCCATGTTCGCGGGAGTGCACACGCTTCCGCGCCAGATCGAGTAGAGGAGGCACGATGACCGCGTTTCCCACCGTTCGGGTCGCCGCCGTCCAGGCGACACCGGTCATCCTCGATGCAGAGGCATCGATCGCGAAGGCGATTGGCCTGCTTGCCGAAGTCGCCGCGGCAGGCGCCCGGCTCGCCGTGCTGCCGGAGACGTTCGTCTCGCTCTACCCGTCGAACGCCTGGGCTGCCGCGGCCGCGGGAATGGACGGTTCGAAGGGGCTCGACGAGCTCTGGGAGCGGATGTGGGCGAGTTCCGTCGACGTTCCGGGACCGCTCGTCGACGAGCTCGTCGAGGCGTGCCGTCGTCACGACCTCGTCTGTGCCATCGGCGTCAACGAGCGCGAGTCCGAGCGGCCCGGCACGCTCTACAACACTCTTCTCGTGCTCGGGCCTGACGGCCTGCTCTCGCGGCACCGCAAGCTGATGCCGACCCACCACGAGCGCCTCTTTTACGGGATCGGCGCCGGCGATGACCTCGGCGTGGTCGACTCGCCCGTCGGACGAGTCGGCGGGCTCATTTGCTGGGAGAACCGGATGCCGCTCGCGCGCGCAGCCGTCTACCGTGGCGGCCCGCAGATCTGGGTGGCACCGACCGCGGACACCTCGGACGTCTGGCAGGCGACCATACGCCACATCGCGATCGAGTCCGGCGCGTTCGTCGTCGCGGCTCCGCAGTTCATTCCCGCCTCCGCCTTCCCGCCCGACTTCCCGTTAGCGCTCCCGGCGGGCACGGAGATCTTCGGGCGTGGCGGCGCGGTGATCGTCGAGCCGTCGAGCGGAGATGTGATCGCCGGCCCGTTATACGGCGAGGAGGGCATCGTGATCGCGGACTGCGACCTCCGGATCGGTCTCCACGCAAAGCGGCTCTTCGATGCTGTCGGCCACTACGGCCGAGAGGACACGCTGCTGCCGAAACTCTCGAGCGGCCAGTCGGAGCCGGCGTCCGCGAGTCGGCAGTCTGAACTCTCAGCGCACAGTACGGTCACCGTTCCCGGCGTCGGGTAAACGTCACGTCACGTCGGACTCGCTGGTCTCCTCACATTCCGAACAGATCCAGTCTCCCGCCTGCGCCTCCCGTGCACTGAGCGCAGCCGGGATCATCGTCACGCCGCAGACGGGACAGATCGGAGGGCGCTCGTCATCCATGCCGCTCAGTATGAGGGAGCGGCTCCTCTCGGGTCCGCTCGCTCGAGAGCGACGGTTTCCAGATCGAGGATGAACGGCTCCCCGAGATCGGGGGTCGCGACGTCGTCTCTGCGGTCTGAGCGGCGGCGGTCAGCGCTCGGGAGCCTGTTTTGCCGGCACACTGAGCAACCGGCGAGCGGTGTTGTTTCTCCCTCCGGTTGCGTCTCGGAACCGAACCTCGAGCTGGGCCGGACCGCGCGTGACCTTGACCGGGATCGGAATCCGAAGGGCCTGGCGTCCATTCACTTCGGGACATGGCGCCTGACGAGCGTCTTTCGGTGCCGAGTGAGCCTGATCTCGGCCTCGACTACATAGGCCGTGTCGAGTTGCACGAAGAGCTCCCGGCGCCGTGGAGCGATTCGTCGGATCCAGGCCGCGAGGATTGTGGCGGTGGCTGCGGTGCTGAGTGGGACGCGCGTCCCGTGCCGATCATTCGCTCCGTTGTCGACGGAGGATGCGTCAGCCATGCTGGTTGGGATGGGCGCGGCGGCCGCAAGTGCCGCCTGAACCCACTGCCAGCGCCGATCGACCGATCGGCGCTCGCGGCCGGCAGGCACCGCAGGCCGTGCAGTCGCAGGCCTCGTGGCCTCCGTCGGGATCGAGGCCCCAGACGCTGATCTCGGAGCTTGCTCTGGCGGCGGGAGCCCGTACCAGGGTGTTCGAGAGCGGAGACCGCTCCCGTCCGACCGAGGGGTTCGTCCCGGCTGATCCGACTCCACCGATGCGCTGCGGCTTCAACGACCGAGCAACGATCTCATCTTCGGTTCACGCTTCA
>JBKJVI010000082.1:0-13476 GCA_046590225.1 Gaiella sp. | reverse complement strand
CGCGGAGGTGTGGCGGCACTCCGCGGCTCTCGTGCCCGCCGTGTTCCCGGTCGAGCACTGGCTCATGCGGGAGCGGGTGCCTGCGGGAGCAAGGGTTGCGATTCGCGGATTTGCCCTCACGTTCATCGATGCGGCGCTCGCGCTCACCGAGGGTCGAGGCGGCTCCTTCGAGAGTCTCGACCATCACTATCACTTGCGGTACGTCCCGGGCGATGGTGAGGCAGAAATGATCATCCCGTTCTCGCGCACCGGACGACCGATGCTGGCCAAGCCCGGCAATGCGGTAGCCCCGACGCCGGCACTGGAGGAGATAGCGCAACGTGCGCGGGCCGCAATCCTGGCACTGCACGCGCCCCTCCACCTGCGCGACGATTTCCTGCCGATCCTCGTAGCGGCGACCTGTGCGAGCCTCCGGTGTGCGGGCGCCAACGAGAACACGAGCTCGGAGCGAACTCTGAGCGCCTGGCTCGCGACTGCCATGGACGGTGTCCCACCTGCCGGCGGTCCCGGCGTCGTCGAGGAACTCACGCGCTCCCTCGATGTTGGTGCCGGGCTCGAGCCGCCCGACCTCTCCTGGGCGTTCGGACACTGCTGGCGGGCGCTCTACCCGGCGATTGTCGCGCGGCTCAGCGGCGCTGGCCTTGCCGACCGTGACTGGCCTGCCTTCCGTCACCTGGCCGCGGCGGCGGAGCGGGTTTCGTTCGGACCGTCACCCTTGAATGCGGCGAAGCTGCTCGCCCTGATCGAGGCGGGCCGAGTAGACGTGTCCTGCGTCGCAGGATCGCGACTCGTGAGCGACAATGGGAGCACCGTTCTTCGCTCCGAAGACGGTGAGCGCGCCGTCGACGTTGTCGTCGATGCTGTCCTCCCAGGCCCAGGGGTACAGGGCGGACTCAGCGGGCTGCTCGCCCAACTTCTCGTTGATGGCGACGTGCGCGTTCTGCCTGGCCGTCGCGGCATCGATGTCGACGCCGACGGAAGCTGTCGCGGATCCGATGGCGCTCGCACTCTCGGGCTTGCCGCCATCGGGCGACCAACAGAAGACGCCGTGATCGGCAACGACACGCTCAGTCGCTCGCTCCACCCGCTGGCTGACCGTTGGGCGGCCCGGGTCGTCCAGCGGAGACTCTCCATCTCCCCCGTCGCCATCGGCGCAGGCAGCCGGCCGGGCCTGGACGCCTCGTCGTGAACTGCCTCATCGGCGGCCCACACGCTGATGACGACCTGCGCGCCCCCTGCGCCGGAGTCATCGCGTTACCCGCTCGGCTCGAGCCGTGGCAGGTGATCGTTTGTCGTCAGCCGAAGATGCTGTCGGGGTGGCTCGATCGTTACGGCTCGCCACTCAACCTGCTCGATTCGTCCCCCGTCGTCCGTAACGCGGGCGAACTCATGGACGCAGCAGCGCACGCGCGCGTCGACCTCAAGATCTACTTCGCCCGCAAGGCGAACAAGGCCCTGACGTTCGTCGAGAAAGCGCACGAGATCGGGCTCGGAGTCGACGTGGCAAGCGAGCAGGAGCTCGGGCAGACGCTGGATCTTGGCGTCCCTGCCGCCGAGATCGTCGTCAGCGCCGCGGTGAAGCCACGCGCGCTGCTCGAGCTCTGTGCTGCCTCCGGGGCCACCGTCGTGATCGACAACGAAGACGAATTACGACTCCTGATCGATGCGGCCCGCCGCTCGGGCCAGAACGTACCTGTGGCACCCAGGCTGGCTCCGAAACTCGTCGACCGTCAGACCCGCTTCGGCCTCGCGTCGGACGACATTATCGCGATGGTAGATCGTCATTGGGCCGAGGGCGCGGAGCAGCCACTCTCGATCGCCGGTGTCCACTTTCACCTCGACGGCTATGACGCCGCCGAGCGTGTGTCGGCGCTCGCCGAGTCCGTGGAGCTCATCGAGGCGCTCCGAGAGCGGGGTCACCAGCCGACGTTCGTCGACATCGGAGGGGGCATCCCGATGAGCTACTTCGATGATGCGAGCGACTGGGATCGCTTCTGGAGCGACCACCGATCGGCGTTGCTCGGTCGACAAGAATCGCTGACGTTCGAGGGGCACGGCCTGGGGCTAACGGCCCACGCCGAAGAAGTTCTCGGCCGGCCGAATCTCTACCCGTACTACCAGGAGCCGGTTCGAGGCACGTGGCTGGCCGAGGTTCTCACCGGAACGCTCGAGCTGGCCCGGGGGGCCGAGTCCGCGGCCGGTGCACTACGGGCGCGCGGACTGCAGCTCCGCTGTGAGCCTGGACGATCGCTGCTCGATGGGTGCGGCCTGACAGCGGCGCGGGTCGAGTTCCGAAAACGTCGCCGCGACGGCACGTGGTTGATCGGTCTCATGATGAACAGAACCCAATGCCGGTCGAGCTCCGACGAGTTCCTCGTCGATCCGTTGCTTCTGCGCGTGGGCGACCCGAGCGACGACGACAACGGAGAGCGCAGTCCAATCGAGGGATACCTCGTTGGTGCGTACTGCATCGAACGTGACCTACTCTCGTGGCGTCGGATGCGTTTCCCTACGGGCGTCGACGTGGGCGATATCGTCGTGTTCCCGAACACGGCCGGGTATCTCATGCACATCCTGGAGAGCACGTCTCACCAGATGCCGCTCGCACGCAACCTCGTCATCCGTCCCGGGGAGCAGCCGCTTCTGGACGCGATCGACCGTGTCGACCCGTATTGAGCGGTTCACGAGTGGGGCGCGAAGTGTGAAACCGCGCGAGCGCGGGAAGAATGTAGGCATGAATTCATCGCGTCTGCGTTGTGACGTCCTCGCTGCCGCTCGAACGATGCTCCCGCTGCGGGAACGGCTGTCGACGTGAGGGCGATGTTCGCGTTGTACATGACCTTTATCGTGGCCGGCATCGTGGCTTTCATCGCCGTCGGCCTGACGCAACAATGAGGCGCTTTTCTCGAGAGAACGGCCTGTCATTGCTATTCGGGCTGATGTTCCTCGCAACGGTCGTTGGTCAATCGTTCGCCGGCCAGCGAAATCACAACGCGGAACTGGTGGAGCACGGCGAAAACGCGCTCTCGTGGTGGCAGTACATCGTCTCGCCCGATTTCGGCGGTGCCGTAATGGAAAACTGGCAGTCCGAGTTCCTGCAGTTCTCACTCTTCATCGCGGCGACGATCTGGCTCGTACAGAAGGGATCGAACGAGTCGAAGCCCCTCGACAGCACCGGGCGCGAGAGCGACGAGAAGCAACTGATCGGCCGCTACGCGCCGCCGCGCGCGCCACGTTTCGCGAGGACGAATGGGCTGCGTACGAGGGTCTACGAAAACTCGCTGCTGATCGTGATGACGTTGATCTTCTTCGCCACCTGGTTCGGCCAGTCGCTGAACAACTGGCGCGTCTTCAACGCCGAACAGATCGATCACCAGGGTGCGGCGGTTTCGTGGGGCCGCTACCTACTCGACCCCGACTTCTGGGAAAAGACCCTGCAGAACTGGCAATCCGAGTTTCTCGCTGTGGGATCGATCGTGATCTTCTCGGTGTATCTCCGTCAGCGCGGCTCGCCCGAGTCGAAACCCGTCGGAGCCCCGCACGACGAAACAGCGTCGTCGGGCTAGACGGCGATTTGGACCGAAAGCATGCCGGCTACCAGAGTGTCGGATCGAAGACCGCGAGCGGGTCGCGGCGAGAGTTTCGATGTAGTAATCCTGGGTGGCGGCCCGGCGGGGGAAGCCGTCGTGCGCCGCCTCGACGGCCAAGGCCTTCGGGTTGCCCTCATCGAGCGCGAGCTCGTCGGCGGCGAGTGCGCGTACTGGGCGTGCGCGCCGAGCAAGACGCTGCTTCGGGCGCCGGAGGTGCGAGCCGCTACGCGACGCTCTCCGGGACTGTCCGAGCCGGAGCTCCGGTGGTCCGAGGTCGCCGCGTACCGGGACTTCATGATCTCGAACCTCGACGACGTGAAGAAGGCCAACAGGGTCGAGGCGACGGGTGCGACGGTCGTGCGCGGGCGAGGCGAAATCGCTGCGCCGGGCCGTGTGGAGGTCGACGGACGCGTACTCGAGGCCAAGCACATCGTCGTGGCGACGGGCACTGACGGTGTCGTTCCACCGATCGAGGGCCTGCCTGAGGCAGGCTACTGGACGACGCGGGATGTCTACACGATGCGTGAGCCGCCGCGCGAGGCAGTTGTCCTCGGCGGCGGCCCTGTTGGCCTTGAAACCGCCCAGCTGCTCCGGCGGTTGGGCAGCCGGGTGACAATCGTGGAGGAGGCGGACCGGCTGCTCTCGCGCGAGGACAGCGAGATCGGCGAGCATCTTGCCCAGGGCCTGATCGAGGAGGGCGTGGAACTGCGGCTTGGTACCTCTGCGGTGCGAGTGGAGCCCGTCGCCGGGCGCAGCGTCATCCACCTCGATGATGGAAGCGCCATCGAGACCGAACGAATCGTGATCGCTACAGGTCGCAATCCCCGCGTGACGGGAATCGGCCTCGAGACGGTCGGGATCACGGCGGGCAAGAGTGGCGGCATCGATGTCGATTCCCACTGCCGGGCGGGAAAGGGCGTCTGGGCGGCAGGCGATGTGACGGCCGTGATGCCGTTCACGCACGTGGCGCACTAGCAGGGCGAGATCGTGGCCGACGACATTCTCGGTCGGCCGCGCGTTGCCGACTACCGCGCGATCCCCCGAGTCGTCTTCACCGACCCCGAGGTTGCCGCCGTCGGGCTCACACGCGAAGGGGCCCACGCGAAAGGGCTGACCGTCGCGGAAGGGACTGTCGACCTCGGAACGCTCGCGAGGACAGGGATGTACGGCACCGGGTACCACGGCTCGCTGACCGTACTGGCAGACCGCGACCACGACATCCTCGTGGGTGCCTGGGCGGTCGGGCCGCTCGCTTCGGAATGGATCGGTGCAACTGTCCTCGCGATCAAGGCTCGCGTCCCTCTTTCGGAGCTGCGCGACACACCGATGCAGTTCCCCACCTTCGGCGAAGCGCTCAGCTACGCCGTCAACGATCTCCCCTTCTAGCCAGGCGCATCCCCCGCGTCCTGCTCCTACCCGCGAGAAGGAGCCTGATCGACTCGATCAACTCGCGACCTAGCGGGTGACGCGGAACGAAACCAGCCTTCGGGTCGAGATACCGCCGAGCACGTTCTCGCCGGCCTTGCGGGCGCGGGCGAACATCACGAGCAGCGTCTGCTTCTGGCTCGCCGGGAAGCCGCCAACCTGACGGAACTCGAGCGTCGCCCAGCCATCCGAACCCGTCGGCTGCTCGTTGGGAATCGAGAATTGATTGTAGGGAACCGCTGTCACGTAAAGCAGAGCGCCCTGGACAGAGGCACCGCAAGCCGTCACGTGGAACCTGGCGGTAACGGTTTCCGTCCCGAACGAGATCGTGCTCGGCGACACCTGCGTCTGGTCGATCAACAGACGGGCCGGCGATGTGATCTCACCGATCCCGATCGAGCCACCGCTCGACTTGCCACAGCCGTTCGACGGCGGTGGCGAGGCTGCGGCCTTGACGACGGCGGTCGGCACCGACGTGGCTTGCTTCGAACCGTCGCTGTTCTTCGCGGTGACGGTGATGCGGAGCGTGTTGCCCGCGTCGACGGCCTTGAGGGCGTACGTATTGCTCTTCGCTCCACCGATCGAGGCGCAGCTACCGCCGTCCGAATCGCACCGCTTCCAGGCGTACGCGTAGGAGATCGGCTCCGTCCCGTCCCACGCACCGCGCGAAGCGGTAAGAGTCTTCCCCTCCTCAGGAGTCCCGGTAATCGTCGGTGGATTCGTATTGTTCGGTGCTGTTGCGAGCGCTGCGTCACCCGAGCCGACGACCAGCCCTGACGTGACGACGGCGACGACCGCGGCAACGGATACCAGTGCAAGCTTCATGGTCCTGTTCATGTCCGTACCTCCTGGTGGTGTCGTACCTCTGGGTCGGAGGATTCCCCGCTCGCTCGATCCCGAAACATCGCCGCCGCCGTGTTTGACGCTTCGCCGCCGCGGGTACTTACGAGATGAACCATTCCGAAACCCATAGGAGGCTCACCCATGCTCTGGATTATCGTCTTGCTCCTCATTCTATTCGCGGTCGCCGGTGGTCTGGCGCTGTCGAAGTTCATCTTCCTGTTGCTCCTCGTCGCGATCGTGGTCGCACTTCTCGGTGCACGAGGGAGCCGAGCATGAACGACACGGCACTTCCCGTTCCCAGCCCGCATGACACAAAGGGCCAGCATCAGCAACAGGCGTTTCTCCCTCGGTCGATCGTCGATCCAAAGGGTGGGCGCGACCGCGGCAGAAGAATCCTGGTTCTGAGCACGGTCGAGAACCCCGGCGACAAGCTCGGCCAGTACACCAAGCCGGAAGACACGATCAAGGTCGTCGTACCTGCGGTCCGCCAGGGCTTCCTGGATTGGCTCGCGAACGACCAGGAAGCGTTCGCCCACGCCGAGGACGTTGCGGCCGAAACCGCTGCAGCGCTCCCCGGACACGCCGTCAGTTCGAGCGCCGGCGAGGCCGACGTGGCCCTTGCGATTCGCGACGCGCTCGCCACGTTCGCTGCAGACGAGATCCTCGTCGCGGTCAGGAACGATGATGACGAGGGTATCGTCGAGCACATGGCAACGAAGGACGCTCCACATCGAAGCGTCGAAGGAGTGCCCATCAGGTTCATCATCGTCAACGACACGTGAGCCGTTCACCGATTGTCGAGAGGGGCTCGGGTCGTCGGTCGACTAGGCTGCAGGGGTGTCAGGCGAAGAACGAGAGAAGCGGGCCGCGCGCAACGAAGATCTCTTCCGACAGGTCAACGAACGTCTGCACGATCTCGCCGTCATTTCCGGTTCCTCGGAACCACGCGAGAAGTTCGTCTGCGAGTGTGAGCAGACGAGCTGCTCGTTGCTCGTGGAGCTCTCCGCGGGCGAGTACGGTCTCGTGCGCGCAAACGACACTCGATTCCTGGTCTTCCCCGAGCCCTGGCACACGAGCCCCGACGTCGAGGCCGTCGTCGAGCGCCACGATCGCTACTGGGTCGTCGAGAAGCGGGGCACGGCCGGAGTCGAAGCGGAGGATCTCGCCGAGCGAGGCCCTAACCTGCTCTAGAGGGTCTCTCCCGCTCGCTCGTCGTTCGATGTTGGCTACGGTGAGGGGGAACCGGCGGTGCTGACCTCACGCGCCGCGCCGGAATCTCGACGGAAGGGACGCGGGCACTTGCGTACCGCGATCGTCTCGACCTACCCACCGCGGGCCTGCGGCGTCGGCTCGTTTGCAGCCGACGTTCGCTCATCTCTGCTCGGCCTGGACGAGATCGATCGTGTCGAGAAGGTCGTGATCGTCAACGAGCCCTCGCGTCCGCAGCGGCCCGGAGTGACAGCGACGATCGCCCAGGCGGCTCGCGGCGACTACACGCGTGCGGCTCGACTAATGGGACACCTCGACATCGACGTCGTACTCCTCCAGCACGAGTACGGCATCTTCGGAGGTCGCGACGGCGAGTACGTCTCGTCGCTCGTCGAGGAGTTGACACAGCCGCTCGTCGTGACGCTGCACACGGTTCTGTCCGAGCCGACGGATCACCAGGCGAAGGTGCTCGCGGCTGTGTGTCGTCAGGCGGAGCTCGTGATCGTGATGACCGAGGCGGCGCAGCGCCTCCTCGTCGACGGCGGTACCTGTACGACAGACAAGATCCGGGTCGTCCCGCACGGCGCACCGCCCGTGATCAGGCAGCGTGCGGATACCTATGCGCAGGAGCGGGATCGACGCGGTAGAAACGCTATGCGGACGAAGTATGGTGCGGACGGTGAGCGGTTCCTCCTCTCGACCTTCGGCTTGATCTCGGCCGGCAAGGGGCTCGAGACGGTTATCGAGGCACTGCCCGCGATCATCGAGCGCCATCCCGATGTCCTGTACGTGATCGCCGGCCGGACGCATCCCGATATCGCACATCGGGAGGGAGAGCGCTACCGCCTCGGTCTCGAACAGGCGGTGCTCGATCTCGGCCTCGAGGATCATGTCGAGTTCGATGACCGCTTTCTCACCATCGAGGAGATCGCCGGCCTCCTTGCCGAGACCGACGTGTTCGTGACGCCGTACCGCGGTCGCGAGCAGATCTCGTCGGGTGCCTTGACCTTCGGCATAGCCGCCGGTTGCGCTGTTGTCTCGACCCCCTACTGGTACGCGCAGGACATGCTCGGATCGGGTGCGGGCACGATCGTGCCATTCGCCGATCCTGCTGCTCTCGCGAATGCCGTCTGCCGGTACATCGAGGAGCCCGAGCACCTTTCCACCGCCCGCGCCGAGGCGCGAAAGATCGGAAGCCAACTCGCCTGGCCGTCCGTCGCAGCGGCAACTGCCGTCGTCCTTCAGGAGGCGGTGGAGCTCGCCCCGCGCCGGCGCCGGTCGGTTTCGAGCGTCGACCAGAGGCTCGTCGGGTTGCGAAGCGATCATCTGTTCACGCTCGTCGACGATGTCGGGATCATCCAGCACGCGGACGGCGTGATCCCGAACCGCCAGAGTGGCTACTGCGTCGACGACGTGGCGCGACTTGCAGTCGTTGCGCTCGAACTTGCCCGACGCGACCAGGAGCAGGCGTGGACGTCGACTCTCTATCGTTCGCTCGCGTTTCTCCAGGATGCGACCGACCCACTCGTCGGCATGAGGAACTTCATGGGGTACGACCGTCGCTGGCTCGATGAGCCGCACCTCGGAGACCATGTCGGCCGATCCGTGTGGGCCTTGGGCGAGATCCTCTCGACGGCCTGGGTGCCCGCCGTTGTTGCTCCAACCGAACGGTTGCTCGATGCGATCGTGCATCTGATCCCCGAGGACGCCTCGCTCCGAACAGGCGCGTACGCAGCTCTCGGCCTCGCGCGCCTCGACCCCGATCGGCGTGGGCCCGAAGCCCGGCAGCTGTTGGAACGCGTGATGAGCCAGCTGATGGCCGCGTACGCAGCCAAGGCAGATGACGGCTGGAGCTGGTTCGAAGACGCGCTCGCCTACGACAACGCACGGCTCCCACATGCTCTGATCGTCGGGGGAGCCACTCTCGGCCGAAGCGATCTGACCGAGACAGGGCTTACCACTCTCCGGTGGCTCGGGGATGAATCGGGTCTTCGGGAAGGAACCCTCCGCTTGACGGGCCACGGGGGCCGCCACCGCGACGAACCGGCTCCGGGCGCGGGCGACGAGCAGCCGCTCGACGCGTCGGCATTCGTCGAGGCCGAGCTGGCGGCGTTTGCGGTCAGCGGCGATCCCGAGCACGGGCTGCGCGCGCAGCGCTCGTTCGACTGGTTCCTCGGTCGCAACCGCCTACACCGACCGCTCTACGACTTCGCCACCGGCGGCTGCAGCGACGGGCTCGGGGCGGAGACGACGAACGACAACGAGGGTGCCGAGTCGACACTGGCGTTCCATCGTGCGGCGCTCCTGCTCGATATCGCCGGTTTGCCTGCCGTCCTCCGCCACCGCACACGTGAGAAGGTGGCCGTATGAACCGTCGTGAGCTCTTCGAGCGGCATCCGGCCAACCCGATCTTGACGGCGGGGGATTGGCCGTATCCCGTCAATGTGGTGTTTAACCCTGCCGCCGCGAACGTCGAAGGAACGACGGTCTTGCTCGTTCGCGTCGAGGATCTCACGGGTATCTCACACCTCACCGTAGCTCGCTCCCCGAACGGGTTCGACGGGTGGGAGATCGACGGCGAGCCGTTGCTCGCACCGACCCCGGGCATCGAGAGCGAGCTCTGGGGCTTCGAGGATCCACGCGTCGTCTACATCCCCGAGCACAAGCGGTGGGTGATCACGTGCACGGCGTACGGCCCGACCGGTCCAGCCGTGTTTCTCGCGACAACAGAGGACTTTTGTACGGTTCGACGGCACGGGATCATCCGGCAGGCGGACGACAAGAACGCGGCCCTCCTTCCGTGCCGGGTCGGCGGCAAGTGGATCCTCTTCCATCGCCCGAAGACCGAGTCGGGTGGGTCTCACGGTGAGATCCTTCTCTCACGGTCTCCTGACCTCCACAACTGGAGCGCGCCGGAGCAGGTGCTGCAGCCGCGCACCGGTGCCTGGTGGGACTCGCTCCGCATCGGCCTAGGGCCGCCGCCGCTGCGAACGGAGCACGGCTGGCTCGTGATCTATCACGGCGTCAAGGAGACCCTCTGCGGCGGTATCTACCGCGTCGGCCTGGCGCTCGTCGACCTCGAAGAGCCCACGCGCGTGCTGCGCCGTCTCCCGCAGTGGATTCTTGGTCCCGATCGACCGTACGAGCGCGAAGGGGACGTGCCGAACGTCGTCTTCCCCTGCGGGCTCGTCCACGACGAGCCGAGCGGGCAAGTCAGGTTGTATTACGGCGCCGCCGACACGTCCGTCTGTGTTGCGACCGCGCAATTGGACGACCTGGTTGCTGCGGTGCTCGACGCACCCGAGTAGCTCAAGCGCGCTCCGGGGTATCGAACCACACGGAGATCTCGGCGAGACTCGTCGGCAGTCTCGATCTCGCGGTGCTCGCTCATCCAGGCGGCGTCCTCGGGATCAGACGTCCATCGTGCGGGACATCTTCGCAGCAGCCCGCTTGTCGGCTTTCTTCTCCTTCATGGTCTTCTGCGGCGCCTTCTTGCCGGTCTTCTTCGGCTTCTGTGAGCCCTTCATGATCCGACTCCCGACTGCCGCAGCTGCGGCATCACGTTCATGTCCGATGCACGCTCGACATCCTCGGAGCGCTGCGCACCCAACCATTGTCGCACAGGCCCCCCCGCTGTCACAGCACTCGCCGGGCTCCGACCCAGTTCGCGACGTAGTACGACTCGTAGATCGACGAGATCTTGACGACGTCACCTGTCCGCGGGGCGTGGATCATGTTGCCGCCGCCGATGTACATGCCCATGTGGCCGAGACCGCGGAAAAAGACGAGGTCGCCGGGCTGCAGCTGATCCTTGGAGACGGGCGTACCCAACCCGTACTGGGCTGCGGCGTAGTGCGGGAGCGAGACGCCGACCTGGTTGAAGACGTACATGGTGAGTCCGGAGCAGTCGAAGCCGACAGACGGAGACGCTGCTCCCCACACGTACTTGATTCCGAGGTACTGCATCGCGATGGAGACGACCTGCGCACCCTTGCTCGCATCGGCCGGAGGCGCGACCGAGATCACCGGTTCCGCCGCAGGGGCTGGAGCCGCGTCGCTCGAAGCGACCGGATCGGGCGTCGACGTTGCCGTGTCGGTCGCGGAGGCCGAGGCTGCGGCACTCTGCTGCGCCTGCACCGCCTGCTCCGCCGCTCGCTGCCGCGCGGCCGCCGCCGCGGCCTGCTGCTGCTCAGCCTGACGACGCAGCGCGGCCTGTCGCGCCTGTTCCTGGGCGACGAGCTTCTGTACCTCCTCCTGCACCGACGACAGAAGCTGCTTGCGGGTCGCGAGCTTCGCCTCGATTGCAGCTCGCTCGGCCGCCCGCTGCTCCACGACCTCCGCCTGCGCTCCCCGGGCTCGGGTCAGTTGCTCCTTGCGCTTGATGACCCGGGCACGATACGTCTTCAGCTCCTTCGCGATCCGCGAATCCTGTGCGGTGACGCGCTCCCGCGCGTCGAGGACTTCGACGATCTCCTGCAGGCTCGTGGCACCGAGAAGCACTTCGATCGCGCCGGCGGAGTCGCCGTTCACGTACAGCTCCCGCAGCCGCGCACCAACACGCGCCTGCGAGGTCTTCACGCCCTTCTTTGCACGCACGAGATCGGCCTGCGCCGACGTGAGCTCGGCGTTGATCTTCCCGAGCTTGTAGTTGGCGCCGTTCCAGCGCTCCGTGGCGTTACCGACCTCGTCGTCGAGCACCTGGACCTGCGCGAGGATCGCCTGCGCCTGGGCGCGCTTCTCCTGGATCGAAGGGTTCGCACCAGCGCCGACCGCTCCCAGAAGGGCAACGAGCACACCCACGAGGGCTATGACGGGAAGTACAACTCTGAAACGAACGGTGCGGATCCCCCCGCGTGAATGCGAAAACGACATGCGACCTCCGGTACGAACGACAAGGACACGGCTGAGCGCCGAGGGGCGCTCGCCCGTCAGAGTCGGAGCGGAGGCGCGCTACCGGGGAAGGAAGCGCTCGGGGAAAGTGTCCGAATCCGTGTCGTCGGCGGCGCACGTCCCGCTCGCACGACGGCAAGCTGCAGGACGACCCGCCAGCGGAGCCTGATCAGCACGATCAACCCGAACATGATCGTCAGGCCGATGCAGAGCGGCCCAAGCGCGGTACCCACATCGTGACCGTCGTGCACGGCGTGCATGAACAGCAGCGCGAGCATGAGACAGAAGAGGAGCACGAAGAGCGGGCCAAGCCAGCGCCGTCGCATTCCGCGCTCGATGGTCTGACGAAGCAAGATCATCGCGGAGGATGGTACACGCCGTTGACCACGGAACTCAGGGATTCATGTCCGTGCCGGTCATCATCTCGCCGTCCTCCATCTGGTGTGTTCCGCCGGTCGTGACCTGACCGGAGGGTGCAGATCCGGAATCCGTGCCGGTGAAGGCCATCGCACCGAAGACTCCGAGACCGAGGAGGACGATCGCGCCGATGACGACGACGAGGGTCTGCTTGTTCATTCCGAGAGCTCCCTTGCTAGGCGACATCGACGATCATCAGCAAGCCGCCTGGATCGGCTCCGTCGTTTGTCAGGTGGTGGCCGATGTGGCAGTGGAAGACCCACTTACCAGGCCGGTCGATCGTGAAAGCGATGTCGTAACGCTCGCCAGAACCGACCTGGATCACGTCTGCCTCGAACGGGGCCGCGAGCGGATGACCGTCCTTCGCGACGACGGTGAAGGAGCTTCCGTGCAGGTGCATGGGATGCGAGAGCGATCCTGCGCCAATCAGCCGGAAGAGCACGCGCTGGCCGCGCTTCACCGTCACCGTCTCGGTCGCGGGGAAGCTCTTGCCGTTGAGCGTGAAGAAGTTCGGCCGCATGCCCTCCATGTCCATCGCGGGACGTGTCGCCCCCGTCTGGGCGTTCAGGTTCCACTCCTGGATCACGATCGTCTTCTCGAGGTCGTAGCTCTGCGCCTGCTTCGGCTCGATCACGAAGGCGCCGGAGAGGCCGAGGCCGAACTGGCGATCCTCCTGGACATGCGAGTGATAGAGGAACGTGCCTCCCGCCGAGTCTCGACCGGCCGGCACGGCGTCGAACTCGTAGGTGAACGAGGCCCCCGGCGCGATCGGTTCCTGCGTGATTCCCGGGACGCCGTCCATCGCGTTCGGAACGTCGATCCCGTGCCAGTGCACGGTCGTCTCGTCGGGCAAGTCGTTCTTGACGACAAACCGGACGCGTTGGCCATAGGTCACCCGGATCTCCGGTCCGGCCACCACGCCGTTGTACGTCCACGCCGTAACGCGCGTGCCCGGGAGGATCGGCCAGCGCACCGGCGTTGCGTCGAGCCTAAAGACCCAGACGCCGTTCTCCACGGTGTGCGCCAGGACCTGGCCGCCCCGCGTCGCGGTTGCGTCCGGCACACCCTCCATCGGTGCCGCCGCCATGTGCTCCATCATCGA
>JBKJVI010000003.1:0-6025 GCA_046590225.1 Gaiella sp. | reverse complement strand
CTCCTCTACCTCCCCGTCGAGACGGAGCTCCGGCGCTACGCCCAGGAGTCGACCATCCTCTCGGCTCTCAATGAGGAGTATCCGCCGGCCCGCCTGATCGACGCACTCGCCGGCATCGACCCGTTCGGCGCGATCGCCGGCCCGGCAGCCGGTGTCGACGAGCCCGACCCGACCGTTCTCGACTCCCCCGGCGTCAGCGCAGCAGCGCTCAGTGTCGTGCGTGTGATCGGGAATGCCTGCGGCCTCGGGATCGAGGGATCGGGTTGGGTCGCAGGGCGAGAGCTCGTGGTTACGAACGCGCACGTCGTCGCCGGCGTCGATGCGCCTCGCGTCGATCGAAACGACGGTGACCTGCTCGACGCTCGCGTCGTCTCGTTCGACAAGACGAACGACATCGCCGTCCTGCGCGTCCCCGGCCTCGCGGCCCGACCACTGCGGCTCGCCGAGGCCGTCGAAGGGACGCCGGGAGGGATGCTCGGCTACCCGGGCAACGGGCCCTACACCGAGACGGCGGTCCGCGCCGGTCGAGTCGTCGAGATCGTCGGCCGCGATGCCTACGGGAACTTCCCGACCACGCGTGAGGTGACGACGATCCGCGGGACGATCCGCAGCGGTAACTCGGGTGGCCCCGTCGTTGACGCCCGCGGACGCGTGATCACGACCGTCTTCGCACAGCGCGCGGGCCGGAACGGTGGCTACGGCGTGCCGACCTCTGCGGTGCGGGCCGCGCTCGCGAAGGCGGGCACGGATGCGATCGAGACTGCCTGCGTCGAGCGCTAGCGGCGCGAGTCAACCACGGTAGTCAACGCCGTCCGGGTGATGGATCAACCGGCCCAGGATGGTGATACTGCGGTCATCTCATCAGCCGCGACGGTGCGGCGGACGCGTCGATGGGCGATACGGTTTCCTCTCCTTGGGAACCTGCGTAGAAGAGGGGCGTCTGGCGGCGGCCCCTCTTCACTTGGGCATCCGGTTCGCGGGGCTCTCAAGGTTTGACTCGCAGTGCCGATACCGGAATAGCTTCCGGGTTGGGGACTGACGGCAATCATTCCTGACACTGGCAGTAGAGAAGGGGCGGCGAGCGATTCGCCGCCCTTCTCGTTTCTGCAGTTGCCTTCGCGCTCAGGCGTCGTCGTGGACGGTACGGCCTTCCATGCCGCCCGCCACCGTTATCACTTGGCCGGTGATGTGGCCGGACAGGACGTCGGAGGCGAGCACGACGACCTGGGCCGCCACATCGTCGGGTTGCCCGACCTTTCGCAGCGCCATCGTGCGGGAGATCCGCCGCACCGCTTCCGGGTCGACCATTCCGCGCGTCATCGCGGACTCGGTCCAGCCCGGAGCGACGGCGTTCACCCGGGCGAGCGGCGCCACGCGCGATACCTCGTTCTTCAGCGAGAGCAGCAGCCCGCCCTGGAGCGCGGACTTCGCGGCGGCGTAGTCGGCGTGTCCGGCTTCGCCGAAGCGGCCCGCCGTCGATCCGACGAGCACGAGCGAGCCATGCCCCGTGCGCGCAACCTCGCGCAGGAAGGACCTCGCCGTGAGGAACGTGGCCGTCAGATTCTGACGCATCGTCTCCTCCCATCGCTCGAGCGGGAGTTCCCAGACGGGGAGATCCTCGGCGGGCCAGACGCCGGCGACCGCTGCGCACACGTCGACGGAACCGAGCGTCTCGCGGGCAGTCTCGAAGAGGCGATCGACGTCGGCCTCGACGGTGAGGTCGGCCTGCGCGATCGGTGCGCCGCCGATCTCCTCCGACACGGCCCTCGCTCGCTCCTCGCCACGGTGGTAGTGGACGAGCACGTTCGCCCCCTCGGCAGCGAAGAGGCGCGCGCACGCCGCGCCGATGCCGCCGGAGGCACCCGTGATGACGACGCCCTTGCCTGCAAGACCTGAGTCCACGAAGGCGTAGGCTATCGACATGAAGGTGTTCATCGTCAGTGACCTAGAGGGCGTCTCCGGCGTCACGAAGGGTGGGCAGACCAAGGGTGGCGCACCGATGTACGAGGAGAGTCGCCGTCTCTACACCGAGGAGATCAACGCAGCTGTGCGCGGAGCGAAGGCGGCGGGCGCGACCGAGATCGTCGCGATGGACTGCCATGGCGCCGGTGACGAGTGGACGTTCAACTCGCTGATCCCCGAGCTCCTCGACGAGGCGTGCGACTTCGTCGTTCAGGACGAGTGGACGGAGTACACGGAGTTCCTCGAGAGCGGCGTCGACGCGGCGTTGTTCGTCGGCATGCACGCGATGGCCGGCACGCGGCGCGGAGTCATGAACCACACCGTCTCCGGCCAGGTGTGGCAGAACCTCTGGTTCAACGGCGTCCTCGTGGGGGAGACCGGGATCAACGCAGCACTCTGCGGCAACTGGGGCTGCCCCGTCCTCATGGTCTCCGGTGATGACGCTGCCTGCGACGAGGCGCGGGAGCTGCTCGGGCAGGAGCTCGTCACCGTCGCCGTCAAGCAGGGCCTCGGCTCGCAGTCGGCTCGCAACATCGCCCCGCTTCGCGCTCGGGCGATGATCGAGGATGGCGCGCGCCGCGCACTTGGCAATCTCTCCGCGGTCGAGCCGTACCTGCCCGGGAGCCCATGCGAGATCCAGGTCGAGTACAAGAACACGCGCGCTCCCGATGCGCTGCGGCACCGACCGGGCGTTGAGCGCGTGAGCGATCGCATGATCATCTCCAGGGCCGACACGTGGTGGGACGCGTGGCGGCAGTTTTTCTTCTAGTGCAGAATCTCAGACTGCCTGGGGGAGTACGATGGGACGATGAGCGTGTCTGCTCGACCTCGACGGCCTCACGGGCGCCTGACGTTTGTGACGCTGGTGGTTGTCGCATGCGCGGTGCTCCTCGGGGCCGTCCAGGCGAACGCTGCGCCTGCGGGGAGCAGTGCGTGCATCCGCTGGAACGTTGCGGGCAACTGGTCGGGGAGCCAGTCGAACGGCGTGCCGTCGATCACGTTCGTGTTCCAGCAACGCCAGGGCGGGAAGCTGATCGGAACCGCTCGTGTGCCTACGGCAAAGGGGATGCTGGCGGGTTCGATAAAGGGCAAGCGCGTTGACTTCATCGTCTCCTGGAGCGCTGGGGTCAGCGGCCACTATCTCGGGACGGTTTCGGCAGGAAAGATCGTGGGTTCCGGCTTCCAGGTCGAGAACAAGAGCAATAGGACCAACTGGTCGGCCAAAGGGAAGGCCAGGTGTGCCGCACGTAGCGCCTGATGCGGCGCCTCGCAACGTGACCCGAAAAGTGTTTGTTGCGACGCGCCGCACGATCATGTTGGCTCAGGAGTGCGGCGCTGTGAGGTTCCACGACGAACGACGGCGTTGCGCACTCGACGGAGGGTCGCGCCGACTGTGACAATGCTCGCATGACGTCGCCGCGCTTGTCCGCGTGGACAGCCCTTGAAGAACATGCGGTAGTCGTCGCCGAAACCCACTTGCGCGACCTTTTCGACGCCGACCCTGGACGCGCCGAGCGCCTTGCGGCCGAAGCCGCTGGGATCTTCCTCGACTACTCGAAGAACAGGGTCACCGACGAGACGTTGGCGCTCCTCCTCGCGCTTGCTGCGGACGCAGGAGTCGAAGGGCGCCGAGACGCGATGTTCGCAGGCGAGCGGATCAACGTCACCGAGGATCGCTCGGTCCTGCACATCGCACTCCGGATGCCCCGCGGGAGCTCGCTCGTCGTCGACGGGGTCGATGTCGTAGCCGAGGTCCACGACGTGCTCGACCGGATGGCCACGTTTTCGGACGCGGTGCGCTCTGGCGACTGGAAAGGGTTCACCGGCCTGCCGATCCGCAACATCGTCAACATCGGCATCGGCGGCTCCGACCTCGGGCCCGTGATGGCCTACGGGGCGCTCCGGCACTACAGCCGCCGCGAGATGACGTTCCGCTTCGTCTCGAACATCGACGGGACGGATTTCGCCGAGGCCACCCGCGATCTCGATCCGGCTGAGACGCTGTTCGTCGTCTGCTCGAAGACGTTCACGACCCTCGAGACGATGACGAATGCAGCAACGGCGCGTGCGTGGCTGCTCGACGGTCTCGGTGGCGACGAGAGCGCCGTCGCTCGCCACTTCGTCGCCGTCTCGACAAACCTCGAGGGCGTGGCAGAGTTCGGGATCGACACCGCGAACGCGTTCGGCTTCTGGGACTGGGTCGGAGGGCGCTACTCGATGGACTCGGCGATCGGGCTCTCGACGATGCTCGCGATCGGGCCCTCGGGCTTCGAGCGGCTGCTCGCAGGCTTCCACGCGATGGACGAGCACTTCCGCACGGCTCCCCTCGCGGAGAACATGCCCGTGCTGATGGGGCTTCTCGGCGTC
Source organism: Gaiella sp. (assembly GCA_046590225.1). Classification (GTDB taxonomy): domain Bacteria; phylum Actinomycetota; class Thermoleophilia; order Gaiellales; family Gaiellaceae; genus Gaiella. Next base: position 1,696 of record JBKJVI010000003.1, on the reverse strand, counting down.
TGGTATTCAGATTTCTTCGGCGCCCAGACCGCGGCGGTGCTCCCGTACGACCAGTATCTCGAGCGGTTCCCTGCCTACCTGCAGCAGCTGACGATGGAGTCGAACGGGAAGAGCACGCGCATCGACTCGTCGCCCGTCGCGATCGACACGGGGCCGATCATCTGGGGCGAGCCGGGAACGAACGGCCAGCACAGCTTCTACCAGCTCATCCACCAGGGGACGCGCCTGATCCCGTGCGACTTCATCTGTTTCGTGGAGAGCCTCAACCCGGTCGGGAACCACCACGACCTGCTCGTCGCGAACGTGTTCGCGCAGGCCGAGGCGCTCGCGTTCGGGAAGACAGCCGACGAGGTCGCGGCGGAGGGGAATCCCGCCTGGCTCGTGCCGCACCGGACATTTGCAGGCAACCGGCCCTCGAACGTGCTCATGGCGGAACGGCTCACCCCTGAGGTGCTCGGAGCGCTCGTCGCGCTGTACGAGCACAGCGTGTTCGTACAGGGCGTGATCTGGTCGATCAACTCGTTCGACCAGTGGGGCGTCGAGCTCGGGAAGGTGCTCGCGCAGCAGATCGTCCCGGAGCTCGAAGCAACCGACGAGCCCGAGCTGAAGCACGACACGTCGACGAACGCGCTGATCAGGCGCTATAGGAGGCAGAGAAGGTCGCGGTGAAAGAGCGTACCGCGACCTTCTCTGCCTCATCCGTTTCGCGCGCTTCGCGCGATCCTGAAGAGGCCCGCCCGCGGGCCTATGCTGGCCAGATCGCGCCGAGGCTCCGCCAGTGCAGTGCTGGCGCCTGAATGGGCGACGCTCCGCCTCGCTGACGCGAGGCTCCGCATAGCCCCTACGAGCCGGGTGCCCGAGCGGGCGCCGGGCGCGAGAATCAGGAACTCCTCCATCACGTCGTGGTCGTGCGCGATCGTCACGGCACCGGGCTGCATCCGCATCGCGTAGCACCGCTGACCGGTCTCAGGTCACGGCTGCCGGAAGATCGCGTGACCGCCGATCCTCCGCCAGCGGATCCCGGGGCTGCCGGCGATCGTTGCCCATTCGAACGTGGCGCGGCCGTCAGGCCCGGCGAACGACCACGTCATTTCCCAGATGCCCGGTGCGCCCTTAACGCTCTTGATCCGCAGCCGCTTCGGCCAGGGCGCATTCGGCCTGGTGGCCCGGCTTTCCGCTGCGGGGATGAATGCGACCAGGGCAGCCCGAAACAGATCGCGCTCGGCCTTTGGCAACCGGCGGAAGTCACCGTCGAACCGGGCGGTCGTCTCGAACTTCAACGGTGATCGGCAAGGTGGTCGAGATGCTCGAGGAGCGCCTGACCGTCATCGTGCACCGTAACGGCGCCCTGTGCGACATCTGCGTTCGCCTCGACCTCCATGCGCTGCCAGCGCTTTGTCCAGAACCAGGCCTGCGAGGCGGGCACGGTGACGACAGGATGCAACTCGATCGTTCCGTCGTCTCTCTCGACGACCTCGACCTGATCGCCGGGCTCGAGGCCGACGCGACGACGAATTGCGGCAGGGAGCGCGAGGACACCCCGTGCCTGGATCGTCACGACCTCTCGCGATTCCACCATTTTTACAGTATAGCCGAATTGCAGTATTACGGTAACGACTCAGCGCCCGGGGAGCCAGCGACGCACGAGCCCGATTCTGCGCGCCGGCCGGTTCGTCCGATCCTCCGCAGCATCGGC
>JBKJVI010000153.1:0-44663 GCA_046590225.1 Gaiella sp. | reverse complement strand
GAACAGGGCGCAGGGCACATGGCACAGGGATACGCGCGCGCCTCCGGCAAGGTCGGCGTCGCGATCGCCACCTCCGGCCCCGGCGCCACGAACCTCGTCACGCCGATCGCCGACGCGTGGATGGACTCGACGCCGCTCGTCTGCATCACCGGCCAGGTGCGCTCGACCCTGATCGGCACCGACGCCTTCCAGGAGTGCGACATCACCGGGATCACGATGCCGATCGTCAAGCACTCCTGGCTCGTCCAGGACGTGAAAGACATCCCCACCGTGATGAAGGCTGCGTTCCACGTTGCAAGCACCGGGCGCTGCGGGCCCGTTCTCGTTGACGTGCCGCGCGACATCCAGGAGGCAGAGCTCGACTTCTCCTACCCGGAGACCGTCGACCTGCCCGGGTGGCGCCCGCCGCGCAAAGTGCATCCGCTGCAGATCCGCGACGCCGCAGAACGGATCGCGAAGGCCGAGAAGCCTGTGCTCTACGTCGGCGGTGGCACGATCAACGGCGACGCCTGCGCCGAGCTGCGCACTCTGGCCGAGGTCGGCGAGCTGCCCGTCGTGACCACTCTCATGGGGAAGGGCGCCTTCCCCGAGACACACCCCCTCTTCTTCGGGTGGCCCGGGATGCATGGCACGAAGTGGGCGAACATCGCCATGAACACCTGCGACGTCCTCGTCGCGATCGGCTCTCGCTTCGACGACCGCGTCACCGGCAAGCTGACCGCCTTCGCGCCCGGGGCGACCGTGATCCACCTCGATATCGACCCGGCGGAGATCTCGAAGCTCCGCGATGCGGACATCCCGGTCGTCGGCCCACTCAAGAAGGCGGTGCACGAGCTCGCGATCGCAGTCGGAAAGCATCGTGCCGCAGGCGTTCCCGGCCCCTCGGCCTGGGTGCGGCGGATCGAGGACCTGCGCGACCAGTTTCCGCTGCGCTACGGCTCGGGCGGCGAGTGGCTCAAGCCGCAGAAGGTGATCGAGACGCTGCAGGAGCTGACTGCCGGCGACGACGTGATCGTCACGACAGGCGTCGGGCAGCACCAGATGTGGGCGATGCAGTACATCCTCACCGAGAAGCCGCGCAACTTCATCACCTCGGGCGGGCTCGGCACGATGGGCTTCGGGATCCCCGCTGCAATCGGCGCAAAGGCCGCACGGCCCGAGGCAACGGTCGTCTGCATCGACGGCGACGGCTGCTTCCAGATGACCGCCCAGGAGCTCACGACGGCGGTGATCGACGACCTTCCGATCATCGTGGTGCTCGTCAACAACGGCTACCTCGGCATGGTCACGCAGTGGCAGGACATGTTCTTCGACGGCCGCCGCTCGCACGTCGGACTCGGCGCAGACGTGCCTGACTACGTCAAGCTTGCCGAGGCCTACGGGGGCGTGGGGATCCTCGTCGAGTCCGAAGCAGAGCTCGAGCCAGCATTGCGCGAGGCGCTTTCGCTCAACCGCACCGTCGTGATCGACTGCCGCGTCGACCCTGCCGAGCAGTGCTTCCCGATGATCCCCTCCGGAGCCGCCGCGATCGACATGGTCGAGTACCAGGATCCCGTAGAGGCGACGTCGTGAAGCACACGATCTCGGTTCTCCTCGAAGACAAGCCGGGCGCGCTTGCGCGCATCGCGACGATGTTCGCCCGCCGCGGATTCAACATCGACTCCCTCGCCGTCGGCCCGACCGAGCGCCCGGGGGTGTCGTGCATCACGCTGCGCGTCGACGCCGAGCACCACTCGCTCGAGCAGATCGAAAAGCAGATCCACAAGCTCGTCAATGTGCTCCGCGTTACCGAGCTCGCCCCGGAGGAGGCCGTCGAGCGCGAGCTTCTGTTGCTCAAGGTCGGCGCCGATCCCGACCGACGCGCGGAGCTGGTCTCCACCGCCGAAGCGTTCAAGGGCCGCGTCATCGACCTCGGCCCGAACACCGTCACCTTCGAGCTCACGGGCACGCCAGAGGAGCTCGACGCGTTCGAGGAGCTCGCCCGACCGTACGGCATCAAGGAGCTCGTGCGCACAGGACGCGTCGGAATGGCGCGTGCCTCCACCCGCAAGGCGACGCGCCTCTCCGCGATCAACTGATCCAGCTCCACGCACTCATTCGACACCAACGAAGGGACATCAAGGACATGGCAACGATTCTCCGCGACGGCGACCTCGGCCTCCTCGACGGCAAGGTTGCGGTCATCGGCTACGGGAGCCAGGGGCACGCCCATGCGCTCAACCTCCGCGACTCCGGCGTCGAGGTCGAGGTCGGCCTCCGCGAGGGGTCTGCCTCGTGGGGCGAGGCAGAGGCGACTGGACTTACGGTGCGTACCATTGCGGATGCGGTCTCGGGCGCACAGCTCGTCGCGATGCTCCTGCCCGATCAGGTGCAGCCGCAGGTCTACGCCGATCACGTGGAGCCGAACCTCGCGCCGGGAGCCGCTGTTCTCTTCGCCCACGGGTTCAACGTCCTCTACGAGCGCATCGCCCCCGACTCCTCTCATGACGTGATCATGGTCGCCCCGAAGGGCCCCGGCCACGTCGTGCGGCGTCTCTTCACGGAGGGCTACGGCACGCCAGCCCTGATCGCGATCCAGCAGGACGCTTCGGGCAGCGGGCGCGACCTCGCGCTTGCCTACGCCGTCGGCATCGGTGCGGGGCGGGCGGGCATCCTCGAGACCACGTTCAAGGAGGAGACCGAGACGGATCTCTTCGGCGAGCAAGCGGTTCTCTGCGGCGGCACGTCCGAGCTCGTTCGCGCCGGGTTCGAGACGCTCGTCGAGGCCGGGTATGCACCCGAGATCGCCTACTACGAGTGCCTCCACGAGCTGAAGCTGATTGTCGACCTGATGTGGGAGAACGGCCTCGCAGGCATGCGCTACTCCATCTCGGATACGGCCGAGTTCGGCGACTACACGCGCGGCAAGCGTGTGATCGACGAGCACGTACGCGAGGAGATGAAGGGGATCCTGGCCGACATCCAGTCCGGCGCGTTCGCGCGTGAGTGGGTCGAGGACATGGACAACAACGAGGCACGGCTCAAGGCGATGCGCGCCGAGGCGGCACAGTCCCAGCTCGAGACCGTCGGCAAGGAGCTCCGCGGTCTGATGCACCGCGCCGGGGACCGTTAGGACGTGGCCTCCGTCGACGTACCGGTAGCGCTCCTCGGGTATGGCACCGTCGGTGCCGCGGTGCACCGCCTGCTCGAGGAGTCGGCCGACGAGATCGAGCGTGCCACCGGCCACCGCCTCAGGGTGACTCGTGCGCTCGTGAAGGACACGAGCAAGGACCGAGGGTTCTCGCCGGCGCCGGGCGTTCTCACCGCCGACATCGGCGATATCCTCGGCGACCCCTCGATCCAGGTCGTCGCCGAGGTGATGGGCGGCGTCGACCCGGCGGGTGGCTATGTGCTCGAGCTCCTCCGGTCGGGACGCCCGGTCGTGACCGCGAACAAGCAACTTGTCGCACGCCGCGGCACCGAGCTGTTCGAAGCGGCGGCCGCGGGTGGCGTGCAGCTGCGATTCGAGGCGTCGGTTTGCGCTGCGATCCCCGTAATCAAGGTGTTGCGCGAGTCCCTCATCGTCACGAATGTGCATCGGGTACTCGGGATCGTCAACGGGACGACGAACTTCATCCTCTCCGCGATGGAGGAGGGCCGCTCGTACGGCGATGCCCTAGCCGAGGCCCAGCGGCTCGGCTTTGCCGAGGCCGATCCGACCGAGGACGTCGGCGGGCTCGACGCCGCTGCAAAGACGGCGATCCTCGCCACCGTCGCGTTCGGCTCCCGGGTCCCGCTCGATTGGGTCGAGGTCGAAGGCATCGAGGGGGTCACGCTCGACCACGTTGCTGCCGCGCGAGCGCTCGACATGCACGTCAAACTGATCGGGCGGGCATCGCTCGTCGGCGACCGCGTCGACGTCCGGGTTGGGCCGGCGTTTGTTGACGGCCATCATCCGCTTGCCGCGGTTGAGGGAGCCTTCAACGCGGTGATGCTGCACGGCGACGCGATTCGTGAGATCACGCTCGAAGGGCCTGGAGCCGGTGGGATCGAGACCGCATCCGCCGTCGTTGCCGACATGGTCTCCGTCGTCGGGACGACCGGGACAGGGTTCCTCCAGAACGACCCCGTCTGGCGCGCGCTCGAGCGGCTGCCTCCGGGCGAGCTCGCCTCGCCGTTCTACCTCCGGCTCGAGGTCGAGGATCGAGCAGGCGTCCTCGCGCGCATCGCGCAGGAGCTCGCATCCGAAAGCGTCTCCGTCGCGCAGCTCGTGCAGCAGCAGGCCGAAGGGCGCGCCGTCCTCCACGTCGTCACGCACGAGGCTGCATCGGGGCGGGTCGATGCCGCTCTCGCCGCGATCCGAGCTCTGCCCGAGGCCCGCGGCGAAGCAACCGCGATGCCCGTCATCTCGGGCCGAGGCGTCGCCGAGCTGGGCTGGGCATGACCATCGCGCTGATCGATCGCTTCCGCGCTGTCCTTCCTGTGAGCGAGGCAACGCCCGTCATCTCGCTCGGCGAAGGGTCCACGCCACTCCTCCGCGCGCCCCGTCTCTCGGAGCGTCTTGGTGTGGAGATCTGGCTCAAGTGGGAGGCGTCGAACCCGACGGGCTCGTACAAGGATCGGGGTATGACCGTGGCCGTCTCGAAGGCGGTCGAGGACGGTGCCGAGGCGGTGATCTGTGCCTCCACCGGCAACACGGCTGCGTCGGCCGCAGCCTATGCCGCTCGCGCGGGGATCCCCGCCGTCGTGCTCACGCCCGAAGGCGCGGTCGCGGGCGCCAAGGTGTCGCAGACACGGATGCTCGGCGCGAAGGTGCTCGAGGTTCGGGGCGATTTCGGCGAGGCCCTTACCGCAGCACAGGAGCTCTCCCGCCGGGGAACACACGTCCTTGTCAACTCCGTCAACCCCTATCGTCGCGAGGGCCAGAAGACCGCCGTCTACGAGATCGTCGAGGAGCTCGGCACGGCGCCCGACGCGTTCCTGATTCCCTACGGAGGTGGGGGCAACACGTCGGCCTACGCGATTGCGATCGGGGAGCTCGGGATCTCGACGCCGATCTACTCGGTCGAGGCCGAGCACCGGCCGACAACGCTTGCCTCTGCGATCCGGATCGGTGACCCGGTGCACGCCGCAAGCGTGCAGGCCGCGGGAGCGACCATCGTCACCGTCTCGGACGACGAGATCGTGGCCGCATGGCTCGAGCTCGCAACGACCGAGGGTCTCTTCTGCGAGCCGTCCTCGGCGGCGGGTCTCGCCGCGATTCGGCGCGGCGCAGTGGAGGGCGAGCGGGTCGTCGTCACGATTACCGGCCACGGCCTCAAGGACACGGAAGCGGCCGACCGCTATGCGCCACCGCTCGCCCAGGTCGACGCAGATCCCGACGCGATCGCCGCCGCAGCCCGCGCATGATCGTCCGAGCCCCCGCCACGTCCGCAAACATCGGCGCCGGGTTCGACACAGCCGCGGTCGCGCTCGATCTCTGGAACGAGCTCGAGGTGACGGGCGGATCAGGCGTGATCATCGAAGGAGAGGGTTCGTCCGAGCTCTCGCTGGATGAGGACAACCTGGCCGTGCGCGCGTACTCGCTCCTCGCCGATCCGACCGGAAAACAGTTCCGTTTCCGGAATGCGATCCCTCTCGAGCGCGGACTCGGCTCGTCGGCAGCTGCGATCGCGCTCGGCCTCGTCGCGGCAGCGCCGGACGCGAGCCCGGAGGAGCTGCTCGCGGCCGGCCTGAGGCTCGAACCACACGCCGACAATCTCGGCGCCGCACTCCTCGGCGGCCTGACCCTCGCCTGGGACGGAAAGATCGCGCGCATTGCGGAGACGCTCCCACTCACAGCGATCGCCATCATCCCGAGCTCGAGAACGTCGACCAAGATGTCCCGTGGGGCTCTGCCTGCGACCGTTCCGCATGCCGAGGCGGCCGCGAGCGCCGGACGTGCTGCGCTCCTTGGAGCAGGAGCGGCAAGTGGTGACGCAACGCTGTTCGCGGCAGCGCTCGACGACTGGCTCCACGAGCCGTACCGCCCGTCGGAGGTACTTGACGTCGTCCGTCGTACCCCGCCGCCCGGATGCCTCGGAGCGACACTTTCCGGATCAGGCCCCACGGTGATCGCGTGGGTCTCGGATGCGGAAGGGTGCGTCGCGTCGATCCAGGATCTCTTCCCCGACCACCGAGTTCTCGAACTGGCTGTGGCCCCGCGAGGCGCTCTCCGGTGAGCTACCGGCTGATCGACGTGCGGCCCCGGGCCGCGTTTCTGGAAGGCCATATTCCCGGCGCCGCGCATCTCGATCCGGAGCTCGACCTGTCGGCGATCGGCCCCGACCCCGCAGTCGGGGGACGGCACCCCCTACCGAGTGTCGAACAGCTCGAGGAGGCCTTCAGGCGCGTCGGTGTCGGACGACTTGATTACGTCCTCGCCATCGATGACGGCTCGGGATGGGCTGCCCGGTGCTGGTGGCTGCTCCGCCACCTCGGCCACGACTTGGCTGGAACGTTCGATCTCCAGGGCTACATCGGCCCCCTGCTGACAACGCCGTCCGCACCCGTGCGAGGCGACTTCGAGGCACGTCCTCGAGACGATGACACGATCGCTGCCGAGGAGATCCTTGCGCGCCTCGACGACCCCTCGCTCACGCTCCTCGACGCCCGCAGCGAGCCGCGCTGGCTCGGTGACGAGGAGCCACTCGACCCCGTGCCCGGCCGGATTCCCGGTGCGCGCAACGCGTACTACGAGGATTCACTGCCCAACGACCTGGCCGACGTGCCCGAGCTCGTCACCTACTGCGGATCGGGCGTAACGGCGTGCGTCGTCGCCCAGAAGCTCGTTCTTGCGGGCCGCGACGATGTTCGTCTCTATCCTGGCTCGTTCAGCGAGTGGTGCTGTCGTGAGAGCTACCCCATCGAGAAAGGAACGCCGTGAGCACGCCGTACGATCTCCCGTCCGATCCTGCCAAGCGAATCAGCGCCGCACTGACCGATGGCCCCGACCGCGCCGGAGCGCGCGCGATGCTGAAGGCTACCGGCTTCACCGACGAGGATCTCGCGAAGCCGATCGTCGGCGTCGGGACGACGTGGATCGAAACGATGCCCTGCAATCTCAACCAGCGCGATCTCGCGGTGCACGTGAAGCGCGGGATCCGCGATGAGGGTGGCACGCCGATGGAATTCAACACGATCGCGGTGTCGGACGGAGTCGCGATGGGGACGTCGGGCATGCGGGCTTCGCTCATCTCGCGGGAGGTGATCGCCGACTCGATCGAGCTCGTCTGTCGCGGCCATCTATTCGACGGCCTCGTCCAACTCGTCGCCTGCGACAAGACGAACCCCGGCGCGGCGATGGCGGTCGGCCGCCTGGACATCCCTGCGGTGATCTCCTACTCCGGCTCGATTGCTCCGGGCATCTACCGCCGGCGCGAGGTGTCGATCGGCGACGTCTACGAGGGAATCGGCGCCTATGCCGCCGGGAAGATCACGGCAGCCGACCTGCACGAGCTCGAGTCCGCTGCGTGTCCCGGGGCGGGAGCCTGCGGCGGCCAGTTCACGGCCAACACCATGTCGACGATCCTCGACTTCCTCGGCCTCTCGCCGTTCGGGACGAATGGCATACCGGCGATGCATCGGACGAAGGAGGAGGCCGCGTACGAGGCGGGCCGGCTCGTGGTACAGCTCGTTCGTGACAACATCACGCCCCGCTCGCTCGTGACAAAGGAGTCGTTCGAGAACGCCGTCGCGTCGGTGGCGGCAACGGGGGGCTCGACGAACGCGGCGTTGCACATCGTCGCGATCGCGCGCGACTTCGGCGTCGACTTCACGCTCGACGACTTCGAGCGCATCTCTGCAAGGACGCCGATCGTCGCGGACATGAAGCCGTGGGGCCGCTGGCACGCGAGCGACATGTTCAATGCGGGCGGTGTTGCGCTCGTCGCGCGCGAGCTGAAGAAGGCGGGACTGCTGAACGACGGCGCACTGACGGTGGACGGCCGCACGCTGGGCGAGATCGCCGACTCGGCGGTCGAGAAGGAGGGGCAGACGGTGGTCGTCCCGATCGAGACGCCGCTCAAGGTCCGCGGGGGTGTTGCAGTGCTCTACGGCAACCTCGCGCCCGAGGGGTGCGCGGTGAAGCTCGCGGGGCACGAACGCACGCTGCACCGCGGCCCGGCCCGCGTCTTCGACTCCGAGGAGGACACCTTCGCTGCGGTCAAGGCCGGCAAGGTCGTCGCCGGTGACGTCGTGGTGATCCGCTACGAAGGGCCGCACGGCGGCCCCGGGATGCGCGAGATGCTCCACGTCACGGGTGCGATCGTCGGAGAGGGCCTGTCGGAGTCGGTGGCGCTGATCACAGACGGTCGTTTCTCCGGCGCGACACACGGCTTCATGGTCGGCCACGTCACCCCGGAGGCATCGCGTGGTGGCCCGATCGCAGCGCTCGAGGAGGGCGACATCGTCGTCATCGACGTCGAAAACCACGAGCTCAACGTCGAGCTCACCGACGTCGAGATCGCCGGGCGGCTCGAGGAATGGGTCGAGCCCGAGCCTCGCTACCGCCGCGGAGTGATCGCGAACTACGCAACGCTCGTCGCGTCGGCCTCGCTCGGCGCAGTGATGCTGTCGCAGTACGAGACGGAGTAAGCGGGGCCGTCGCCATCGGAGCTTGTACTCGTGCGAGAGATCTATACTTTCCAAATTGAAGTAATGAGGTAGGATGACCCCGTTTCGACAGCTGGAGGAGGCAACTACATGGCATTGCACATTGGTGATGTCGCGCCCGATTTCGAGGCCGACACGACGGAGGGGCGCATCGACTTCCACGATTGGATCGGCGACTCGTGGGCGGTGATGTTCTCGCATCCCAAGGATTTCACGCCGATCTGCACGACCGAGCTCGGCTACATGGCGAAGATCAAGCCCGACTTCGACAGCCGCGGCGTCAAGATCATCGGGCTGTCGGTTGACCCGCTCGACAAGCACGCGGCGTGGTCGGCCGACATCGAAGAGACGCAGGGCTACGCCCCGAATTACCCGATGATCGCCGACGTCGACTTCAACGTCTCACAGCTCTACGGAATGCTCGGCGCTGACGTCTCAGGCGATCCGGCAGATCGCACTGCGGTCGACAACCAGACCGTCCGGAACGTGTTCGTGATCGGACCAGACAAGAAAGTGAAGCTGATCCTCGTCTACCCGATGACGACCGGGCGCAACTTCGACGAGGTGCTTCGTGTGATCGACTCGCTGCAGTTGACGGCGAAGCACAAGGTCTCGACACCCGTCAACTGGCAGCCCGGCGAGGACGTCGTCATCGCCGGCTCCGTCAGCGACGACCAGGCCCGTGAGCTCTGGCCCGACGGCTGGGAGTCGCCCAAGCCCTATATCCGGATCGTCCAGGATCCGAGCTGATTCCGAAAGGGGCGTCGCCGCGGTTCGCGGTGGCGCCAACTCAGTACGTCTTCGCGAGCAGCCCTCCGTCGACGACGAGCGACGTGCCGCTGACGAACGACGCCTCGTCCGAGGCAAGGTAGACGACGGCTGCAGCCACCTCGCCGGGATGCGCGATCCGCTTGCCGGGGTAGGCGGACTCCATCTCCTCCCGAGCGGCGACGGCGTCCTCCGTGCCCGCGAAGTATTCCTCGATCATCGGCGTCTCCATGTCGCCCGGACAGACGCAGTTACAGCGAATCCCGTCGGCCGCGTAGTCGATCGCGATCGCCTTCGTGAGCCCGAGAATGCCCGACTTCATCGCGGTATAGGCGGCGAGGTAGCCGTCGCCGGTGAAGGAAAGGATCGACCCCGTGTTCACAATCGCTCCCGGCCTGCCTGTGGCACGCATTGCGACCAGCGCGTGCTTGCAGCCCCAGAACGTCCCGGTCATGTGCACGGCCATGAGCTGGTTCCACTGCTCGTTCGTCGTCTCGTGCAGTCGACCTTCGCCGAGGATGCCCGCGTTGTTGACCAGGATGTCGAGCCCCCCGAACTCCGCCTGGCAGCGCTCGATCGCGCCGACGACGTCCTCCTCCTGGGTCACATCGCCTCGCTGGAAGACGACCTCGCCACCCGCGGCGTTCGCCTCAACGGCGACCTGCTCGCCGCGCGCCACGTCTCGCGAGAGCGCGATCACGCGAGCCCCTTCTCGCCCGAACGCGAGAACGATCTCACGGCCGAGCCCCCGCGACGCTCCCGTCACGACTGCTGCCTTTCCCGCCAGACGTGCCACAGCCGACCTCCTCTGGAAACCCGCGACGACAGTAGCGGACAGTACTCCACGACCCACTTCCCCGGTCGACCTCGCCTCGAGTCGCGTCCGCAACTACGAGTTCCAGCCTTTCTGGGTTGCGGTCTCGAGTGGGATCTGGCTCGCCTCGTTCCGCCGCCGCAGCCGCAGCTGCGACGCACGCTCCGTACTTCGCCGCACCAATCATGGGTTCCCTCCCCGATGTCGACGCGCACCGTGGCCCGCAAGCTGGGGTTGCCAGAACAGGGCGGCCGGGTTGTAAGCTTGTCCCGTCAGCGAACGCGGGCCTGAAGCGCTCGCAGCGAGGAGAGAGTGATGAAGACCATCGTTGTCGGATATGACGAGACAGAGCCCTCGAAGAACGCGCTCGCCCGTGCGGCGGATCTCGCGACTGCATTCGGCTCGACCGTGATCGTCACGAGCGTTGCACCGGTGCTCGCCGGCTCACGCGAGATGGGCGGTGTCGATCCAGTCGACCCACCCGAGTTGCACGAGGAAGAGCTCGCTCACGCAAAGGCGTTTCTCGCGGAGCGCGGCATCGACGGACAGTTCGAGCTCGCCGTTGGCGACCCGGCAACCGCGATCGTGGAGCTCGCAGATCGCCATGGGGCCGATCTGATCGTTGTGGGTACACGCCAGCAGAGCCTGCTCTCGAGCATTCTCGGTCTCAGCGTGAGCGGCTCCGTGAAGCGCAAGGCTCACTGCGACGTGCTGATGGTGCAGTAGGGCACATCGGGATACCGGCACCCTCGTGACCGAGCAGGCGACGCGTGTGGTGATCATCGGGGGCGGCGTCGCCGCCCTCGAGGCCACGCTCGCGCTCCAGGCACTCGCAGGCCCACGCGTCGACATCGAGGTCGTCGCGCCCGAACCGCACTTCTACTATCGCCCGCTCTCCGTCGCAGCGCCCTTCGCTCCGGGCGAGCTACGACGCTACGACCTCGGCACGCTCCTCGCCCGCGGGGGAGCGCTGCTCACCCTCGGGACGGTGGCAGGCGTCGACCCTGATCGTTGTCAGGCACTCACAAAGGACGGGGCGTTGCTCCCGTACGACGCGCTCCTCGTCGCATGCGGGGCAACGCCTGAGCCCGTGATCGAGGGTGCGCTGACGTTCCGCGGCCCTGCCGATATCGACCGCTTCTCAACCCTGCTCCGTGAGGTGGAGTCCGGGGCGGTCAACAGCATCGCGTTTTCGATCCCGAGTGGCGCCGTCTGGAGCCTCCCTCTGTACGAACTCGCGCTCCTCACCGCCTCGTGGCGCGAGAGTCAGGATCGGCGCGATGTTTCGATCGTGCTCACGACCCCCGAGGGCGAGCCGCTCGAGTTGTTCGGGGCCGAAGCGAGCGCTGCCACGACGCGGCTGCTCGCGGAACGCGGAATCGACGTCTGGCCACGAGCGCGCGCCCTCGGTTTCCACGAGGGTGAGCTCGCGCTCGCGTCAGGCGAGGCGCTGCGCGTCGACCGGGTCGTCGCGATGCCACGACTCACTGGGCCGCGTCTCGCAGGGTTGCCGCAGACCCGCAACGGCTTCATCCCGATCGACCGCCATTGCAAGGTCGAAGGCCTCCCGGGCATCTATGCGGCCGGGGACATCACGACCTTCCCCGTCAAGCAGGGAGGAATCGCCGCCCAGCAAGCGGACGTCGCCGCCCAGGCGATTGCGCGTGCCGCAGGTGCCGACCTCGAGCCGCAGCCGTTTCGTCCCGTCCTGCGAGGGATGCTGCTGACCGGATCCGCGCCGCAGTTCATGCGCCACGACCTCTCCCACCCCGAAGAGACACCGACCGTGAGTCTCAACGAGCTCTGGTGGCCACCGGCGAAGATCGCCGGGCACTACCTCGGCCCACTGATCCTCTCGCTCGACGAGACCGGAGCCGGTGAGGCCGAAGCCGAAGCCGAGGAACGGCCGGGGGACGTGGTCGTCCTCGTCGAGCTCGATCCCGACGCAACGGCTCCCCCCGACCACTGGGACGATCAGGACGGGCCAGCCCCCGAAGGAGAGGCCGTCGGCAACCTGCCAACGGCGCCCCTCCTTCTTGTCGCGCCGGAGGACTCACTCGGTGAAGTCGCGGCGCGGATGCGCGAGCTCGACATCGGATCGGCGGTCGTCGCGGAGTACGGGAAGACGATCGGAATCATCACCACCCGCGACCTGCTCGGAGCCTTCGGAAGTCGTGTTCATCCGAGCGAGGCGCGCGTCCGCTCGTGGATGACGGCGCATCCGATCACGATTCGCGCGGAACAGAGTCGGGCGGTAGCTGCGTCGCTCATGAAGGAGCATGGCGTCCATCACCTGCCGATTCTCGACGAGAGCGGCCACACGGTCGCCGTCATCGGTCTCCGAGACGTCGACCCCTGACCGATCAGCGGTAGCGCCGCCTCGTCCGCTAGAGTCCCCTCCGGCGCGGGACCCGTCCCGCTCCGCATCAAGAGAGGCTGAGGGACCGGCCCTGTGACGCCTCGGCAACCTGCCCCACACATCGGGTGACGGTGCCAATCCCGGATGGATGTCGAGCGACGACCAGGAGGTTCTCTACCATGCCCGCTGTTTCCCTTTGCTGCCGCATCTGCGCGACCGAGCATCCACTCGAAGCGACAGGTACGTGCTCACGCTGTTTCGGCCCACTCGATCCGACCTACGACTGGGACGCGCTCCGCGCCCGGGTCAGCCGCGCCTCGATCGAGGCTGGGCCCCAGTCGATCTGGCGCTACGCAGACCTGCTCCCGGTTGCTGCTCCGAAGGAGGCACGGCTCGCCCCGGGGATGACACCGCTAGTGCCTGCGGAGCGGCTTGCCAAGGAGCTCGGGATCGGTGAGCTGTGGCTCAAGCTCGACACTGCGAACCCGACGCACTCGTTCAAGGATCGCGTGGTTGCCGTGGCCGCCCGAAAGGCGCAGGAGCTCGGGCTCGACACGCTCTCGTGCTCGTCTACCGGCAATCTCGCCGGGGCAGTCGCCGCACGCGCTGCCGCCGAGGGCCTGGAGGCGGCGGTCTTCGTCCCGAGCGATCTCGAGCCGGAGAAGCTCGCTGCGGCCGCTGTCTACGGGCCGCGCATCTATGCCGTTGCCGGTACCTACGACCACTGCTCGCGCCTCTCGGTCGAGCTGTCGTTCGAGCTGCCGTGGGGGTTTGTCAACGTCAACCTCCGCTCGTACTACGCAGAGGGATCGAAGACTCTCGCCTACGAGATCGCGGAACAGCTCGGATGGGAGACGCCCGACGCCGTCGCGATCCCAATCGCTTCGGGGGCTCTCTTCCACAAGGTGGGCCAGGGTTTCGGGGAGCTCACCGCGCTCGGCCTCGTCGACGGCCGCACCCCGGCACTCTTCGGCGGTCAGGCGGCCGGCTGCGAACCCGTTGCGACGGCGTTCCGGGAGCGCGCGCGCGTGGTGCCGGTGCGCCCGTCGAGCATCGCCCGCTCACTCGCAATCGGAAACCCCGCAGACGGCGACTTCGCGGTCACGACCGCCCGCGCAACCGGCGGCGCGATTCACACGGTCGCAGAGGACGAGATCGGGGCCAACATGTCGCATCTCGCGACGACAACGGGCGTGTTCGGGGAGACCGCAACCGGTGTCACACTCGGCGCGCTCAAGGCAGCCGTCGCCGCCGGTCAGATCGGGCCGCAAGCGCGTGTTGTCCTTCTCGTCACGGGTGACGGGTTGAAGACGCCTGGCCCGGTCTCCGACACCTACGATCCGATCATGATCGAAGCCGACGCCGATGCGTTCCTCGACGAGGTGCTGGTCCACTAGTGGGCGGACGGAGCCTGTTCGAGAAGGTCTGGGATCAGCACGTCGTTCGCGACGAGCCGGGGGAGCCGACGCTGCTCTACATCGACCTGCACCTCGTCCACGAGGTCACGTCCCCGCAGGCATTCGAGGGCTTACGCCTTGCAGGACGCACTGTTCGCCGTCCCGATCTGACCGTGGCGACGATGGACCACAACGTCCCGACTCTCCCGGGGCCGGTTACGGATCCGATGGCGAAGGCCCAGCTCGACGCCCTGCGCGGGAACTGCGAGGCCTTCGATGTCGAACTGCACGGCACCGGATCGGGGAGCGAGGGGATCGTCCACGTCATCGGCCCTGAGCTCGGTCTCACGCAACCCGGGAAGACGATCGTGTGCGGCGACAGCCATACCTCGACGCACGGCGCGTTCGGCGCGCTCGCATTCGGCATCGGCACGTCCGAGGTCGAGCACGTCCTCGCCACGCAAACGCTCAACCAGCAGCGACCAAAGACTATGCTGCTCGAGTTCCAGGGTGCTCTTCCACCGGGCGTGACCGCGAAGGACATGATCCTCGGGGCGATCGGGCAGGTGGGGGTCGACGGTGGCGTCGGCTACGTCGTCGAATACGCCGGTGAGGCGATCCGTGCTCTGTCCATGGAGCAGCGGATGACGATCTGCAACATGACGATCGAGTGGGGTGCTCGGGCAGGGCTCATTGCTCCGGACGAGACGACGTTCGCGTACCTCGAGGGTCGTCCGCACGCGCCGCAGGGCAATGATTGGTCGCGGGCCGTCACCGAATGGAGGCAACTCGCCTCCGACCTGGATGCGACGTACGACACGCACGTTGTCGTGGACGTGATCGGACTCGCCCCGCAGGTGACGTGGGGAACGAATCCCGGCATGGTCGTCCCGGTGACGAGCACCGTGCCCGACCCGAAGTCGTTCTCGGGCGGCGACGACCGGGACGCTGCTGAGCGGGCCCTTACGTACATGGGCCTTCGCGCGGGCCAGCCGATCGAGGAGATCGCGGTCGACCGCGTCTTCATCGGCTCGTGCACCAACTCGCGCATCGAGGACCTCCGCGCCGCGGCAGATATCGTTCGTGGCAAGACAATCGACCCCCGCGTGACCGCGCTCGTCGTCCCTGGATCTGCGCGGGTACGGCGCCAGGCGGAAAGCGAAGGGCTCGATCAGGTCTTTCTCGACGCGGGCTTCGAGTGGCGCCTCGCCGGCTGCTCGATGTGCCTCGGGATGAACCCCGACGTGCTGGCGCCGGGTGAGCGCTGCGCGTCGACGTCGAACCGAAACTTCGAGGGGCGGCAAGGGCGCGGCGGCCGCACGCATCTCGTCAGCCCACAGATGGCAGCAGCAGCCGCGCTCCACGGGCATTTCGTCGATGTGAGAGCCCTGACGGCGGAGCCGGTGGCGTCGTGAACGCGATCTCCGAGGTCAGAGCTCGCGTCGCGGTGCTCGACCGGCCCGACGTCGACACCGACCAGATCATCCCGAAGCAGTTCCTGAAGCGGATCGAGCGAACGGGCTACGGGCGGTACGCGTTCTTCGACTGGCGCTTCGACGAGGACGGCAACGAGCGACCGGGCTTCGAGCTCAACCAGCCCCAGTTCGCCGGCGCACGCATCCTGCTGGCCGGACGCAACTTCGGCTGCGGGTCCTCGCGCGAACACGCAGCGTGGGCGCTTCAGGATGCAGGCTTCGACGTCGTCATCGCACCCTCGTTCGGCGACATCTTCCGGTCGAACGCGGCGAAGGTCGGGATGATGATCGTCCAGCTGCCGGAGGATCAGGTGAAGGAGCTGATGGAGTCGGTCGACCTCGATCGGGGCTCCGATCTGACCGTCGACCTCGAGGCACTCACCGTGACGACGCCGGAGGGCAAGGTGTTTCCCTTCGCCTTCGACGCCTCGACGCAGTACCGGCTGCTGAACGGCCTGGACGACATCGACCTGACGCTCGCCCATGAGGCCGAGATCACCGCCTACGAAACCTCCCGGGCGACTCGGTGACGTCGCTTGCCCTCCAGCTCGCACCACAGCGCGCGACCACCGCTTGTGACGATTTGTCGCAAGGGTCGCAGCGTCCGCATCCTCGCACGTCCCCGCTTGTGACGATGTGTCACAAGGATCGGGTGCCGCGATGAGCCACGTTGCGGTGTTGCCAGGGGATGGAATCGGGCCGGAGGTCACAGCGCAGGCTGTGCGCGTGCTCGACGCCTTCGGGATCGGCTATTCCGAGCACGCATTCGGCGGCAACGCGATCATGACGCAGGGAACGCCACTCCCCGATGAGACGCTCGCGGCCTGCCGCGGAGCCGATGCAGTTCTCCTCGCCGCCGTCGGCCTCCCCGAGCTCGAGGGAAAGCCGGTGCGTCCGGAGCAGGGCCTCCTCGGGCTGCGCAAGGAGCTCGGCGTGTACGCGAATCTCCGTCCCGCACGCGCTCCCGGGATCGACATCATGATCGTCCGGGAGCTCGTCGGAGGTCTCTACTTCGGCGAGAAGGGGATCCGCGAGGACGGAACCTGGTTCGACACTTGCGAGTACTCCCGCCCCGAGGTTGAGCGCATTGCGCGCCGCGGATTCCAGATCGCAGAGGCACGCGGGGGGCGTCTAACCTCGGTCGACAAGGTCAATGTGATGAACACCTCGCGCCTGTGGCGCGATGTCGTGACACAGATGGGAGCGAGCCTCTATTCAGCCGTCGCGCTCGACCACGCGCTCGTCGACTCGTTCGCAATGACGATCGTGCAGGCGCCGGAGACGATCGACACGGTCGTGACCGAGAACACGTTTGGCGATATCCTCTCCGACATCGCTGCGGCAGTGACGGGCGGCCTCGGTCTCGCAGCGTCTGCGTCGCTCGGTGACGACGGGCCGGGACTCTTCGAACCGGTTCACGGATCCGCGCCGCAGATCGCCGGGCGTGGGATCGCGAACCCCGCCGCAATGCTGAGGTCGGTGGCGCTGCTCCTCGACCACGGCCTCGGGCGCCCCGCCGAGGCAGCAGCACTCGAGAGCGCCGTCGATACCGCTCTCCAGAGCGCCCCGACGCCCGACCTCGGTGGAACGAGCACGACGAGCGATGTCGGAGACGCGGTGTTGCGCGCGCTCGATTCTGCCCGTACCCTGTGAGGACGATGCGTCGCGCGCCCGCCACTCGCTTTCTTCGCGCGCCATTCGGCTTCGCCTTTACCGACTAGCCGGCGCCTTCGACCCTGCCTCGCGCCGTCTAGCTCCCGTCCCTCGGCGAACCGATCCAAAGCGAAAGGCGCTCCCACCACCATGGCTTCCATCGAACTGACCGTCGCGTATCCCGGCCGCGAAGGCGCCCACTCGGCAGCCGCTTGCGACCGGCTCTTCCCCGCCGCACGCCTCGTTCCACTGCCGACGTTCTCGGAGGTGATCGAGGCCGTTGCGGCGGGACGCGTCCCCTTCGGCGTTCTACCAATCGAGAGCTCGCTCGTCGGCCCGGTCGCCGAGACCCACGATCTGCTCTACGAGTCGCCACTGTCGATCGTGGCGGAGGCGATCATCCCGGTCAACCACTGCCTCGTCGGACCGGGCATCGTCGAGCTCGCGGATATTCGCGAGATCCACAGTCACCCGGTCGCACTCGACCAGTGTCGGAGGCTCCTCGCCTCTCTGCCGCATGCGATCGCTGTCGCAGCGCCGACGACCGGGGATGCCGCCTCGATCGTGGCCAAGATGGCCGATCCGTCCGTCGTCGCGATCGCGAGCGACCGTGCTGCACGCATCAACGGGTTGACGATCATCAACGGGAACGTCGGCGACCATCCGGAGGCGTACACACGGTTCGTCTCGGTTGCCCCATACACGCGGCTCGATCGCCGCGACGGGCAATGGCGTACGGCGTTCTCCTTCACGACCGATCACCGTCCGGGAGCGCTCTTCCACGCTCTCGAGCCGTTGTCTCGCAACGGCATCGATCTCAACCTGCTGGTCTCACGACCGATCCCGTCGCGACCCTTCAGCTACCGTTTCGATGCCGTGCTCGGCGGCCATCCGCTCGACCCCGACATCTCGCTGACGCTGAGGCAGATGCGCGATCTGACCGCGCAGCTTCGCGTCTTTGGCTCGTATCGCGCCGACCACGAGGGTGGCGCGGCAGCCCGAACGGTCTGAGGCTCGATGCCGCTACGCGGCTGCGTGCTCGAACTGCTCGAACGAGGGCAGATACTGGCGCCAGCTCTCCGGCACCCTCTGCGCCGCGAGGCGGATGAAGAGAACGGGGGCGGGCGCCCGCGGCTGCCGCGGGAGCGTCATCGAGATCTCCTCGAGCAAGCGGTCGCCCTTGTGGAGATTGCACGGCGCGCACGCCGTGACGACGTTCTCCCATACGGAGTCTCCGCCCTTCGAGCGCGGGATCACGTGGTCGAGCGTCAACCGACCCGCAGCAGTCCCGCAGTAGACGCACTTCCAGCCGTCCCGCGCAAAGAGCGCGCGGCGGGAGATGCGCCGCTTGACGGCGCGAGGGACCCGCACGTACTGGAGGAGCCGAATCACATGGGGGCGGGCGAAAGAGTGCTCGGCGGATCGCAACGGTTGTGCGTGCTCCTCGACGACCTCGGCCTTGCCCTTCCACACGAGGACGTGCGCGCGCCGATCGGAGCACACGTTCAGTGGCTCGTAGCTCGCGTTCAGGACAAGGACCTGATGCACTAATCCCGAGCGTACCAGTGGGGCACGAGGCCAACGCCCGAAATGGGAGGGCAAAGGGTCGTGGCTTACGGGAGCGGCGGAAACGGTCCTGCGCGATACACCTGGCCCTCGAGCTCCACCCCGAGGACCCCTTCGAGCCAGACCGCCACACCGATCAACGCGTCGAGGTCGACTCCGGTTTCGATCCCCTGTCCCTGGAGGAGGTAGACCAGATCCTCGGTGGCGATGTTGCCCGTCGCCCGGGGAGCGAACGGACAGCCGCCGATTCCGCCGAGTGATGCGTCGAGGAGGGTTGCGCCGGCCGAAAGGGCTGCCAGGGCGTTTGCATATCCCGTGTTGCGCGTGTTGTGCAGGTGCACACCGACAGGAATCCCGAGGATCGCGACCTCCGCGACGAGAGCTCCAACCTGACGCGGAACGGCGACCCCGATCGTGTCGGCGAGGAGAACCTCGTCTGGCCCAGCATCGACAACCCGGGCAGCGATGTCCGTGACCCGTCCGGGATCGACCTTCCCCTCGAAGGGGCACCCGAAGGCGGTGCTCAGCGTGACGGTCGACGAGATGCCGTCCTCCCGCGCCCGCCCGATGATGGACTGCGCAGCCACGAGCGACTCCTCGACGCTTGCTCCCTGGTTTCGTCGATTGAAACTCTCGCTCACTGCAAAGGAGAAGTGCACTTCCCGGAGCCCCGAAGCGACGAGCCGGTCGTACCCCCGCTCGTTCAGTACGAGGCCGGCGGCCGTCACTCCGGCACGAGACGTGATCCTCGCCACCACCTCCTCTGCACCCGCCATCTGCGGAACACGCGACGCGCTGACGAAGCTGACCGCCTCGATGCGGGAAAGGCCGGTCGCAGCAAGCCTGTCCACGAGCTCTGCGCGAACCACAGGTTCGACGCTCTCCGCCCGGTTCTGCAGACCGTCCCGCGGAGCGACATCGCAGAGGGTGATCGCGCTCATCGCAGGATCAACGCGCCATTGCGCGCTCGACGGCGGTCAGCTCCTCCGGCGACAACGCCACCGATGGGGTACCTCTCTCGACGTCCTTCACGTAGATCCGCGCATAGTCGCGGCCCTGAATGGCCGTGACCACGGTTCCGGTGCGCGTCGCGTCGAGGAAGGCGAACGAGGCCGACTGCTTCCCACCCGTGTCCTCGTACGCGTCATAGCGCACGACCGCCGTGTTCGTGATTGCACCATCGATTCGCCGATCGACACGCGAGAGCCCCACGGCGACCTCGTCCACTGCACGGTTGAGATCGTCGATCCTCCCTTGCAGCGATACGGCGAAGTCGACCATGTCGTGCGACGCGCCACCGAGAACGGCCTTCTGGCCACCCTGGAGCTTCCGGAGGCGCCGCGTGAGCGCCAGGGTCATCAGGAGCGCGAAAGCGGCCACAAGGCACGCCGCGATCGCGACGGCGAGCGTTCCCGGCAAGACCACTACTCGAGTGAGAAGATGACGGGATACTCGGCGCTGTTGTTCCCCGTGTTGGTCTCGCCCTGGACGGGTTTCACGCTCACCTGCACCGACGACTTCTCGCCAAACGGTGGGTCGGGGAAGTCCTTGAAGGTGACGGTCTTCGTCTCGCCGATGTCGAGCAGATCGATCGTCTGCTTCTTCACGATCGGAGCCGTACCCTTCGGGATCGTCAGCGTCACCTCGATGCTGACCTCCTGGTTCTCGCCGGTGTTCTTGACGAACACCTCGAAAGCGAGATCGGTGGAAGCCTTGATGGTGGTCTCGGTGTCTGGTGCGAGCTGGATATCGCCCGGCTGCACCAGCACCTTCTCGAGGCCGGTGCCATGGACGCCTGACGGTGTCCCGCCGGTGGATGCCCCGTGGACGCGCAACCAGATCGATGTCATGGACCGGGCCGAGTACAGTTCAACCGTCTCGACGAAAACCGACGGCGGTGCCTTGATGTCACCAAAGCCCTCGTCCTCGAGCGTGGCCTGGGCGGGGACCTGGAACAGGATCCGCCAGACGACGTCGCTTGCGTCGAGCTGACGCGCCTGGGCTGCGAGCTTCTCGCCGGCAGCCGTCGCATTGTCCGAGTCGTCTCCCTTCGTCGCAACGAAGGTGTCGAGGAGTCCCTGCATCCCGCTGACGCGCAACTGCAGCGCCTCGGCCGCGTGATCGCCGGCCGGGCGGAGCGGGCCGGGAACGTCGAGCGCCTGCGCGCTTTCGAGACCCTGCTGCTGCCGTTCTATGAGGCCTCCGAGCTTCGTCTCGAGCTCCGCCTGCTTGAGCCCGGGTGTCGTCAGGAGCTTGGCAAGATCGCTCCCGATCTTGGCAGAGCTCGTGCCGATCGTCCCAAGCTCTGTCATCGCGTCGCTGTAGCTCGTGCGCTTCTTATCACTCGAGCAGCCCTGCCCCCAGACGATGAGCAGCACGACGATGAGAATCGCGAAGGCAACGAACCCGACGAGCCTCAGGATCGGTGCGAGCCCATGTGGGGCGTGAAGCGACGGACGTCGAGGCCCACCGCCGCCACGTCCGCCGCTCGAAGGCTCCGCGCCCGCGTCGCCACGCGCACCGCTGGAGGCGGTGCCGGATTCACGGGTTGCGTCGTCTTCGAAGAAGTCGAAGTCGAGAATGTCGTCGTCATGCGAGCTCACTGAGATGCTCCCTGCAGGGGACGAGCGGAGTCTACGCCATGATCCGGCGTGGAAGGGAGGTCTTCTGCCATGGCGAAGAGTCGATGGACGTGTCGAGCACAGCGTATGCCCTTCCAACACCCGAGCTCGTGCTCGACCGCTACCGGCCTCTCCGGCCGATCGGCCGTGGCGGTTCGGGCTCCGTCTGGCTCGCACGCGACGAGCGAACCGGTCTCGAGGTCGCGCTCAAGATCGTTCCTCGTGAAGGGAAGCGCGCATCACGCGCTGCACGGGAAATGGAAGCAGCGTCGCGCCTCCGCCACGAGCGCTGTGTTCGCGCCTACGACTTCGGTGGCGACAACGGCCACGTCTACATCGCCTACGAGTACGTTCAGGGGCAAACGATGCGCGAGGCACTCCGCGCCGGCAAGCTAAGTGACCGGGACGCAATCGAAGCCGCAGCCCAGATTCTCGACGCCCTTGCGCACGCGCATCGCATCGGCATCGTTCACCGGGACGTCAAGCCGTCGAACGTCCTCATCGAGGAGGGGCCTGGGCTTTCGATCAAGCTTCTCGACTTCGGTCTGGCGCAGTTCGACGAGGCAGACACGCTCACTGCGGTTGGCGATGTTCCCGGCACGCTTGCGTACATCGCCCCGGAGCGACTCACGGGAGCGGAAGCGACGACGGCGAGTGACGTCTGGGCCGTCGGCGTCCTGCTCTGGGAATCGCTGGCCGGAGAGCACCCGTTCTGGGGTGTTCCGTTGCCGCAGGTCGCGGCGGCAATCGAGTCGGGCGCGCCACCGCTCACAGGTGTCCGCTCCGACCTGCCGCCGGCCGTGGCCGACGCCGTCTCCTCGGCCCTTGCAGTCGAACCGACGAAGCGCCCGTCCGCCGAGCGGCTTGCACGAGATCTCCGCGCAGCCGTCACGTCGCCCCGCCGGGATCGCACGACCCCTGCGCGCGCGCGCAGGGCAGCAGCGGCTCCGAAGGTCGCGGCCGCCCCGCTCCCTCTGGTGCAGCGCCTCGTTCCCGCGGGCCTTGCTGCGGTAGCCGTCGTTGTCGGAGCGACGCTGCTTCCGTTCTGGACGCCCGGTCTGACGGTTCTCCTCACGGTTGCGACTGTGCTCGCAACGCTGCGTTCCCCCCGACTCGGGCTAGCAGTTGCGTTGTTCGTACCCGTGTTCCCGCTCGGCAACGTTGCCCAGGCTGCGGCCGTCGCGTACGCGATACTCGCGGCCCTCTGGCTCGCGGTCTGGTGGCGTGACGCGCGGGCCGGGCTTCTCTTCATGGCGTGTCCCGTGTTGGCGACGATCGGGGCGATAGCCCTCCTCCCACTCGTCGTCCAACCCGCGCGGGGCGGGGCGCGCCGGGCGCTGCAAGCGCTTGCAGGCGTTTTTGCAGCCGTGGCTGTCGCAGGCCTGCGAGGAGGAGCGCTCCCGCTCACGGGAGACCCGATCTCGAATCTCGGCATCGACGGGTCGACGAGCCTCTCGGCAGTTGTCGGACCCGTGGCCGCCCTGCTCCAGGAGAATCCCTGGTTTGCTGCGCTCGCAGCGGTTCTTGCCGCGTCGGCAGCCCTCCTGCCCGACGCGCGGAAGCGAGGCTTTCGCGGCATCGCAATCCTCGGGGTCTGCCAGATCGGCTTGATTCTGTTCCTCGCTCCCACGCTCCCGGCACTTCAGATCGTGCTCGGTACTTTCGCCCTCTGCGCCATCCTCGCGGCCCGTTCGTTCCACGCCGGTCGCTACCCTTAGTCGCGAGGCGGCAACTCCGGCAATGAGTGTTCTGCGCACCATCGAGAGCAAGATCGAGGGCCTCTTCGAGGGTGTCTTTGGGCGGGCTTTTCGAACCCACGTCCAGCCCGTCGAGCTCGCCCGTAAGCTCGCGAAGGAGATGGACGAGCATCGCTCCGTCTCCGTTTCACGGGTCTACGTCCCGAACGAGTACACCGTGTACCTCTCGAGTGCCGATCGGCAGCAGTTCCTCTCGTACGAGGGCTCACTCATCGGGGAACTCCAGGAGTATCTGACGGAGCACGCGCGACGCGAAGCCTATGCCCTGCTGACGCCCCCCCGAGTGAAGTTCGCCACCGACGACGATCTCGCGATCGGCGAGTTCGGGATCGCGACCCGCGTCGCGCAACCCGAGGACGGGTTGCCCCCCCTCCCGACGTCCGCGCCGTCGGTGCAGCCCCCCGTCCAGAGCGTTTCGATCCCCGTCCCGGCCGCGCCGGCATCGCTACCCGTCGAGACTCCGGCGGCTGTAGCGCCGACGATGATCTACCGCCAGGCCGAGCCGGAGACCGCACCACCCACCGAACCCGTCGCTCCCGAGCCGCCTCGCGAGGTCGTGACGCTGACGCTCGACAGTCGCGCGCACCCCGTCATGCCAACCGGTGCGGTGATTGGACGATCCCGGGAATGCGACCTCCGCGTTGCCGATGGAAACGCCTCACGGCGTCACGCCGAGGTAACGCAGGACGGAGAATCGTGGGTCGTCGTCGATCTCGGATCGACGAACGGGACAGAGCTGAACGGGCGCCGGATCACACGGGAGGCGTTGACCGACGGCGACCGAATCACGATCGGTGCGACCGAGATCGTCTTCGGCCGCACGCGACGCTAGCGTGTTCAGCAATCTCGACACCGAGCAGACCCTGCTCGTCCTGAAGATCGGTTTTCTCGTTCTTCTCTACCTGTTCATCTGGGCCGTCGTGCGGTCGGTGACCAGGGATCTTCGCTCGGCTCCGCAGGAGTCGATCGTGTTGAGCGCCAAGGAGGCGAACGAGCTCCGGGCGCGCTACGAGCCGGTGGTGCCGACGCCGGCGGCACGCCTGCTCGTGCTCGAGAGCCCGACGCTCTCACCGGGAAGCACGGTCGAGATCCGCGAGCCGACAAGGCTCGGTCGGGGTGGAGAGAACGCGATTCGCCTCGACGGTGACGACTTCGCCTCGACTCGGCATGCGATGCTCGAGCCGCGGCCCGACGGTCTGTGGGTCGAGGACGTCGGATCGACGAACGGAACGTTCGTCAACGGCGCCCGCGTGACAACCGCCCGACTCCTCGTCGCCGGGGACATCATTCGCATCGGCAAGACCGATCTGCAGGTGGACGCGTGAGGACAGGTCGCGCGAGCGCGCTGACCGATACCGGTCGGCGCCGTCCGCACAACGAGGATACGTTCGTGTGCGATCCACCGCTCTTCGCCGTGGCAGACGGCGTTGGTGGTGCCCAGGCGGGCGAGATCGCCTCACGGCTCGCTGCTGCAGCGCTCGAAGAGCGCCCTCCCGGCTCGCTCGGCACGGACACGCTTACAGCGCTCATTCTCGAGGCGAACAACCGCATCTACATGCGCGCACTCGGCGATCCCGAGGCCGCGGGGATGGGAACGGTCGTGACGGCTCTCCTCGTCGACGAGACAGCGGCCACCGTTGCCGTCGGTCACGTCGGCGACTCGCGCGCCTACCGGATCCGAGATGACGTGCTCGAGCAGCTGACGCCCGATCACTCTCTCGTCGGAGAGCTCGTGCGCGCCGGGCGGCTTTCGACCGAGGAGGCCGAACAGCATCCCCACCGCTCCGTGATCACGCGAGCGGTCGGCACCGAGCCAATCGTCGATGTCCACACGGAAACACTCGCCGTCCTCCCCGGCGATCTCTACCTCATCTGCTCGGATGGCCTCACCGATCTCGTCCGCGACGAGCGCATCCTGGAGCTCGTTGCGGCTGCCGAGGATGATCCGGAGGTGGCGGTCCAGTCACTCGTCGACGCGGCCAATAGCGCCGGTGGGATCGACAACATCACGGTCGTCCTCTTCGAGATCCTCGACGGCGACCCGGTTCCTCCACCCGAGCCGATCGCTGTCGAGCCGGACGACGATACGGCGGAGCACGCGATCGAGCCGGAATCGAGTGCTGTAGTGTCGCCCGCGGCTCCCGTTCAACGTCACGGCGCGGGCGCCGGAGGTCGCTGGCTCGCGCTGTTTGCGATCCTGCTGACGATCGCCATCGCGGGGCTCGTCATCTGGTGGAGCCTCAAGCGGTGAGCGCCCGGAACAAGGAGCTCCTCAATCTCGGCTTCGCCGCGCTCGTCGCCTCCGCGGCGTTCGCCAGCGTCTCGATCGTCGGCACCGGCCTCGTGACGACACGCTGGCTCGGCTACGTCGGCGTCGTCTTCGGGCTCTACCTCGTCGCACACATCGTCGCCCGGTTCACGGTTCCGTACGCCGACCCGACGCTCCTCCCGCTTGTCGGCCTCCTGACCGCTCTCGGCCTCACGGTGATCTACCGCCTCGGCCCCGAGGACGCACGCAAGCAAGCCGTCTGGGTCGCCCTGGGGATCGGCGTTCTCGCAGCGACCCTCTTCTGCCTGCGGTACGACTACCGCGCCCTCGAACGCTACAAGTACCTCTTCGGGATCTCGGCGGTCGTGCTCCTGCTCCTGCCGTCCGTGCCGGGGCTCGGACACCGGGTCAACGGCGTCAAGCTCTGGATCAAGGTCGGCCCGCTGCAATTTCAGCCGGGAGAGCTGGCGAAGATCTTCATGATCATCTTCCTCGCCGGCTATCTCCGTGACAAGCGCGAGGCTCTCGCCCAGGGTCGGCTCAAGGATCTCGGGCCACTCCTTCTGATCTGGGGCGCTTCGATGCTCGTTCTCGTCCAGACGAGTGATCTCGGTTCGGCCCTGCTCAACTTCGGAATCTTTCTCGCGATGGTGTACGCCGCGACCGGCCGCTTGATCTACGTCGTAGCCGGGCTCGGCCTCTTCCTCGCCGGCTCGGCCGCGCTCTACAACGCCCTCGACCGTGTGCAGCAGCGCGTGACGGTGTGGTTGCACCCATGGACGGATGAGCGCGTGTACTGCTCGATCAGCGGTGAGCTCGACTTCCGGCAGAACTGCGACTCGTACCAGCTCGTGAAGAGCCTCTATTCGATCGCGAATGGGGGCTACGGGGGCACCGGGCTCGGAAAGGGGACGTTCACGACAGTCGATGGGACACAACTCATTCCCTACCTGAACACCGACTTCATCTACTCCGCGATCGCCCAGGAGGTCGGGTTGGTGGGCTCGGCGGCGGTACTTCTCCTCGTCATGGTGTTCGTCGCGCGCGGGATGCGGATCGCCTTGATCGCCCAGGACGGCTTCTCGAAGCTTCTGGCCACCGGCCTCACGTTCGGTCTGGCGCTGCAGACCTTCATCATCGTCGGAGGAGTCCTCCGGGTCGTCCCGCTGACCGGGATCACGATGCCGTTCGTTTCATACGGTGGCTCGTCGATCCTCTCGAACTTCATCATGCTCGCTCTACTGCTGCTCGTCTCGAATCGTGCGGCCGCGACGGCGGTGAACCGGTGAATCGTCAGATCTCCCGCGTCGCGGGCCTCGCGATGGGCCTGATGATCCTGTTGATCGTCGCGACGACGTACTGGCAAACGTGGGCGCGGCCCGCACTTGCGGAGCGTCAGGACAACGCGATCCAGCGCGTCGCCCAGTTCGAGATCAAGCGCGGGCCGATTCTCTCGCCCTCGAGGGTCCTCGCGCGGAACAAGGAGCGGATCGTCGGAGACCGTACGTTCTACCTCCGCCGCTACCCACAGGGCCCGCTCACCGCACATGTCGTCGGCTACTCCACAGTCGCTCGCGCTCGCACGGGCCTCGAGCGGTCGCTGAACTCGATCCTGACGGGGTCCGAGCGGAGCCTGTCGTCTCTCGTCGATCGCTCCCTGGACAAGCTGAACGGTCGCCCGATCGTTGGAGATACCGTCGTCACGACACTCGACGTGAACGGCCAGCGTGCGGCGCTCGAGGCGCTCGGGACTCGCTGTGGGGCGGTTGTCGTTCTCGACCCCCGAACGGGGCGTGTCCGCGTGATGGTCTCGTCACCGAGCTACAACCCGAACGACGTCGAGGAGAACTTCGGTCGCATCGAGAAGATCCGCGCGGACTGCACGCCGGCCTCGCCGCTCCTGAACCGCGCCAGCCAGGGCCTCTATCCCCCCGGTTCGACCTTCAAGGTCGTCACAGCTTCGGCGGCACTCGACTCGCGCAAGTTCACGACGGCGTCCACGTTCTACGATCCTGGCTACTGCTCGGTGTACGGCAAGCGCGTGAACAACTTCGACACGAGCCGCCCGTTTGGCAACGTCACGCTTGCAACAGCACTGCAGTTCTCCGTGAACTCGGTCTTCTGCAACATCGGCCTGAAGCTCGGCGCGAAGGCGATTGTCAAGCAGGCGAAGGCGTTCGGGTTCTACGAGCGGCCACCGCTCGAGACACCAGAGAGCGAGCGCCTGCCGAGTGGCCTCTACAAAGGGGGCGAGCTCTACGATCCCCGCCGCGATCGCGACGTCGACCCCGGGCGGATGGCATTCGGACAGGAGCGACTGCTCGTCACCCCGCTGCAGATGGCGATGGTCGCCGGCACGATCGGCAACGACGGCATCCTGATGCGGCCATTTGTCGTCGAAAAGACCGTAACGCCGAATGGCAAGACCCGCACCCGCACCCGGCCGACGAAGGTCCGACGCGCGGTCACGCCTGCGACGGCCCGCGACGTCGGGAGCATGATGGTGCGGGCGGTTCAGGCGGGAACGGGGACGGCGGCGCAGATTCCGGGCCTGCGGATCGGCGGCAAGACGGGAACAGCCGAAACGGGGATCGACGGGAGCAACACGACCTGGTTCATCGCGTTCGCCGGAGCCGACGGCGAGAAGCCTCGATACGCCATCGCCGTCGTTCTCCAGAACCAGTCGCTCACCGGCGGCGCGACGGCTGCTCCGATCGCACGCCAGGTTTTGCAGGCACTCTTGTCATCGACGGCGAAGAACTAACGAGCGAATCTCATGGCACGCAACGACCTCACAGGAACCCTCTTTGCAGAGCGCTATCGGCTCGAGCGCAAGCTCGGCTCGGGCGGCATGGCCGACGTCTGGCTCGCCGAGGACCAGGAGCTCGGCCGTCGCGTCGCGGTGAAGATCCTCCACGAGCGGTACGCCTCGGATGAACAGTTCGTCGAGCGCTTCCGCCGTGAGGCAACGCACGCCGCTGGCCTCTCGCACCCGAACATCGTCTCGATCTTCGATCGTGGGGTCACAGACGGCTCGTACTACATCGTGATGGAGTACATCGAGGGCCGCACGCTCAAGGAGCTCGTCGTCACGCGCGGCCCCTGTCCGGTGCCGGTCGCGATCTCCTACACGCGGCAGATTCTGGCTGCTCTCCGTTACGCGCACAAGAACGGGATCATCCACCGTGACATCAAGCCGCACAACGTGCTCGTCGACCGTGAAGGGCGCGTGAAGGTCGCCGACTTCGGCATCGCACGCGCGGGCACGAGCGAGATGACAGAGGCAGGATCGATCGTCGGAACGGCGCAGTACCTCTCCCCCGAACAGGCACGTGGTGCCCCGGTCGACGAGAGCTCCGATCTCTACTCGACGGGGATCGTTCTCTACGAGCTGTTGACGGGAACTGTCCCGTTTACGGGCGAAACGCCTGTCGAGATCGCCATGAAGCATCTCTCCGCGACACCAGAACCGCCGTCAGTCCGCCGCGCAGAGATCCCGCGTGACCTCGACCTCGTCGTGCTTCGAGCCCTTGCCAAGGAGCCGGCCGATCGGTATCGCTCGGCCGGCGAGCTCGATCGCGACCTCGAGTTGGTTGCGCGTGGCGAGGCTGTCGGCACCGAGACCGAGACTGCCGCAACGATGGTGCTGGCCGGAGCCGGAGCGATCGATGCGACCGCCGCCACCCGGGTGGCCGCTCCGCTTCCTGCTTCAACCGGGGGGACGTACACCGGTGACGAGCGCTACCGCGCCTACGAACCGCCGGTCACCCGCCGTCGAAGCCCCTGGCCGTGGATAGCTGCGGGCATCGCGGTAGTCGCGCTAGCGGTCGGCGGGTGGTTCCTCTACGGGAACGTCCAGGATCAGATAGACGAGAACAAGCCGCTCGTCGTCCAGCAGTACACGGGTATTCTCGAGGATCGCGCATTCGACCTGATCACCGAGGACGGGTTCGAGCCGAACGTCCGTCGTGTCCCGAACGGCTCCCAGCCAGCCAGGATCGTGTTCGACCAGTCGCCCGTCGAAGGCACGAGCCTCGCGCGCGGCGGCATCGTGACGATTCTCGTCTCGACCGGCAAGAAGAGCGTGACGGTCCCCGACGTCGTCGGCTCGCAGGTCACCGACGCCGTGGCCACGCTCACGCGGGCGGGTCTCGTGGCAAAGAGCGTTGGTGTTGGGTCCGACAAGCCCTCCGGCACCGTCACCGCACAGGATCCCGCTTCGGGCACCTCTCTCGTCGAGGGGGCAACAGTCCGCATCAATTACTCGACAGGGCCAAAGCAGGTCGCCGTCCCGCCCGTCGTCGGCCTCGACTACTCGGCTGCCCTACAGCAACTCCAGGCCGCCGGGTTCGCCGTCGCAAGGACGGACGTGGAGAGCAGTCAACCCGCAGGCGTCGTCGTGAGCCAGGTTCCGGCCGGATCGTCGACGGCGACGAAGGGTTCGACCGTGACGCTTTCCGTCTCCAACGGCCCCCAGACAACGCCTGTTCCGGACGTCACGGGCCTCACGACTGCTGATGCGAGGACCACGCTGACGGACGCCGGCTTCAAGGTCACCGTGACGACGCAGTACACGGACGTTCAGACCTTCGACGGCGTCGTGATTTCACAGGATCCAGCGGGGAACACGCAGCAGGACCCGAACACGGTGATCACGCTCTTCGTCGGCGTCTTCGTCCCCACAACGTCGACCCCGGCCACCCCTCCGTCAACGCCGTGACGTCACGGATTCGCGTCGCGGTCCTTGCCGGTGGCCGCTCGAGCGAACACGAGATCTCGCTTGCGTCGGCGCGCTCCGTCATCGAGGCCCTCGATCCCGAACGCTACGAGACGCGTACGATCGAGATCGGCCGTGACGGCGTCTGGGCTCTGCCTCAGGTCGCCGGAGCTCCTGCCCTCGACGTGGCCCACGCGAGCCTGCCGATTCCCACGACAGCCGCTCCGCAGGCACTCGGAGCCGTCGACGTCGTTCTGCCCATCCTGCACGGGCCGTTCGGTGAGGACGGGACGGTGCAGGGGCTCCTCGAGCTCGCCGACATCCCCTACATCGGTGCGGGCGTGACAGCCTCGGCTCTCTGCATGGACAAGGATCTCTTCAAGGCGGTGCTCCGGGACAGGGGTATCCCCGTCGCCTCGAGCGTCACGCTCCGCACGGGTGACGCCGTGGAAAATCCCTTCGGCTACCCCGTCTTCGTCAAGCCCGCTCGGCTCGGATCCTCGGTTGGGATCTCGAAGGCCACGACCCCCGAGGGGCTCGACGCGGCCGTCGCGCTCGCTCGCCACCACGACGACAAGGTGCTCGTCGAGGAGTTTCAGCCCGGCGTCGAAGTGGAGGTCGGCGTGCTCGGTAACCGCGAGCCGATCGCCTCGGTCGTCGGCGAGATCGTGGCGCATGCCGACTGGTACGACTTCGACGCGAAGTACGCGGCTGGCGGGATGGATCTGATCGTCCCTGCCCGGCTCCCGGACGAGACCACGGAGGAGGTGCGCCGCCTCGCGGTTGAGGCGTTTGTCGCCACCGATTGTGAGGGAATGGCGCGGGTCGACTTCTTCGTCCGTCCCGACGGGCAGGTCGTCGTCAACGAGTTAAACACGATCCCGGGCTTTACCGCGACGAGCGTGTACGCGAAGCTCTTCGCGGAAAGCGGTATCCCGTACGCAGCCCTGCTCGATCGCCTCGTCGCGCTCGCGCTCGATCGCCACGCGCAGCGGCGCGCGCTCGCCTACTAACCGAGGACGCCCTCGAGCGCGTCTTCCCAGACGGCGAGAGCCTCTTCCAGGACCGCGTCCTCGATCGTCAACGGGGCGAGGACGCGGATGCAGTTGCCCGAGATCCCTGCCTTGAGCAAGATCAATCCTCGCTCGAGAGCCGCATCGATCACGGCAGCAGCGAGCTCCGGCGCCGGCTCCCGGGTTGCGGGATCGTTGACCAGCTCGATCGCGAGCATGGCACCGAGGCCACGAACATCGCCGATCCGTGGCCAGCGCACCTGCCAGGCAAGCATTCGCTCACGGATTCGCGCGCCAATCGCATTCGCACGCCCGACGAGATCCTCGTCCGCGAAGATGTCGAGGACAGCAAGCGCGGCCGCGAGTGCAACGGGGTTCCCGATGTACGTTCCGCCGATGGCGCCGGAGTGTGGCGCGTCCATGACGGCAGCCTTCCCGATCACGCCCGACAGAGGCAGTCCGGCAGCGATCGACTTGGCGACGCACATCAGGTCAGCCTCGACCGCGAAGTGTTCCATCGCAAACATCTTCCCTGTGCGTCCGAACCCCGTCTGTACCTCGTCCGCGACGAGGATGATTCCCTCGCGATCGCAGATCTGGCGTAGACCCTCGACGAACTCGGCCGGCGCCGGGACGAAGCCGCCCTCACCGAGCTGGGGCTCGAAGACGATCGCGGCGATCTGCGACGGAGCGACGTGAGAGGCAAACATCCACTCGAGCTCGGCGAGTGCCTCCTCTGCCGACGGGCCGCGGTAGGCGTTCGGGAACGGCGCGCGATACACCTCGGGAGCGAATGGGCCCATTCCGGTCTTGTACGGATGCACCTTTGACGTCATCGTCATCGCGAGCATCGTGCGTCCGTGGAACGCCGCCTCGAAGGCGACCACAGCAGGGCGACCGGTGGCGAGCCGCGCGATCTTGACTGCGTTCTCGACGGCTTCTGCGCCCGAGTTGAAGAACGCGGCTCGCGTGGGGCCGGCGAAAGGGGCGAGATCGCCGAGCCGCTCCGCAAGCTCGATGTAGGACGCGTACGGCACGACGGTGAAATCGGTGTGCACGAACGTTGCCGCCTGCTCCTGAATCGCCTCGACGACCTTCGGGTGACAGTGGCCGACATTGATGACGCCAACCCCGCCGGCGAAATCGATGAACGTATTGCCATCGACATCCGTGACCGTCGCATTCAGGGCCTCGGCGACGAAGACGGGGAGATAGACCTGGAGCGGCTTCGCGATCGCGGTCTCGCTGCGCGCAAGAAGATCGCGCGAATGAGGCCCCGGAATCTCGGTGCGAATCTCGATCGATTTCGTCGTGGCCACCGCCGAAGCGTACCGGAGGCCCGAGCGGCTACCCTCGCGGAGTGGACGTCCAGGATCTCTCGCCCGACCCGCACGCGCAATTCGACGTGTGGTTCGCCGAGGCGATCGGGATGGGAGTTCCCGACCCGGAGCAGATGGCGCTCGCGACGGCGACCCCCGACGGTACACCGTCCGTGCGGATGGTTCTGCTGAAAGGGCACGATCCGCGCGGGTTCGTCTTCTACACGAA
Organism: Gaiella sp.; assembly: GCA_046590225.1. GTDB lineage: Bacteria > Actinomycetota > Thermoleophilia > Gaiellales > Gaiellaceae > Gaiella. Next base: position 12,075 of record JBKJVI010000153.1, on the reverse strand, counting down.
CCGCACGAGCAAAAAGGGCGTCGACCTTCTCGCGAACCCGCGAGCAGCAGGTGTCCTGCACTGGAAGCCGCTCGAGCGGCAGGTGCGGCTGGAGGGTGTCGTCGCCGTGATGGGGGACGACGAATCCGCCGCCTACTTCGCGACCAGGCACCGCGACAGCCAGATCGGCGCCTGGGCGTCGCCGCAGTCGCAGCCCGTCGCGGATCGCCAGGCGCTCGATCGTCGCGTCGCGGAGATCGAGCTGCGCTTCCCGAGAGGAACCGACGTACCACTCCCGCCGTTCTGGGGTGGCTACCGCATCGTCGCGACGATGATCGAGTTCTGGCAAGGCCAGCCGGCGCGGCTCCATGACCGGATCCGGTACGAGCGCAGCCCCGACGGCTGGGAGCGTCGACGGCTCGCGCCGTAATGTGACGTCTCACAACGTTTGACGGGAAATGGCATCGCTGTGAGGCGCCGCACCACCGCAATCAACACGGAGTGGGTGTTCAGCCGCCGTACGTCGTGCCGGCGGGCGCGAGTGCGGCCTTGGTGTAGACGCCGGACGCATTCCAGAGCAGGTATCCCTTTGCGCCCTGCAGCCGTGCGGCCGAGATCTGGGCAAGCACCTCGTCGGCGCTGTAGTCCCAGTCCTGAATCCACGGGACGAGCTGGGCCTGTGAGCCCTTGACCTGGCGTCTGAAGTCGGTGAGCGTCCGGAAGACGGTCTCCCCAGGTTCTGCAACAGGGCTTTCGAGGCCGAGCTCGCCATTACCGTAGAGCACGGGATACGACATCGGGGAGACGCTGTCCGCGTTCTCGGAGATCCAACGGGGCACCTGCCCGATCCCGAGATCACGGGTCGCCGCGAGTCCGAACAGCGCGGCCGAAACCCGCGTGCCGTACGGCTCGAGGCGCTTGTGCGCATACGCGACGAAGTCCGCGATCACGCGTCCCTTCGAGACGCTTGTCCGGCCTGGGTACACCGCGCTGTCAACGTCCCCGTCCGAAGGAAAGCGGACGTAGTCGAACATGATCTGGTCGAATCCCGCCTTCGCGGCTGCCTCGGCGACGGAGACGCAGTAGTCCCACACGCGACGGTCGTAGGGATTCACCCAGCCGAGGCCCGCCGAGGTCGTCCAGACGCTCCCGTCAGTCCGTTGAATGGCGAGATCGGGCCTCGCGCTTGCGAGGGTCGGATCCTGGAAACAGACAACCCGGCCGATCATGTACACGCCGTTCCTGTGCGCGAGGCCGACAAGAGCCTTGGGGTTGTAGTACGGCCGTGTGGCGCCTGCGGTGAGCGCGAGGGGTACATCAGCCGGCGTGAATCCGATCTCCCCACTCTCGTCCTTGACGTCGAGTTCGATCGTGTTCAGACCGTACTTCTTATACCCGATGTACTCGCGGAACTTTCCGGGGAGTGAGGCCAGTGCACCCGTGACGTGAACGCCACGGATCTCGACCGGCAGCGGCCTCGGGCTGCGGGCGGGCACGCGAGCGGCACCATTCGGCGTCGGGACAACGGTGCGGCGTGCGTCCGCTGACGTCGTGGGAGCGTCGCCGACGAACCGTGCCCCCATCGCAACGGCGATGACGACGAGGAGGAGGAGAGCCAGGACCGCGGCGCGCCGTCGCCGCTTCGTTCGGCGCGTCCGGTCCCGACGGGAGCGAAACCGCTCATTCGGGTCCATTGGTCCGTAGAGCATGGACACAGGGCCACCGAGCGTAGCGCATCGAGGCTCTCCGCGAACAGATTGCGCAAACCTGTAGATGGTTGGTCAGTGATTGGTGCACGCGCGGCTGGGGGCCTGCACACTGCGCATCGCGGCCGTCTCGATCAGCATCAAGGCCACCAGCCTTAACGCAGATCGAGACGACCACGCTGCTTGGTGTATGCCCTCCCCGACACGCACCCCAATCACCGACCAACCATCTAGGATCGCGGACATGGTTCTCTCCGACAGGTCTATTCGCCGTCTCATTGCCGAGGGCAAGGTCGTCATCGACCCGTACGACGACTCCCTCATGCAGCCGGCGAGCCTCGATGTCCGCGTTGATCGACTGTTTCGCGTCTTCCGAAACTCGCGGTATCCGTTCATCGACGTGAAGAAAGAACTGGAGGGTCTCACGGAGCTCGTCGAGATCGACGGGGACGAGCCGTTCATCCTCCATCCGGGCGAGTTCGTCCTCGGGTCGACGCTCGAGCGGATCGGGCTCCCTGACGATCTTGTCGCACGGCTCGAGGGCAAGAGCTCTCTCGGGCGGCTTGGTCTCCTCATCCATTCGACGGCCGGATTCATCGATCCCGGTTGGGACGGGCACGTGACGCTCGAACTCTCGAACGTCGCAAATCTCCCGATTACGATCTATCCGGAGATGAAGATCGGCCAGCTTTCGTTCGTCCAGCTGCTCGAGCCCGCGGAGCATCCGTACGGGTCGAGTGGCCTTGGCTCGAAGTACCAAGGCCAGCGCGGGCCGACGCCTAGCCGTTACTGGAAGAACTTCGGAGCTCCGTCGTGATCCTCGTCACCGGAGCGACCGGGTTTGTCGGTGGGCACGTGGTGCGCGCGCTCGTCGATGCTGGTGAACAGGTTCGGGCCCTCGTCCGTGACGCGAACAGTGCAAACGCGCTCGACGATGTCGACTGCGAGCTGGCGCGAGGGGACGTCACGGATCCTCCAAGCCTTCAGGCCGCCGTTGAAGGGTGTTCGGCGGTCGTCCACCTCGTCGCGATCCTCGCCGGCAAGCGTGGCGATTTCGATCGCGTCATGACAGAGGGAAGCCGCAGCCTTCTCGACGCCGCGCGTGATTCGGGCGTGTCGCGATTTGTCCAGATGAGTGCGCTCGGCACGAGCGAGGCGACGAAGAACACCGTCCCCTACTACCAGGCAAAGTGGTCGATCGAGGAGGCCGTGCGCTCATCGGGCCTCGGCTACGCGATTCTGCGCCCGAGCTTCGTGTTCGCGCCGGATGGTGGCGCGCTGGCGCAGTTCTCGAGGATCGCACGGCTTGCGCCCGTGACGCCCGTGATCGGAAAGGGAACCCAGCGACTCCAGCCGATCTGGGCCCCGGACCTCGCGCGCGCAGTAACGCTTGCGGTGCGGCGGAGTGACGACCTTCTGGTCGAGATCGGCGGGCCCGACATCGTCGACTGGAACGAGTTCTGGTCACAACTGAAGGCGGCGCTCGGCACACGCAGGCCAGCCCTTCACGTGCCGTTCTGGTTCATGCGTCCGCAGGCGGCGATCATGGAGCGGCTCCCGCACCCACCGGTGACCCGCGACCAGTTGCGGATGCTGCAGCTGGGCGACAACGTCGTCTCGGACGGTGGCCTGGGCATGACAGACCTCGGGCTCGAGAGGACGATGCCTCTTGCACAGCAGCTCCAGCTTGCGGTCGGTCGACCCGACTAGCTCTGCCCGACTAGCTCTGTTGCCTCCGTTCGTTGCCACCACAACGAAAACGTGCACCGGTTGATTGCGCCCTAGCCTCGCCAGGAGGAGATGCTTGTGACGAATCGGCACAATCGCCCGACTCGCGGGCGACGCGGCCGCTCTAACCGGCAGCATTCGTGCACTCCCCCATCGCTTGTGACGATGTGTCACAAGCCGTTCTGCGCGATTCACGAGTGCGCTGAGGTCGATATGTTTCGTTTCGACGCCGTGGTGGGGCGGTCAGAGAGACGCGAGGACGCGACGTTCAGCTCGGCAGCGCGTCGTCTCGGTCGTCTCGGCACGGTTTCGTGCCGGTCGTCTCGGCACGGTTTCGTGCCGGTCAGTCAAGCACTGTGTCGTCTCAGTCGACTCCGCACCGTGTCGCGCCGGCACTGAGTCGCTTCGAACCGGGCACGAAGATGCAACCATCTGTCTGCGACAGTCACGGAATGCAATTCTCTCCCGCCATCGACGCCCGCCTCGTCGCGAGCGTGCCCCGGATTGCCGACATCCGGTGTTCCGCCGAGGTCTGGCGGGGACTGAGACGCCGAGCGCTGCGCCTCGACACGACGACACCGTGCTACGAGAGTGTCAGAAGGCTCGTGATCGCCGAGCGAGAACGGCGCGCCAGGCTGATAGCCACGATCGAAACGACGGTCGAGATCATGACTCGGCGGATACCCGTACTTCCCGAGGACGTTCCACGGATCTTCGCGCGACGGCTCGAACGGGTTCGCTCACGGATGCGGCTCCGAACCCCTCGACCACCGTAAGCGACTGAGCCCCCATGAAAAAGACGAGGGCCGCCTTTCGGCGGCCCTCCATCCCGGTAACCAGCGTTGGATTTGGCAGAGGCGCTTCCTGCCTGCCCGCTCACGCGAGTGTGAGACGGCCGGCGGCGCGGAACGCGCGTCCCCTACGCTTGGCTATGGCGATTCCCCGATGGGTCTCGGGAACACGCCTCTACCCGCTGGTACCTCCACTGCCGGTACTGCTCGAATCTGTCACGTCCGGACCACCTCCTTTCCGCGGTTCATCGGAGTGTATACCGACGACGGAGGACGACGGCAACCCCAAACGAAACCCGAACCTCGCCGAGCCCGAATCAGGCGTCGACGACGACCATTCCGTCGTCTCGCACGCGCGCCGGGAACGTGTCGACGTCGATGTAGGCGGGAAGCGTCAGGGCACGACCCGTCGTGATGTCGAACCTTGCGCCGTGCCGGGGACAGATCGCGACTCTCTCCGCACAGTCGAACTCACCCTCACACAGCGGGCCCTCGTCGTGCGTGCACTGGTCCTCGATCGCAAAGAACTCCCCGGCGCAGTTGTAGACACCGACCGACAGCGACGGCGACACCTCGACGATCCGAACCGTCCCGGACGGGAAGTCGGCGAGCGGGCAAACGTCGACCTCGGGCATCAGTTCACGGAGATGTCGCCGCTCGAGGTACCCCACTCCTCAGGGAGTGGCGTCCCCTTGGACTGATGGAGGGCCACCTTGAGAACGCCCATCCCGAGAAGCGCACACTTGAGCCGAACCGGGCTGAGTGGGATCCCGATCTCGTCGAGGAGCTCCTCCTTCTGCATCACCGCAACCTCCTGCGCCGAGCGCCCCTTAACGAGATCGGTGAGCATCGACGTGGCTGCCTGGCTGATCGCACAGCCCCGCCCTTCGAATCCGACACTCTCGATGATGTCTCCGTCACGGAATCGCACCGAGACGGTCACCTCGTCACCGCACAGGGGGTTCTGGCCCTCGGCGACCGCGTCGTTCGGGTCGAGAATTCCGTGGTTCCTCGGCGTCTTGTAGTGGTCGAGGATGACCTCTCGATACATCTGCTCGAACTCGCTCATCCGAGATTCTTCCGAACCTTGTGGAGGCCGTCGACCAGGCGGTCGACCTCCTCGGCAATGGAGTAGAGGTAGAAGCTCGCCCGTGTGGTTGCGGCGACGCCGAGTCGCGTCATCAGCGGCTGCGTGCAGTGATGGCCGGCGCGTACCGCGACCCCTTCCCAGTCGAGGATCTGCGCGACGTCGTGCGGATGAATGCCAGCAACCTCGAACGACACGATTCCAGCGCGGCGCTCGATCGGCGGCCCAAACAGCCGTACCCAGTCAAGCTCCCCGAGACGCTCCATCGCGTAGCGCGTGAGCTCATGCTCATGCCGTTCGATCGAGACGAGGCCGATTCCCGTGATGTAGTCGATTGCCGCTCCGAAGCCGACGGCCTCGGCGATTGCCGGCGTTCCTGCCTCGAACTTGTACGGAAGCTCGTTGAAGGTCGTCTTTTCGAGACCGACGGAGCGGATCATCTCGCCACCAAGGTTGAACGGCGCCATCTCCTCGAGCAGCGCGCGCCGACCCCAGAGCGCACCGATACCCGTTGGACCGCAGAGCTTGTGAGAGGAGAGAGCGAGGAAGTCACAATCGAGCGCCTGCACGTCGATCGGGCGATGAGGCGCTGCTTGGGCGGCGTCAACAACGATGATTGCGCCCTGCTCGTGGGCCCAGGCAGCGATCTTCTCGACCGGATTGATCGTCCCGAGCGAATTCGAGACGAGACCGACGCACACGACCTTGATCGAGTTGTCACGCGCGAGATCGTCCAGGGCGTCGAGCTGAAGCTCGCCCGCGTCGTTGATCGGGATGTGACGGAACGCAGCGCCGGTGCGGCTCGCGATGAACTGCCAGGGAACGAAGTTGGCGTGATGCTCCAGCTCGGTGATCACGACGGTATCGCCGGGGCCGAGATTCTGGAGGCCCCAGGCGTACGCAACAAGGTTGATCGACTCGGTGGCGCTGCGGGTGAAGATGATCTCGCGCTCGGAGGGTGCGTTGACGAAGGTCGCGACCGTGTGCCGCGCGCCCTCATAGCCCTCGGTCGCCCTCTCGGCAAGTTTGTAGACGCCGCGATGGACGTTCGCGTACTCGTGTTCGTAGAACGCACGCATCCGATCGAGAACCTGCCGCGGCTTCTGCGTCGACGACGCCGAGTCGAGGTACGCAAGCGGCTTCCCTCCGGAGAGCTCCTCCAGGAACGGAAAGTCGGCGCGCAGGACTGCCGAGTCGAGTGGGTTCGCTGTCGTGACGGCCATCTGTTCCATGGTAGCCGGGCTGCTCATCTGGACCTGCTCCGGAGCGGAATGAAGCGGTCATCCGTCAGCCAGAGGAATCCGATCGTGATCCCGCAGCCGACTGCGATCAGGACAATCGAGGCCGGATTGGGGATCGCTAGCTCGAAGAACCGCCGCAATCCAGGCAGGATGAGCACAAAGAGGTACGCGACGAACAACAGGCCGCACATCGTTCCGACCAGACGCGCCCGCCTCGTGCTCGTCGCCTCGAGGGCGAGGACGAGGTAGAGCCCGATGATGATCAACGCCGTCGTGGCTGCTGTCCGCGACTGGAGGAGCCCCAGGTCGAAGACGTTGAGTGCGATGAGGTACGTCGTCGTCACGCCGAGTCCCGCAGCAACGCCTGCAGGGACAGAAAAGCGCCCGACCTCGCGGAGAAATCCGTCAGTGCGCCATGGGCCATCACTCGGGGCAAGAGCCAGGAAGAACGCCGGAATCCCGACCGTCAGGGTTCCGACGATGGTCAGATGCCGCGGCAGCAGAGGATACTCGGCAGGGGTGATCCCGATGGCGACGATCAGAAATGCGGCGAAGACCGATTTCGTCACGAAGAGCTTCGTCACGCGCTGGATGTTGCGGAGGACCCGGCGCCCCTCGGCGACCATCGCGGGAACCGCAGCGAAGTCACCGGTGACGAGAACCACGTCCGAGACCGCCTTCGCCATCTGCGTGCCCGAGCCCTGTGCGATCGAAAGTCGCGATGCCTTGAGGGCCGGCACGTCGTTGACGCCGTCTCCGACCATCGCGACGTACCGACCGCGCCGCCGCAGTGACTCGACGACTCGACGCTTGCCTTCCGGCGAGATCCTCCCCACGATGCCGATCTCGGCCGCCATCCGGTCGAGCTCGAGATCATCGCCTGGGAGGTCATCTCCCGCGAGTGGCGGCCCCCGCTCAGGGATGCCGGCGTCTCCCGCGATCGACGCTACCGTGCTCGCAGAGTCGCCAGAGAGCACCACGATCTCGACGCCCTGCTCGTTGAGAAACGCGATCGTCTCACGCGCCGCCGGCCGGAGCTCCTCGGCCAGAACAGCAAGTCCGAGCGGCCTCACTCCTCCAAGCGTGCCCGCGTCATCCGGGAATGCCTTGTGAGTGACGCCGAACCCGACGACCCTCCGACCCACCCTCTGGTGGTCGCGCGCCAGAGCGTCAAGCTCACCGAGCGTGAAAACCTCCGGGGCGCCGAGCACGTAGCGAACGCCGCCGAGGCGCATGCCGCTCCAACGGCGCCGGGAAAGGAACGGGACGACGTCGTCTGTGGGCTCCGGGCCGGCGGGCCACGCTGCGGCGATCGCCTCCAGCGTCGCGTTCCGGCCCTCGGAGGAGGCCGCGAACCGCCCGAGAGCCACGCCGAGCTCCTCCTCGGTCACATCCGTGGCCGGAACGAGCGATACGAGACGCAGGCTCGGCTCCGTGAGCGTGCCGGTCTTGTCGATGCACAGCGTGTCAACGGAGGCGAGCGACTCGATGGCATTCAGCTGCTGTGAGAGAGCTCCCGCCCTCGCCATCCGAACGGCTGCGGCCGCGTACGTGATCGAGACGAGCAGCACGAGTCCCTCCGGAATCAAGGTCACCATTCCCGCTACGGCGGTCTCTACCGCGTGGTCGACCGCGACGTCCTGCTTCCACAGCGCAACGATGAGCATCGCACCGAGCGGCACGGTTACACCGAGCAGCACGTACAGCAGCCGGTTGATCGCCCGCTCGAGGGGCGAGCGCGGATGGCGGAACTCACGCGCCGTTCCCGCAATTCGCTCGGCGTAGCTGTCGGCTCCTACCGCGGCGACGTCGAACGACCCCGTTCCCTCGACCACGAATGACCCCGATCTGACCTCGTCCCCGACCCGACGGGCGACCGCCTTGGCCTCGCCAGTCAGGATCGACTCGTCGAGAAGAAGGTCGGTGCTGGATACAAGCGTCCCGTCGGCCACGACCTGGTCGCCGGGCGAGAGCATCACGTGATCACCGACGACGATCTCCGTGACGTGCAACGACCGCGATGCTCCATCTCGTACGACCGACGCGTGCGGTTGCACGAGCGCGGCGAGCTCATCGAGCTTTCGGCGCGCGTGGAGCTCCTGCCAGACCCCGATTCCGGTGTTCGTGAGGATGATCGCCAGGAAGAGCGCATCCCTCCAGTCGCCGAAAACGAGGGTCAGAAGGCCGAGCGCGAGGAGAATCGCGTTGAACGGCGTGATCGCGTTCGCACGGACGATCGTCGCAGTCGATCGACTCGTCCGAGACTCCCCGGACTCGCCTCGTGCCGCTATTCGTCGAGAGGCCTCCGCCTCGGTCAGGCCTGAGCTCACACGGTCGAGGCTAACAGCGACCGGCTGACATGGATTCCGAGGGCCGGTCGTCAGCTCGGCGGATGAACCTTGCCGTTCGACTGCGCACGGGTGGCAACTTCCTTCTGCCTCTTCACCGTCTCCGCCGCGATCGCGAGCAACTCGCAGAGCCGTACGAGCCTCACGCGCTCGGAGCTCTCGGCCAGCAGCTCCTGCTTGAGCTCGGGTGAAAGCTCGAACCTACCGGCAATCGAGAACGAGAGCTCCGGCGTGTCGGGCTCGGGTGCGACCACGTCGCTCTCCGTGAGCTCGGCGAGACGCGCAAACAGCGCCAGCGCGCGATCAATGTCGGCCGCGTCCGCTGGATCATCCTGGTCGGCGAACGGCTCCACACTGCCCGTCACAAACGGCCGGCCCGATGTCAGCTCCAGCAGCCGAAACCGCTCGCCACCCTCGACGATGATGTTCGAGCGCCCGTCCTCGAAGCGCTCCGTCACATCGCTGACGGTCGCAAGCGTCCCGACCTCTCGTAGCCCGGCATCATCCGCGTACACGATTCCGAACGGCATCCCCTGCTCGAGACTCTCCCCGATCAGCTCCTGGTACCGCGGCTCGAAGATGTGCAGCGGCACCCGCTCGGTTGGAAGCAAGACGAGGCCGAGCGGGAACAGGCCGAGTTCATCCATCGCTGCGAAGACTACGCGCGCGCCGGAGGTCCCGGTCGCGGACGATCGCCGAAGAGCTTCAGGCCTGCGGAATGCGCGCTTCGAGCGCGGCGCCGAGCGCGGTTCTCACGGGCTCGAGCTCGATCCGGTCGAGCACGTCCTGGAAGAAACCGCGCACGATCAGGCGCTCGGCCTCCTGGCGGGACAGTCCCCGCGCCATCGCATAGAAGAGCTGCTCGCGATCGACCTGGCTCAACGTCGCACCGTGTGTGCACCGGACGTCGTTCGCAAGGATCTCGAGCCCGGGGATCGAATCCGCGTGGGCCGTCTTCGAGAGGAGCAGATTACGGTTCTCCTGATAGGCGTTCGTCTTCTGGGCGTCCTTCTCGACCCGGATCATGCCGCGCCATACGGCGCTCGCGGTGTCACGCAGCACACCCTTGAAAGCGAAGTCCGACGTGGTGTTCGGCGCGATGTGCTCCTGGAACGTGTCGTAGTCGAGCCGCTGCACGTTGTCGGCGAAGTACGCGCCCGTCACTCGGGAGGTCGCACCCTGTCCGGCGAGGTCGTTCTGAATCCATACCTTGCCACCACCGGAGCCGAAGCCGCCCGCAACCCAGTCGAGCTCGGCGTCACGACCGACGGTCGCGTGATGCGATGCGAAGTGCCACGTGCTCTGCGACAGGTTCTGGACCGAGACGTACTCGACCTTGGCGCCGTCCTCGACGACGATCTCGACCGCCGCATTCGAGTACCCCGAGAGCTCGGGGGAGGCAGATGCGTACTCCTCGATCACGGTGAACTGGCTCTGTGCCTCTGCAACGATCAGCAGCCGCCAGAAGAGCGAGCCTCCCTCGACCGTGTTCGCGATCCGGATGTAGAGCGGCTTCTCGACGACGACGCCCCGTGGGACATGCACGAGGATGCCGTGCTCCCACATTGCTGCGTTGTGCGCGACAAACTTCTCGCTCTGCCCGACGAGCGTGCCGAGAAGCGGATGGTCGTCGCTCAGCAACTCGAAGCGGATGCCTTCGGGGGCGTGCTCGATCGTGATACCGGCTTCGCCGACGACCGCGACACCCGAGGCGTCGATCTCGAGCATCGTCTCGGGAACGGCGGCGGGAGCGATCCCTGCAGCCGTGTACACATCGGGATCGAAGCCCTTCAGGTCGGTGAACCGCCAGTGCTCCTCCGACTTCGTCGGCAGCGGAATCGCCAGGTAGTTCTCGAGCAGATCAGCTCTCATGCGGGGCATACCGGCGGTGCAGCATGAAGACGTTGCCATCGGGATCGCTGAAGTGGGCCATGTGGCAGACGGACGTATCGAATGTGTCGCCCGAAAATACGATTCCTTTCGCCTCGAGCTCATTTCGGGCGGCCTCGACGTCCGGCACGCGCAGTGCTATCGGGGACGAGTGCGGGCCGGTGAACTCCTGCTCGATATTCGTCGGGTCGAGGAGAAAGAGGCTGACGTTCTCTCCGAGTTGGAACTCGGGCCACATGCCGGCACCGATCTGCTCGAAGCCGAGCGTGTCACGGTAGAACGCGCTGGAGCGCTCGAGATCCGTGACGGGAACCGAGACGAAATCGACGCGCTCGACGATCAACCGGCACCTCGAAGGCGGGTCGGGAGGACGCTGGGCAGCAGGAAGTGCAACCGGCTGAGCCGACGTCGATCAGCCAACGCTGCCTTCCATCTGAAGCTGGATCAGGCGGTTCATCTCGACTGCGTACTCGAGAGGAAGCTCCTTCGTGATCGGCTCGACGAACCCGGAGACGATCATCGCGCTCGCCTCGGACTCCGAGAGCCCACGGCTCATGAGGTAGAAGAGCTGCTCCTCACCGATCTTCGACACCGTCGCCTCGTGGCCGAGGTCGACATCGCTCTCGTCGACCTTGATGTACGGGTACGTGTCCGAGCGCGACTCGTCGTCGAGGATGAGCGCGTCGCACACAACCTTTGATTTGGAGCCGGTCGCGCCTCGGGCAACCTCGAGCAGGCCACGGTACCCTGCCCGGCCCCCGTCCTTCGAGATCGACTTGGACGTGATCACAGACGATGTGTTCTTGCCGACGTGGACGACCTTGCCGCCTGCGTCCTGGTGCTGACCCTTGCCGGCGAACGCGATCGACAGCACCTCGCCGTGCGCCCGCTCGCCCATCAGCCAGATGGCGGGGTACTTCATCGTCAGCTTGGAGCCGAGGTTGCCGTCGACCCACTCCATCGTCGCGTCCTCATGGGCGACAGCGCGCTTGGTGACGAGGTTGTAGACGTTGTTCGACCAGTTCTGAATCGTCGTGTAGCGGCAACGACCCCGGGCCTTGACGATGATCTCGACGACCGCCGAGTGCAGCGAATCGGACGAGTAGATCGGAGCAGTGCAGCCCTCGACGTAATGCACGTAGGCGTCCTCGTCGACAATTATCAGCGTCCGCTCGAACTGCCCCATGTTCTCGGCGTTGATCCGGAAGTACGCCTGCAGCGGCATCTCGATGCGGACGCCGGGCGGGACGTAGATGAACGAGCCACCCGACCAGACCGCCGAGTTGAGCGCGGCGAACTTGTTGT
>JBKJVI010000128.1:0-23495 GCA_046590225.1 Gaiella sp. | reverse complement strand
CGCATGCCGTCGTCCTCGGTCGCCCCGGTACAACCCAGTATCGAGACTCCCTGCGTCCTCGGCCTGCTCGGTTTTCGCCGACGAACCCAGCACGTATTTCCCGGAGAGACCACTAGTCAGGTGACGGCCTCCGTCGAGGCAGTTCCGGGGCGGCCCGCAAGCGGGTGCATCAAAGCCCAGCCGAGCAGCGGGAAAAGCCCCGAAATGAGGAATGCGACCTGCCAGGAACCCGTCGAGACGAGCGCGGCGATGAGGATCGGCGCAACGATGCCGGCGATCCCCAGGATCGTCTGCTGAAAGCCGAGAGCGGCGCCGCTCGCCCCGGCTCCTGCGACCTCTGCGGCCGCGACGAACGAGAGCCCGTTCCAGGAGAGCCCGATCGCACCAGCGAGGACGAGAACGGGCACGAGCACGAACGACGACGCATCGGCGGCGAGGGCGACGATCACGAGTCCGACGGTGACCCCGAGAGCGAGCCGGCAGAGGGGGACGATCCTGCTGCCGAGGCGATCCGACCAGCCTCCCGCGACGACTCGAAGGACGCCTCCGAGGAGTTGTGAGGCGGCAAGAACGAGGGCGGCGGAGCCGATCGAGAAGCCGTGCGCCTCGTGAAGGAACAACACCGTGAAGCTCATGGTTGCAGTCTGGCCGACGATGATCAGCCCGCTCCCGAAGGAGATTCGCCACAGAGCCGGGCGTCGCAGCGTCACCGACGAGGTTCCGTGGACGCGGGGGACAACTCCACCCGGCGGATCCCTGAGAAAGACCGCGCCGGCGACCGCTCCCGCGAAGCAGACTGCGCCGAGCGCCGCGAATGTCCAACCGAGCCCGAGGGCGGACGCGAGGGCGGGAAGAAGCAGCGCCGCGAGGAGGCCTCCGATCGGGACGTTCGCCTGGCGGATTCCGAGCGCGAGCCCGCGCTCGCCGGGGGCGAACCAGTGCATCACGGCCCGGCCGCTCGCTGCGTTGACGCTGGCGCTGAGCGCGCCTGCTGCCGCAAGCAGGAGCACGAGAGCTGCGTAGCCGGGTGCGATGCCGACGAAGGCGAGCGCGCACGCGGACAATCCGAGGCCGACAGGGAGGACAGATCTCTCCCCGACCCGGTCGGCGAGCAGCCCCCACGGCAGCAGGGTCGGCGTCATTCCGATCGTGAACGCGGCGAGGACGACTCCGATCTGTGTGAGGCTCAGGTCGAAGTGGGAGCGAATGTCCGGCGCCAGGATGGCGACCGCGAACCAGGAGGCGGAGACAGCGGCCTGGGCTCCGGTGCCGGTCGCAAGCACGACCCAGCGATACCTCTCATCTTCCACGACGCTCGCTTCCACCGAGCCTTTCCTCGGGTGATCACGCTCCCCGAGCAGATCCGGTCGGGAACGAAAAATGCACCGAGTCGGTGTTCCCCTCGAGTGCCAGGGCCGACTGACCTGTCGCCGAAGCGACCTGCCTGTTGGCCGGCTCTCTGGCGCTTCAGCTGACTTGCGTCGACTGGGCGCTGGAGACTCCGTGCTCGGTGCTCGATCAACATATGCCCGGGGAACCGGCGGCGTCAATGGCAGCCCACACGGAAAGTCCGCACATTGCGGACAAATGTTTCGGATCGCGCCTGCCCGGCTACCGGCCGCGAACTGTCCCGACGGGGCAGGTATGCCGAATGATTGAATGGAGTCATGGCAGCACGACCTCAGGTCCGGATCGAGTACTGCGTTCCCTGAAGCGCGTTGCCGAACGCCGTCGGTCTGGCGGCGCGGATTCTCGAGGAGATGGAGCACGAGATCGGAGCGATCGAGATCGTCACCGGCAGGGGCGGCATCTTCGACGTCCACCTCGACGGCGAGCTCGTGTTCACGAAGTCGATGCTCGGGCACTACCCGCAACCCGACGACGTGCTGCCGCTGTTGCGCGAGCGCCTCGAGCGCATCTAGCTCGATCGCCCCAAACGGACACGTCCGAAAGGGCGTCTTGTGCACTCCGGCGTCGCGATCTAGCCTCTGCGGCATGTCTCTTGCGGAGCTCGAACGACCGGTTCTCCGGCTGATCCGGCTCGATCATGGCGACCGACGCCTGCGCACTCTCGACCCGCTCGTCGTCGACGACGGTTGCGACGTCCGGATCGGGAGCCGGTGTTGCGTCGACCGGGTACGCGTTGCACTCCTCGAGTGGCTACCGCTGGCGTGTGTCGACCTTCTCCCGCACGAGGTCAGTCCTGTTTCCGATCCCGCAGTGGTTCTCGCGGCCCTCGTCCGTCCGCCGACGATCTGGACGACGGCCGACGCGGTCGTTGCGGCCCGTCGAGGTGACGGGGAGACCGAGACGCGGCGGGAGCGACACGACGCGGTCGTTCCGTACGCCTTCACTCAGCTGCAAGAAGAGCACCTGGAGCGTCTGCGCTGCGTCGCGGCTCGGTTCGCACGGCAGGTGTCGCTCGAAGGGCGCCCGGGACCATGCGACGCGCTCGCAGCCGGGTGCGCTGTCGTTGCAGTTGACGACGACGCGTGTGCAGCCGTCGCTGCGATCCAGCTCGCGCGCTACGCCGCGAGTGCCTTCGTGGCGCGGAGACGAAGGGAGGCTGCACCTACCATGACCTGATCGCGACCTCGAACTCCCGCACCTTCGCCCGCCTGCTGCAGTTCCTGCGGCCGTATCGCTCGTCGCTGATCGTCTCGACGATTCTCGCGATCCTCTCCCAGGCGGCGGCGATCGCGGTGATCGTGCTGACGGGCTTCGTGATCAACGAGCTCAGGGGCGCGCAGGACGGCCACTATCTCGCGTTCCTAATTCTCGTCATCCTCGGCGTCGGGCTTCTGCGAGCCTTGCTGATGCTGGGTCGACGCTTCATCTCGGGGAAGCAGGCGCTCGCCGTCGAGTGGGACATGCGCGACGCGCTCTACGCCCGCCTGCTGCGGCTCTCGTTCGGGTACTACGACCGCCATCAGACGGGGCAGTTGATGTCGCGGGCGACGGTCGACCTGCAGACGATCCGCTTCTTCCTCGGCTACGGGCTGATCTTCTTCGCGCAGCACGTGATCACGATCGTCTGCGTCACCGCTGTCCTCTTCTTCTACGAGTGGAAGCTAGCGTTGATCGCCCTCGCGATCACCCCGGTGCTGATCGGGGTCGCGTACCGCTACAGCCACGTCTCGCATCCCGTGTTGCGCGACGTCCAGCAGAAGCTCGGCGAGGTGGCGACCGTCTCCGAGGAATCGATCGTGGGCGTCCACATCGTCAAGTCGTTCGCCCAGGAGGAACAGGTCGAGCGACGGTTCCGGCGCGCATCCGACGACGTCTTCGAGGCCTCGGTGCGGGCGAACACACAACGCTCGCTGTACGTGCCCCTGCTCACGTTTCTGCCCATGCTCGCGCAGGCCGGTGTGCTGCTTGCTGCCGGGCACTACGTCGTTCAGGGCGACCTCACGATCGGCGGCTTCTTCGCCTTCAACCTGCTGCTGATGATGCTCGTGATGCCGCTGCGCATGCTCGGCATGTGGGTCGGCCAGGCGCAGCGAGCGACGGCATCGGGAGAGCGGTTCTTCGAGGTGATCGACGAGCCCGAAGAGATCTCCGACCTTCCGGACGCCGCCGAGCTCCCCGACGGACCCGGTCGCATCGTCTTCTCGGGCGTCGCCTTCGGGTACGACCCGAAGCGGCCGGTGCTCGAGGGAATCGACCTCGAGATCGCGGCGGGCAGCACGATCGCGCTGATCGGCGCCTCCGGATCGGGGAAGACGACGCTCGCGTCGCTCGTGCCGCGCTTCTACGACACGCAGCAGGGGAGCGTGGCGATCGACGGCATCGACGTGCGGGACGTGACGCGACGGTCGCTGCGTCGCGAGGTCGGCGTCATCTCCCAGGATCCGTTCCTCTTCTCCGCGAGCGTTCGCGACAACATCGCCTTCGGCGTGCCGGACGTCCCTCCAGGCGTCGTCGAGGCTGCAGCCCGCGCGGCCCAGGCCCACACCTTCATCGAGGAGTTGCCGAAAGGCTACGACACCGTGATCGGCGAGCGCGGCATCACCCTTTCCGGTGGCCAGCGCCAGCGGCTCGCGATCGCCCGGGCACTCGTGATCGACCCGCGGATCCTGATCCTCGACGACGCGACCGCCTCCGTCGACGCGACAACGGAGTCACTCATCCGCGCGGGTCTCACGGAGGCGATGCGTGGACGAACGACGATCGTGATCGCCCACCGGCTCTCGACGATCGCGCTCGCCGACACGATCGTTGTGCTCGAGCACGGGCGCATCGTTACGCAGGGCAGTCGCAGCGAGGTGCTCGAGCGGAGCCCCATCTTCCGCGAGATTCACGAGTACGGCCTGCTCCAGGAGATCGGGGTGTCGGCATGAAGGTCTGGCAGGCAGGCTCGCACCTCTCGGAGGAGCGGGGCGGCAAGGTCGGCGACTGGTCGTGGAAGCAGTCCCGGCAAAGGATCCGGATGCTGATCGGGCTCGTGACGCCGTATCGCGCACGAACCGTCGGGGCCGTCGTCTCCCTGGTTGCGTTTACGCTCGTTGCGCTCGTGCCGCCGCTTCTTGCGAAGCTCGCCGTCGACCAGGGGATCAAGAGCGGCGACCTGCAGACGCTCGTCTGGATCGTGCTTGCGTTCGTCCTCGTCGGCGTGTTGACGTTCGCGCTCTCGTCAGTCCAGACGTACCTCACGGGGTGGGTCGGAGAGCGCGCGCTTGCCGATCTCCGCATTCGGCTGTTCGAGCACCTGCAGCGGCTCTCGCTCGGCTACTTCGAGCGCAACCGGACCGGGGCGATCATCAGCCGAATCACGAACGACGTCGAGGCGCTCGACACGCTGATCACCGACGGCGTCACCTCGCTCGTGCAGAACGTGATGTTGCTCGTCGGAACCGCCGTTGTGCTCTTCGTGCTCGACTGGCGGCTCGCGCTCGCGACCCTCTCGGTGATTCCGCTGATGACGCTTGCGACCGTGTGGTTCCGCGTCCGTTCCAACCGTGCCTACCGGCGCGTGCGCGAGCGTATCGGCCTCGTCACCGCGACCCTCGCCGAGGACATCGCCGGCATGCGCGTCGTGCAGTCATACGCGCGCGAGCCGCGCAACCAGTCGAGCTTCCGTGGCATCAACACCCGGTACCGCGACGCCAACTACGAGACGATCGTCCTCAACGGTCTCTACTTCCCGGCCGTCGACTTCCTCGCCTCGCTAGCGACCGCCATCGTGCTCGGCTACGGCGGCTACCTGCTCGTCAACGATCAGATCTCGATCGGGACGCTGCTCGCGTTCTTCCTCTACCTCGCGAACTTCTTCGACCCGGTGCAGCAGCTCTCCCAGCTGTACAACACCTTCCTCTCGGCGACGGCGGCACTCGACAAGATCATCGAGGTGCTCGACGAGGAGCCCGAGATCGTCGACGGGGCGGGCGCGCTCGCTCTGCCCCGGATCGACGGCCACGTGCGGTTCGAGAACGTGAAGTTCGGCTACGGGGATCTCACCGAGGTGCTCCACGGGATCAGTCTCGATGTTCCCGCAGGCACGTCCGTGGCGCTCGTCGGTCAGACCGGCGCAGGCAAGTCGACGATCGCAAAGCTGATCGCGCGCTTCTACGACGTGCGCGAGGGACGGATCACGATCGACGGACACGATGTCCGGGATGTCGAGCAGAAGTCGCTACGCCGGCAGCTCGGCGTCGTGCCGCAGGAGGGGTTCCTGTTCGCCGGAACGGTGGCAGAGAACATCGCGTTCGCCCGACCGGACGCGACGATGGAGGAGATCGAGCAAGCGGCCGCCGCGGTGGGAGCAGATGGCTGGATCCGCGAGCTCGAAGACGGGTACGAGACGCAGCTCGGTGAGCGCGGATTCCGGCTGTCGCTCGGGCAGCGCCAGCTGGTCGCGTTCGCACGGGCGCTGCTCGCCGATCCGAGGATCCTGATCCTCGACGAGGCGACCTCATCGGTTGACATCGGCACCGAACGGGTGATCGAGCAGGCGCTGCAGAAGCTCCTCGCAGGTCGCACTGCATTCGTGATCGCACACCGGCTATCGACGATCCAGAACGCCGACCTCATCGTCGTGTTGGCGCACGGGCAGATCGTGGAGCAGGGCACGCACGCAGACCTGATGCAGCGGGGTGGCGCCTACCGGGGCCTCTATGGCGACTGGGCCGAGCGCGTCGCGTAGGCGATGGTTCAGTTCTCGGTCTCGTCGTCTTGGAGCGCGAACGCGGGGCGAAGGCCGAAGCTCTTGGCTTCGAGATAGCGTCGGAGCGGCTCGAGCGCGGGATCTGCCGCGTCAAGTGCCCGGTAGAGCGACTCCCAGGTGACACGCCGGAAGCCGACGTCTGCCGAGCCGGCGAGGCAGCGGTCGATTCGCCGCTCGACATCGGCGGTGTCGCTCTCGCGCACGAGCGCGACGACGACGGCCCGCTCGCCGTCCGTTCTGAGTGAGTGAGCAATGGCGACCGTGCGCAGGAGGAGGGAGGGGACGTCGCGGAGCCGTGTCGTCCGGATTCTCTCCTCATCGAAGAGCCCGGGGCAGGCAGCCGCGTACAGCCCGAGAAACTCCTCGACCGCGGCAAGATTGTCGAAGGCGTCGGAGCTCGGGCCGAAGCTCGCCTCGATCACGACCCAGCCGAAGCCGGGCACGTGGAGGCATACGTCCGGTTCGACGTGCTGTGTCACGTCCGGCGCGAGTTCGTCGAGCGCCGTCGCGAGCTCCTCCCAGACGCTTGCAGTATCGAGTGTGATCCGCCGACCCCAGCAGAAGAGCTCCGGCTCCGCGGCAGGCTCGAACCCGGTGAGCGCCATCGTGACGACGCCGAGGCGCCCAGCCTCCTGGAGCGAGCGGAAGACGTTCCAGGCGAGCGCGCCTTCGCTCGACTCATTTCCGAACCGGGTCGCTTCGGGGCTGCCCCACCGGCCCGCGACGGCATCGGCGATCAGCTCGCGCCCGGCGATGACGTTGTCCAGCGGACGCTCGAGCACGTAGGTCGGCGCAGCGCGGAAGCTCATGGGCGGATCACCGACGGGGACGCTGCCCTTCTTGAAGTTGTCGTCTCGCCACGGAAGCTGCGTGTCGTAGTGGCCGAGGAGCGGCGACGCAATCCATCCACCCGCGCGTCGGTTGATGAATCGCGAGTCATTCTCGACGAGACCCTCGACGACCTCCTGGTCGAAGTCCCGCCAGCCGTAGGCGCGTCGAGGCGACGCTCCCTCGCTCTCGCTCACGAGGAACGAACCAGCCGCACCACATCGGCTGCCGCGCGCTCACCGCTTGTGAGAGCGCCTTCGATCGTCCCGCTCCAGTCCGGTGAGGTGTGCTCAAACCTCCGGCACTCGTCGTTCGTCATCAGGTACGAGACGCCGAGCAGGAAGCCCGCACCGATGACACAGATCCGGGTCATCGGGCGGCCCAACGGGTGCGGAGCGCCGTCCCGTCGAGCTTCTCTGCAGCACCGAGGGCCTTCGCGGCCTGCTTCGACGTGTTGCGCCCGAACGCACCGCTGATGATCCACTTGCGCGTCAGGCGGATGAGCCGCAGGCGATCGCCGCTGAGATCGGGGGCGTGCTTCGGGTCGAGGTAGAGCTCGACGGCGACACGCTTGACAAGGGCGGGATCGGGCTGAACGCCGTGGGACGTCTCGAGGCGGTGGGCGACGAGCGCGGCGATCACCTGCAGCTCGCGCACGCCGGTTCGAATCGCGATTCCCACGGAGACCGTCGTCGACGCGACCATCACCCAGGGAACCCTCGTGAAACGCGCTCCCTTCGCGAGAGTGCGGATCACCGGAACAGCGAGGACGACGACGCGCTGGATATTGTCCGCGAGCGCCTCGGTCTCGGCTTCGCCCGCGAGGAGCCGTCGACCCTCGGCGGCAGACGTCACGCGCTCGCCGGTCAGGAGAACGCGGTCGATGGCAGCCTCCGCGAGGCCTTCAACGGCCTCGACGAGTGCACCTGTCGATGCGCGCGGAATCATGCTCGCACGGTAGCGGCGCTACCAGTCCGTCGGCTTGTAGTCCTTGAGGAACGTGCCCCACATATGGGTGCCCGTGTTCGTGCCGTCGATGATCGGGTCGACAATGCGCGCAGCGCCGTCGACGATGTCGAGCGGCGGCCGGAACCGGTGCTCGGCCGTCTTCTGCTCCGCGATGTGCAGTGGATCCTCGTCCGTCACCCAGCCCGTGTCCACGCTGTTCATGTGGATGCCGTCGCCGTGGTAGTCCGTCGCTGACGTGCGCGTCATCATGTTCAGCGCCGCCTTCGCCATGTTCGTGTGTGGGTGCCGCGTCGTCTTGAAGCGGCGGTAGAACTGACCCTCGACCGCCGAGACGTTGACGATGTGCTTGTCGCGCTCGTCGGTACGGAGCATCATCGGCTTGAGACGCGCGTTCAGGACGAAGGGCGCGACCGCGTTGACGAGCTGCGTCTCGAGGAGCTCCACCGTCGACACCTCGGCGAGGAGAAAGCGCCACGAGTTGCGGTCTCTGAGGTCGACCTGCTGCAGATCCTGATCGAGATGGCCCTCGGGAAAGAGATGGCCCTGGTCGTTCGATTCCTCTGGCATTAGCCGAACCTGGGAGAGCGCCGCGGACGGTGTGGGCTCGAGAACGGCGGGCGCGGTGTCCGCGAGAACGGGCCCACCGCTCTCCAGCATGTCGTAGCGCCGCAACCCCGAGAAGTCGCCGAGCAGGCGCTGCACCTCGGCAGGGAGCGTGTGCTCCGACGCGAGCTCCTCGTCCATCATGTGACGATAGAAGTCGGGTGGGCGACGGACGGTCTGGCAGGCGTTGTTGACGATGTAGTCGAGCCGGTCGTGGGTCGTCTGCAGGTGATGGCAGAACGCCTCGACGCTGGGCGTATGGCGGAGGTCCAGACCATAGATCTGGAGCCGATCGCCCCACTCGTCGAAGTCCGACTCCTGTGCGTAGCGGGCCGCGGAGTCGCGCGGGAACCGTGTCGTGACGACGAGGTGCGCTCCCGCGCGGAGGAGCTTGATCCCTGTCTGGTAGCCGATCTTGACACGGCCGCCGGTGAGAACGGCAACCCGACCTTCCAGGTCGGCGGTCTCGAAGCGCTTGGCAAAGTTGAACGCTGCGCACGGCGGGCACATCTGGTCGTAGAAGTGGTGCAGCTCGCGGTATGGTCCCTTGCAGACGTAGCAATGCTGCTCCTCCGTCGTCTCGCGGGCCTCAATAGCCTCGTCCGCCGGCTCGAAATCTCTCGGTGGATAGGCGTTCGGGGTCGTGAAGACCGGCTTCTCGCGCAAGACCCGGATACCCGTGTCGGCGAGCTTCGCCTCGTCCTCCCGGATGCTCGCGGCACGTTCTTGCTTACGCTTCTCCTTCGTGTACCGACGGCGCTGGACGGGGTCGGGATCGAACACGTCCGCAGCTGCGGTGAGCAGTCGAGTTCGATCCTCGACCGAGAGGGAGCCGAGCATGCCGCGGTCGCGTGCGATCGACTCGAGGAGCTCGGTGGCCGTACGCAAGAGCTCGGCCTGATCGGCCTGCGTTGTTGAGTCATCCTCTGGAACTGGCGTCGACATCGCCGGGCAGGGTATCTGGCGACGGCCTCCCGAACGCCTCGACTACTCTGCATAGAGAGCTATGACACCAGAACTTCCCGATAGCGATCCCGTCGAGACGCAGGAGTGGCTCGACGCGGTCGAGTCCGTCGTCGAGACGGACGGCCGCGAGCGAATGAGCTACGTCCTCGACCGCGCGATCGACCATGCTCAGGAGTACGGCGTCAAGGTCTCGGCCGGGCTCAGCACGCCGTATGTCAACACGATTCGCGTCGACGAGGAGTCGCCGCTACCGGGTGATCCGGAACTGGAGCGGCTCGCGACTGCGCTCGTGCGCTGGAACGCGATCGCGATCGTGCTGCAGGCGAACGCCGAGTCGACCGAGCTCGGTGGCCACATTGCGAGCTATCAGTCGGCCGAGACGCTCTACGAGATGGGCTTCAACCACTTCTGGCGCGCCCGGTCGGAGAGCCACGGCGGCGACCTCGTGTACATGCAGGGCCACTCGTCTCCCGGGATCTACGCCCGCGCGTACCTCGAGGGGCGGCTGAGCGAAGACCAGCTCCGGCGCTTCCGCCGTGAGGTCGACGGCGACGGTCTCTCGTCGTATCCGCATCCGTGGCTGATGCCCGAGTTCTGGCAGTTCCCAACGGTCTCGATGGGCCTCGGCCCGCTGATGGCGATCTATCAGGCTCGCTTCATGAAGTACCTCACCGCGCGCGGCGCCGTCGACACGGGCGATCGCAAGGTCTGGGCCTTCATGGGAGACGGCGAGATGGACGAGCCGGAGTCGATGGGTGCGATCTCACTGGCCGGGCGCGAGAAGCTCGACAACCTCGTCTTCGTGATCAACTGCAACCTGCAGCGGCTCGATGGGCCGGTGCGCGGAAACGGCAAGATCATCCAGGAGCTCGAGACGAACTTCACGGGCGCGGGCTGGAATGTGATCAAGGTAATCTGGGGCTCCGGCTGGGATTCGCTGCTCGAGGCCGACACAGAGGGGTGGCTCCACTTTCGCATGGAGGAGGCCGTCGACGGCGAGTACCAGACGTTCAAGTCGAAGGACGGCGCCTACGTGCGTGAGCACTTCTTCGGCAAGTACCCGGAGACGCGCGCGATGGTCGAGGACTGGACCGACGAGGAGATCTGGGGGCTCCGCCGCGGTGGGCACGACCCGCAGAAGGTCTATGCCGCATACGCGCGCGCGATGGAGGCGAACGGGCAGCCGACGGTGATTCTCGCCAAGACGATAAAGGGCTACGGCATGGGGGAGGCGGGCGAGGGCCGCAACATCACCCATCAGCAGAAGGCGATGAACGAGGTGGCGCGACTCGCCATCCGCGATCGGCTCGGGCTCCGGCTGACCGATGCGGAGGCGACCGGCGCGTTCTTCCATCGCCCGCCAGAGGACAGCCCGGAGCTTCGCTACCTTCTCGAGCGCCGCGCTGCCCTCGGCGGCAGCCTGCCGGCGCGCCACACCGACGCCGATCCCCTGCCGACGCCGGCACCGTTCGACACGGTGCTCGAGGGCAGCGGCGAGCGTGAGAACTCGACGACGATGGCGTTCGTTCGTATCCTCAACACGCTCGTCCGTGACCCGGTAATGGGGGAGAGGATCGTGCCGATCGTCCCCGATGAGTCCCGGACGTTCGGGATGGAGGGGATGTTCCGACAGCTCGGGATCTTCTCCCAGGTCGGGCAGCTCTACCAACCCGAGGACGCCGAGGACTTTATGTTCTACCGCGAGGACGAGCACGGCCAGATCCTGCAGGAGGGCATCAACGAGGCCGGCGGGTTCTCCTCCTGGATTGCGGCGGCGACGTCCTATGCGAATCACGGCGTCGCGATGGTGCCGTTCTACATCTTCTACTCCATGTTCGGGTTCCAACGCATCGGCGATCTTGCCTGGGCCGCAGGGGACAGCCGGGCGCGCGGCTTCCTCATCGGTGCCACCGCCGGGCGGACGACGCTGAACGGCGAGGGGTTGCAGCACGAGGATGGTCACTCGCACCTGCTCGCATCGGTGATCCCGAACTGCCGCGCCTACGACCCGACGTACGCCTACGAGCTTGCGGTGATCGTGCGCGAGGGCCTGCGACGGATGTGCGAGGAGCAGGAGGACGTCTTCTTCTACCTCACTGTGATGAACGAGAACTACGTCCAGCCTGCGCTACCCGAAGGCTCCGAGGAAGGCATCCTGCGCGGGATCTACCTCCTTCGCGAGTGCGCTCTCGAAGGCCCCCGGGTGCAGCTGCTCGGCTCGGGTGCGATCCTCCGCGAGGTGATCGCAGGCGCCGACCTGCTCGAGGTCGACTATGGCATCGCGTCGGACATCTGGAGCGTGACGAGCTTCACCGAGCTGCGCCGTGAGGGACTCGAGATCGAGCGGTGGAACAGGCTTCATCCGACGGACGAGCAGCGATTCCCGTACGTGGAGCAGGCGTTCGCGGGTCGCGTCGGGCCGTTCGTCGCCGCCACGGACTATATGCGGGCCTTCGCCGACCAGATCCGGCCGTTCGTCAAGGGTCGATACTCGGTGCTCGGCACCGACGGCTTCGGGCGCAGCGACTACCGGGTCAAGCTGCGGCAGTTCTTCGAGGTCGATCGGTTCCATGTCGCCGTGACTGCCCTCAAGGGGCTCGCCGACGACGGATTGGTCTCACCCGACGTCGTACAGGACGCGATCGAGCGTTACGGGATCGACGCCGATCTTGCCGCTCCCTGGCATCGTTAGGGCGGCGTTCGCTCCCCGCATTCGTGTCGGGTGCGTGCCGATCGTTCCACACGGCCGCTTGAAATCGCGCCTCTCGCTCCGTCTGTCCTGAACGGACACTAGGCAGCGGCGACCGTTCGGCGTACTCCTTTCGGTCTATCAACGACCGAAGGAGGTTCGAAGTGACAAGACAGGTAATCGCAGCTGCGGGCGCTGCACTCGTTGTGCTCGCAGGCGCCGTCGCATACGCGACGGCGGCGGGTGACGCGCCGACGACGATCGAGGCCTGCCGCAACATCCGGCACGGGCTCGTGCGGATCGTCGTCGACGGCAAGGGCTGCAAGAGCAACGAGTCTCCGCTCTCGTGGAATCTGGAGGGTCGCGACGGCGCGCCCGGGCCGGCGGGCCCGGCCGGACCCGCCGGCCCCGTAGGACCGAAGGGCGATCCGGGCGGCGGCATCGTCTCCGTCGACAGCCTCGACGGCACGGCCTGCAAGACGTTCGACGGTTCGGCGGGCAAGATCGACGTTGGCTCGACGGCAACCGATCTGATCACGCTCACGTGCGAGCCCGGGGCGACGTCCCCGCCCGGCGGCACGGGGCGCCTCGTGATCAATGAGGTCGACTACGACCAGGTCGGCGCTGACGCCGGTGGGTTCGTCGAGATCGCGAACACTGGCACGGCGGCGGCAACGCTCGAAGGTATCGCCCTCGTGTTCGTCAACGGCGGCGACGGTGCGGAGTACGCGCGAAAGGCGTTGACTGGCAGCCTCGCGGCGGGAGCGAGGTTCGTGATCGACGTCGACCTTCAGAACGGGGCACCCGACGGAGTTGCTCTCGTTGACTCGGGCAAGGATGTGCTCCTCGACGCACTGAGCTATGAGGGCGCGATCACGACGGCCACGATAGGGTCGAACGTCTTCAATCTCGTCGAGGGAACGATGCTTCCGGTCGACGTTGCAGACTCGAACACGGTCGATGGGTCGCTCTCGCGCATTCCGGACGGCTCCGATACCGGCAACGCGGCGGCAGACTGGTCGTTCACGACGACCCCGACCCCCGGGGCAGCGAACGTGAAGACACCGTGACACGCGGTGGGGGTGGGGTCACGGCGCGGCTCCACCCCCACGGTGCGCCTAGACAGGATGGAGCATCGGGTCTAACGATTCCCCTTCAGCCGCATGTTCTCTCGCCCTTCCTTGGAATGGGCGATCCATTTCTTGCGAGCAGCGGACGCGGCCCGCTTGTCCAGCTTCCGATCGAGGTGCTCGAGCTCGGCCTGGAGCTTGAGGTAGCTCTCCCAGCGCTCGGCCGACAGCGAGCCGTCGTCGAGAGCGGCGTGCACTGCACACCCCGGCTCGCGGTCATGCGCGCAGTCGGAGAACTTGCACGAGGCGAACAACGTCGTGACGTCGTCGAACGCCTCGTCGATCCCGTCGTCCGCCACCCAGAGCTGGAGCTCGCGGATTCCCGGTGTGTCGATGATGAGCGCACCGCCGGGAAGCTGAATCAGCTCGCGGCGCGTCGTCGTGTGGCGCCCCTTCCCGTCGTCCCGGATCTCCTGGGTTGCGAGGAGCTCCTCGCCGGCGAGCGTGTTGACGAGCGTCGACTTGCCCACACCCGATGAGCCGAGCAGCACGGCGGTCAGTCCTGCAGTGAGCTGCCGGCTCACCTCCTCGAGGCCCACACCGGTCTTGCTCGAGATCGCGATCACCGGGACGCCGCCGGCAATGGTCTCGACCTCTGCCACCACGGCCTCTGGAACAGCATGGAGGTCCGTCTTCGTGAGCACGATCACCGGTCGCGCCCCGCTCTCCCAGGCAAGGATCAGGTACCGCTCGAGACGCCGGAGGCTGAGATCCTCGTTCATCGAGGCGACGAGGAACGCGATGTCGATGTTCGCGGCGAGCACCTGCTCTTCGGCCGCCTGCCAGGCGGTCTTGCGCGAGAACTTCGTGAACCGCGGCAGGACAGCCGTGATCGTCCCGGCGTTGTCGTCCGGCCGCGGGGCGACGACGACCCAGTCGCCGACCACGGGTAGATCGGCGGTCGTCTCGGCCTCGTGCACGAGGCGGCGCGGCACGTCGCAACGGAGCTCGCCGACCTCGGTGAGCACGTCGTACGCACCTCGATGTTGAACAGACACACGTCCGGCGATGACATCGTCGCCGGCAAACGCTTCGTACAGCGTGCTCAGCCGGTCAGTCCAGCCGAGCGATTCAAGTTCGGACAAAGCGAACTCCCTTTAGCCTCGGGTACATGAAAGCGGCGCGCAGGACTGCGCGCCAGTCGACGAGGGCCGTTCGGAAGTTCGGAGTGAGATCCGGCTAGCCGACGGACCGCGCGACACGCGGAGTGGAGGAGCCAATGTCAGTCATCGTTCAGCCTCCTGTCGGTAGGAAACAGCTTACCCCGAGAAGCGTATCGCATTCGAGCGCTTGTGCTGGAATGCCGGTCTCAGGCGCCGTCAGCGACGATGGCCTCGGCGGCCCGACGGCCCGACGCGAGAGCGCCGTTCAGGGACGGATGCTCACGGTGGTCGCCGCACGCATAGAGCCCGCTCGCAAGCCGAACCGGAGGCTCGCCGAAGCCGCCGACGGGATACGACGGCAATGCACGCGGGATGCGGTACGACCGTAGGTGCCGCCACTCGGCGACGCCGCTGCCGAACCAACCTCGCAGCTGGCGAACAACGGCATCCAGATCTGGTTCTGGAGCGCCGAGGATCGACAGCGAGACGAGTGCGCGTCCGGCCGGCGCGTAGTTCGGGGCCGCCTCGCTCGGGACGCAGAGATTGTTGATGAGGCCTCCTTCCCCGTTGACGACGAGCCACGGTCCCGGGATCGGCGTCCGGGGGGCGTCGTAGTAGACGCACGTGACCCCGTTCCATCCGTGGACAGGCTCGTCGACGATGCCGGACGTCGCTACGACGACTGCCTCCGCTCGCAACTGCTCGCCGGTCTCGAGCGACACTGCATTGGGGCCGACCGTTGCGGCGGCGGTGCCGGTGCGCACGTCGAGCCCGTCGGCGAGCTGGCTCGCGATCGAACCCATCCCACCGCGGGGCAGAGCGGCTGGCCCGTCGGCGAATGCCTTGAGTACGAAGTCGAGGAATCGACTCGACGTCATCAGGCGCTCCTCGAGGAAGATCCCGCGGAGGAACGGCGCGAAGAACCGCTCCACCGTCGTCCGTGAGACACCTGCGCGCCGTAACGCCTCGGCCGTCGTTGTTTCCTCGCCGGATCCACGCAGGAGCTTCATCACGGCCGCACCGTCTCGCACGCTCACAACGCCGCCTGCAAGCGCTCGCAGGCTACGAACGGGTGCCTGCCGAGGGTCAGCGAGCCTCCGGAACCGTCCGTCGACACGGATGATCGCCCCGCTTGCGAACTCGCCGAGGTCGAGCCGGTCGTAATCGAGCATCGCCCTCGCCTCGGGATACGCGAGAGGAAGCACCTGGAAGCCGTGGTCGAGCAGGAATCCGTCGACGGTGTCGGTTCGCACCCTGCCGCCGACCGTGTCGGAGCGCTCGAGCACGACAACTGCTCGCCCGGCCGTCACGAGCGTCTGCGCGCACGCGAGCCCAGCGGCGCCCGCGCCGACGACGATGACATCGTGTACCTCGCTCACACCTGCGAGCCTACCGCGAGTGGATCAGGGTGATGGGGCGAGCGCGCTCGCGAGGCCGGAGTCTATGTCGGGCTGATTGAACCCGAAGCCTGCCTTGACGATCTTCGTCGATGCGACCCGCTGTCCCTCGAGAAGCATCTCCTGGCCCATCTGCCCGAACGCTGCTTTCACCGCAAACGCGGGTAGCGGCAGGATCGTGGGGCGATGGAGGGCCCGCCCAAGGGCCTTCGTGAACTCGAGATTCGTCGTGGCTCCCGGCGCGGTGACGTTGACGGGGCCCTCGAGAGGGTGCTCCAGGGCAAAGAGGTAGGCAGCGACGGTGTCGTCGAGCGAGACCCAGCTCCACCACTGCGTACCGCTCCCAACCTTTCCGCCTACCCCGAGCCTGAAAGGGAGGAGCATGCGCTGCAGTGCGCCGCCCTGCCGCGCGAGGACGATTCCCTGCCGCAGATGGACCGTGCGGACGCCGGCCGCGCGTGCAGGGTCCGCGGCAGCTTCCCACTGTGCAACGACGTCCGAGAGGAATCCGTGACCGCGGGCAGCGCTCTCGTCGACCTCCTCGTCGGCACGGTTGCCGTAGAACCCGGTCGCCGAGGCGCACAGAAGCACGGGCTTGCCGGGCAAGTGTGCGGCAGTCTCGGCGATCAGCCGCGTGCCGTTGAGGCGTGAGTCGAGCACGCGTTGCTTGACGCCGTCACTCCAGCGCTGCCCAATGTTCTCGCCTGCGAGGTGGATGATCGCACCGACATCCTGGAGCGCGTCGGTGTCGATCGTGCCAGCTTCGATGTCCCATCGCGCCTCGCCCGTCCCGGTTGGCTCGCGACGCACCAGGCGCACGAGATCGTGTCCGGAGGCGGAGAGGACGGACGAGAGAGCGGTTCCGACGAGGCCGGTCGAACCCGTGACAGCAATCTTCATAGACAAAATATAGCCAACAGGAGATATCCACGCGTTTGTCGCTTTCTGCGCGGCCGAACACATGCACGACAGACTCTTCTCGCGGCGTCCGCCGGAGGTGCCTGCCGAGGTCGAGCGGTTCGAGCCGACGGCGGTATCGCCCGCGTTCGTGGCCGCTCTTCGTGACGCGTACCTAGCGCGTCGGCCAGAGCACGGCTGCCAACGCTGTCGCCTCTGCGACGATGCTGACGAGCGCGACGACCTTCAGCCAATCCGATGTTCTCCGCATGGGAGCGGTTATCGGTCTTCGGAGACTGTGCCTTGAGACGCTCAGCCGATCCAACTCTGGCCGTTCCAGTACGCACGCAGGGAGCCGCGTCGGCCGAGCTCGACGTGGATCTCGTCGGGTTCGGCGAGTCCGGGCGTCGCCCACACGGAAATGCCGTCCTGCTCGTGGACGCGCTGAAACGCCTTCTCTGGTGGCTCGGTCGCCGCCTGTAGCACGTACGTCTTGCCGGCGCAGCAGCGGTAGCCGCGCGGCCAGAGATAGAGATCGCCGCCGGAAGCGACGACGTGTTGAAGCGTTCGCGGTTCGGCGACGAGTCTCACGCAACCGAACGGTATCAGCGGCGCTCGTGGATCGATCGAGCGCAACGGTCTAGACAATTCGTGCCCGGGGCGATTAGGCTGCGTGGATGGATGAGGTCGTCGGATTCGAGCTCGCGCGCGGCGCCAAACCGCTCCATGCGGCGATCGCCGAGCATCTCGCAGAGCTGATCGCGTCCGGTTCACTCGCGCCGGGAACCCGGCTGCCGCCCGAGCGTCAACTCGCCACAACTCTCGGTGTGAGCAGGATGACCGTCCGGCAGGCACTCGGGGAACTCGAGCGCGACGCCCTCGTACGGCGCGTCGTTGGTCGGGCAGGAGGAACGTTCGTCAGCGGGCCGCCGGGCGGGAAGACTGCACGTCGAGCGGGCGCGAAGACGGTGAGCGGAGCGGGCGGGGTCTCCGCAGCTCTGCGACGTGCCGCCGGCGCCTCGCACGCCGAGCTGGTGTCTGCAGAGATCGAGCCGGCCGGCAAGCGAACCGCCGCCGCACTCGGGCTCGGGCGCAATGAGCGTGTCGTCGTCATCGCGCGCCTCCGCCTCGCGGGTGGCAAGCCCCTTGCCGTTGAGCGGACATCGTTGCCCACCCGTCTCTTCCCCGACATCGAGGACATGGATCTTGCAGGCTCCCTCTACGACCTGATGGACGTGGGGTTCGGGCTCAGGCCTGTCCGAGCGACGGAGCGTCTCGAGGTCGCCGAGGCCAGACCGTCCGACGCTCGCACGATCGGTGCGAAGCGAGGAACCTCGGTGCTCCTCGTCGAACGCGTCGGGTACGCCGCAGACGGGACGCCGATCGAGTTTTCGCGCGACCGCTTTCGTGCCGATCGCACCTGGCTCGCCACGGAGTCGACGCAGATCACCGAGTAAGGGGATGTCCTACTCGGGCGGACGAAGCGTTGCGAACGGGTCCGTGACCTCGAGCGCATGGTCCGAGTACGCGAACTCCTCGGCCGGACGCCCTCCCGCCCTTCCCGGATCACGGCGGCCACCGGTTGGCGCGATCGCACCACGGCGCAGAAGCACTCGTTTCAGGTTCGTTGCCGAGACGTCATACCCGAGAGCCGCCGTGTAGACGTCGCGGAGCTCGGTCAGGGTGAACGTTGCCGGGGCGAGGGCGAAGCCGATGTTGGTGTAGGAGAGCTTGCCGCGGAGGCGATCACGCGCCGAGTGGATGATCGCTCCGTGGTCGAAGCCGGTGGGAGGGAGGTCGTCGACCGGATGCCAGGTCGTGTCCTTGGGAACGGACGGATCGACGCCGAGTGGAACGAGGCCGAGATACGCGGTGGCGATCTCCCACTCGACCGGATTCCGGTCGGGGTCGCCGTACGTCGAGACCTGTTCGAGATGCGCCACCTCGGCCAGATCGACTTTCGCTGCGAGATGTCGCCTGATCGACGCCTCGAGCGGCTCGTCCGCTGCCAGCACTCCTCCCGGTAGCGCCCACGCGTTCTTGAATGGGTCGCGCGCTCGCTGCCAGAGCAGCACCTGCAGAACGCCTTCCCGGACTTGCAGCACGGCGGCAAGGGTCACCTGGGTCGGTCTGGTACACTCGCCCGGAGGTTTACGACTCATAGTCAAAAACTAGCGAAAGGCGCGGACGATGACAATGCGAAGGGCCCGATGGGCGATCGTCGGAGGGCTCGTGGCAGCGGTCGCTCTTCTCGCGGCAGGCTGTGGGTCGAGCGATGACGGTGCCGCGACCACCACGGAGACGGCGCCGACCGGAATCAAGGTCGGGCTCATCACCGACCTTGGCCAGCTCAATGATCGTGGCTTCAACCAGCTCGCCTATCAGGGTCTCAAGCGGGCCGAACGGCAGCTCGGCGTTCAGGGCCGCGTGGTCGAATCGGCGTCCGCAGCGGACTACGTGCCGAACATGACAACCCTCGCGCGGAAGGGCTACGACCTCATCATCAGTGTGGGATACGCGCAGGCGGATGCAATCGCGCAGGCGGCCAGAAACTTCCCCGACACGAAGTTCGCGATTGTCGACGTCGATCAGGCGACGCTGAAGGGCAAGCCGGCGAATGTGCAAGGCCTGCTCTTTCGTGAGCAGGAGGTCGGGTACATCGTCGGCTACCTCGCAGCGCTGGAGGCAAAGCGCGCGGGCACGAAGCACGTGAGCGCCGTCGCAGGCTTCAAGGAGCCACCCGTCGATCGCTACCTCGCCGGCTATCGAACCGGGGCGACTGCGGCTGTTCCCGGGACGGTCGTCACGTGGGGATATTCCCAGGACTGGGACGACCAGGCGAAGTGCAAGGAGCTGGCGCTCGCGCAGATCGATGCTGGTTCCCAGGCGGTCTTCCAGGTCGCCGGCGGCTGCGGCCTCGGCGCACTCCTTGCGGCCAAGCAAAAGAAGGTCTGGGGCATCGGCGTCGATGCTGATCAGTCATTCCTCGGGCCGCACGTCCTCACGAGCGCTCTGAAAGGCGTCGACACTGCGGTGTTTCTGACGGCCAAAGCAGCCCACGACGGCACCTTCAAAGGTGGTGGCAACGCGATCTTCGGCCTCGACCAGAAGGGCGTTGGGCTCGGGACGGTCAGTTCGAATGCGAACGCCGCAGACATCGCAGCGACCAAAGCGGTCGAGCAGAAGATCGCCAACGGCGAGATTACCGGGATACCAACGACCGTCGGCAAATAGCCGTTATGTTCACGGGGGCCGGCTCGCCGAACCGGCCCCCGTATATCCACCTCAGGCCGTGCGCACCGAATGGACGGGCGGCAGATGAGTCGCCACAGGAGCCCAGGTAGCGCCGGCGTTCGCGGAGCCGAATACATCACCTGAGGTCGCACCGAAGTAGAGCTCAAGCGTGGCCCCTTCGCTCGCCGAATCGAAGGCCTCTCGGAGGACAGTGAGGTACGCATCGCGCTCCGGGAGCCCGTTCCCGCGGGGCACCCACGTCGCACCCGCGTCACGCGTCTCCCAGACACGCACTGCGCCGCCCGGCGTCGTCCGATCCTCGGCGCCGATGAGCGGAATGACGTACGCGCTGTCGGAGTCTGCTGGGTCGACCACGATCGGGAAGCCGAAGTCCGAGGGCAACGCCGTGTTGTCGCCGATGTCGATCCAGGTTGCCCCAGCGTCGTCGGAGCGGTAGACCCCTCCGTGGAACTGCATGAAGAGGCGCTCGGGACGCGCGGGCGAACGGCGTACGTTGTGGACGCAGTGCTGGGCAGGCACGTCGCGCGCCTCCTCGGGCAGGTACTCGGGCGCGATGCCGCTGTTTGAGTACCGCCACGACGCCCCACGGTCGTCGGAGAGCCAGACGCCCACGGCGGAGATCGCGACCATCAGCCGATCCGGGTCGCCGGGCCAGGGAACGATCGTGTGCAGGCAGAGTCCACCGCCGCCGGGGGTCCAGTCCGGCCGCGTGGGGTGGTCCCACAACCCCCGGTTTAGCTCCCACGTGAGGCCGCCGTCCTCGCTCTCGAACAGGCACCCCGGGTCACCTCCTGCATAGAGCATTCCGTCCGCCTCGCCCGCCTGGATCACCCAGATCCGCGCCAGGGATGCGTCGCCGTCCTCGGGCAGGGCGATCCCACTCGCTTCCTCCCACTCGCCCGCTGGGTCATCGGTGACCCAGATCCGGCCGCCGTAGAACCAGGACGTGACGGAGGCGAGGTAGCGTCCCGAGCGGGGATCGCGCATCGCGTACTCGACTGCTTGGCCCGGGAACGCGCGCGACTTCACGTCGAAACCGTTCTCGACGTCTCCGTTCAGGACGAAGAGTCCCTTCTTCGTGCCGACCAGGATCTCCGTCACTTCACCCTCCTGTGATCGCTGGCAGGACCTGGACGCGATCGGCCTCTCCGACCGGCGTCTCCTCCTGCGCACGTTGACCGTTGACATAGACATTTACGTGCTCGCGGATCGCGCGCCGCTCGTCCAGCACCCATCCGGCGACAGCGGGCCGCGTCATTTCGAGCGCGATCAGGGCTTCCTTCACTGTTCGGCCGTCGAGCGCGAACTCGCGTCCTCCGGCAAGCTCGGAGAGTGGTGCGCGGAGAAGAACCAGCGGCATGACGGAATCCTATTCCTCTCGCGGGTGGGATCATTTCGGGCCTGCGATTCGTTACCCACTGCGACCACACGAAAACATCATCGGGAGGAGACCCCGTGGCTCGGCTTTCTGACGCGCAGCGCGCATTCATCGAGGACAACCCGTTCGTCGGCACCGTGACGACGTTGAGGACAGATGGTTCGCCCCACTCGACCGTCGTCTGGGTGGATACCGACGGCGAAGCAGTGCGGTTCAACACCGCGCGGCATCGTGTCAAAGCGAAGCACCTTCTGCGCGACCCGCGCGTTTCGGTGACCGTGATCGATCCGCAGGATCAGTACCGTTGGGTGGGTGTCACCGGGACCGCGGAGCTGACCGACGAGGCCGCCGACGCGCATATCGACAGCCTGGCCAAGAAGTACCTCGGGGCGGAAAGGTACCCGTTCCGAAGCGCCGAGGAGCAGCGTGTCACGGTCAGGATCACGATCGACAAGGTCGACGGGATCGGCTTCTCGGAGTAGCGCGGCCGCAAGCGCGCGCCGCTACAAATCGAGCTCGAGTACTCCGTGCGGTGAGCCGAGCTCGGCCAGCTTGTCGAGGAACGGCTGCGGCGGGAACGCCTCCGGGCCAAGCACGCCCACGCCGCTCCAGGCGCCTTCCGCCAGGAGCTCCAGGGCGCAGACGGGGTTCAGCGCCGTCTGCCAGACGACCGCCTGGGAGCCGTACTCACGCATCGACCACTCGTTGTCGACAACGTGGTAGATGTAGGTCTTCCGCGGCTTTCCGTCCTTGCCGAGTCCCGTGACGAGCGTCCCCGCGCAGGTCTTGCCCGACATCCGGTCACCGAGCGTCGCCGGATCGGGGAGGATCGCGGCGATCACGTCGCGCGGCGCCACCTCGACACCCTTGACCCGGATCTTCTCCTTGGAGTCGAGCCCGAGCAGGTGAATCGTCTTGAGGATCCCGATGAACTCGTCGCCGAGGCCGTACTTGAACGTGACTCGCTTGCAGTCGATGAAGCGGGGCACGAGGAGCACCTCCTCGTGCTCCACATTGACGCACTCGACGGGGCCGATGCCCTCCGGGAAGTCGAACGTCTCCGGCTCCGAGAACGGCGCGGTCGTGAACCAGCCGCGCTCCTTCTCCCAGATCGCGGGGGGATTGAGGCACTCCTCGATCGTCGTCCAGATCGAGAACGTGGGCGCGAACTCGTAGCCCTCGACGACGAGGTTCGCGCCATCACGGATACCGACCTCGTCGATCTCCGAGAACAGCTCGTCGGCGGCGTAGCGGGCGAAGACGTCCGCCGCGCCGGGCTCGATTCCCATGCCGACGACGGCGAGCTGGCCCTTCTCCTCCCATGCTGCAGCACGCTCGAACTGGTAGTCGCCGAGCTTGACGCCGGCCTTCTCGAACGGATGCGTCGGATGCGGCTCGGAGAGCGTCATCGCCATGTCCATGTAGGTGACGCCGGTATCGAAGCACGCCTCGAAGATCGGGACGTTGAAGATCGGGTCGACGGCGTTCATGACGTGCGTTGCATTTGTCTCGCGGATCAGCTCGGTGAGTGCCCGCTGCCCGGAGGCATCCACCGCATGAGCGCTGAAGCGGTCGTCATTGAGTGAGGCGACGACGGCCTGTGAACGAGCGCGGTCGTAGTCGGCGAGGGCGCAGTGCTCGAAGAACGAGCGGCGTTCCGCGATGCGGGCGAAAGCGGCGCCGACACCGCCGGTCCCAACGACAAGGATTCTCATGGGGTGGTTGTACCTGATCGCGCGGTCAGGATCCACGCGTAGCGTGGCAGGGACATGATCCCTTGGGATTTCTGCGATACGTGCCTTTTCGATCGCAGAAACCCCAAGGGATTGACGGAATGCGTCGTGGATGATATGAAACTCCTCGCATTGCGCATCTCGCCGCTCGCATCGACTGAACCGCCCGAGCTCGGCGCGCGAGGGCCGGTACGCCGCGCCCGGCGGCTCGATGCCGTCGACCGGGGCATCATCGAGGCGCTGCAGCGCAACGGCCGCGAGTCGTTTCGTCGGATCGCGGCCACACTCGGCGTTTCGGAGGCGACGATTCGCGCGCGCTACCGCCGCCTGTGCGACGACAACATCCTGCAGGTCACCGGGGTCACGAATCCGCTCGGGCTCGGA
>JBKJVI010000176.1:0-40621 GCA_046590225.1 Gaiella sp. | reverse complement strand
GCTCACTCCCACTCGATCGTCGCGGGCGGCTTCGAGGAGAGGTCGAGCGCGACGCGATTCACGCCGGGCACCTCGTTGATGATCCGGTTCGAGATCGTTTCGAGCACGTCGTAGGGGATCCGGGCCCAGTCGGCGGTCATCGCGTCCTCGGAGGTAACCGCGCGAATCACGACGGGGTACGCGTAGGTGCGTTCGTCACCCTGCACGCCGACGGACTTGATCGCCGGGAGGACGGCAAAGCTCTGCCAGAGGTCGCGGTAGAGGCCCGCCTTTCGGATTTCCTCCTGGAGCACGGAATCCGCGGCGCGGAGGATGTCGAGTCGCTCTTTGGTGACGTCCCCGATGATCCGGATCGAGAGGCCGGGTCCCGGAAACGGTTGGCGCCAGACCATCCGCTCGGGCATGCCGAGCTCCTCGCCAACGCGCCGCACCTCGTCCTTGAAGAGCAGCCGTAGCGGCTCGACGAGGTCCATCTCCATATCGTCGGGAAGGCCACCGACGTTGTGGTGCGACTTGATCTTGGCCGCGACACCGTCGTCGCCGCCGGACTCGATCACGTCGGAGTAGAGCGTTCCCTGAACGAGAAAGCGCACATCGCCGAGCTTGTCGGCCTCCTCCTCGAAGACGCGAATGAACTCCGCTCCGACGATCTTGCGCTTCGTTTCGGGATCGGTGACGCCCGCGAGCTTCGTGAGGAACCTCTCCTCGGCCCGGACGTGCACGAGCGGCACGTGGAAGTGGCCACCGAATGTCTCGACGACCTGCTCGGCCTCGTTCTCGCGCATCAGCCCGTGGTCGACGAAGACGCACGTGAGCTGATCGCCCACTGCCTTGTAGACGATGAGGGCGGCGACCGCGGAGTCGACCCCGCCCGAGAGACCACAGATCACGCGCTCTGTGCCGACCTGCGCGCGGATCCGCGCGACCTGCTCCTCGATCACGGCCGCAGGCGTCCAGCTCGGCGGTGCGCCCGCGACGTCGTAGAGGAAGTTCTTCAGGATCTCCTGCCCGTCGTGCGTGTGGACGACCTCGGGGTGGAATTGCACGGCGTAGAGGCCGCGGTCAGCGTCCTCGAACGCCGCGATCGGCGTCGAGGACGAAGCGGCGGTGATGCGAGCACCCGGCGGCGCGGCGATCACGGAGTCGCGATGGCTCATCCACACGACCTGCTCCGGCGGAAGATCGTGGAAGAGCGCGGACTCGCCGAGCTCCGCGTCGGCCTTGCCGTACTCGGCGACGTCGTTCGCCTCGACGGTTCCGCCGAGATCGCGTGCCATCAACTGCATCCCGTAGCAGATGCCGAGCGTCGGGATCCCGAGTTCGAGAATCGCCGTATCGAGCTCGGGCGCTCCCTCGGCGTACACCGACGCCGGGCCGCCCGAGAGAATCAGTGCCAGCGGATTCAGCGCCAGGATCTCCTCCGCGGTGAGCCGGTGGCTCACGAGCTCCGAGTAGACGCGCGCCTCGCGCACCCGACGCGCGATCAGCTGGCTGTACTGTCCGCCGAAGTCGAGGACGAGAACCGGCCGATCTTCCGGAACCGGCTCGGGGTTCGGGAACGGCAGGACGGAAGCCTCAGGCACGCCGGTAGTTCGGAGCGTCTTTGCTGATCGTTACGTCGTGGGGGTGGCTCTCTCGCAGGCCCGCGCCGGTAATGCGGACGAACCGGCTCTCGGTCTTCAGCGCCTCGATCGTCGGCGCTCCGCAGTAGCCCATTGCCTGCCGAAGCCCGCCGACGAGCTGGTAGACGATCGGAGCAATCGGCCCCTTGTAGAGGACGCGACCTTCGATCCCTTCCGGGACGAGCTTGTCGACGTCCTCGACATCACCCTGGAAGTACCGATCCTTGGAGAACGACCGGGCCTTCATCGCCCCGAGCGATCCCATGCCGCGGTACTCCTTGAAGCGCTCGCCCTGGACGAGGATCACATCGCCAGGCGACTCGTCCGTGCCGGCGAGCATCGAGCCGAGCATCACGGTATCCGCACCTGCCGCGATCGCCTTGGCCACGTCGCCGGAGGATGTGATGCCGCCGTCTGCGATAACGGGGATCCCGTTGCGGATTGCCACCTCCGCGACGTCGAAGACCGCGGTCACCTGCGGCACGCCGACCCCGGCGACGACGCGCGTCGTACAGATGGACCCCGGTCCGACACCGGCCTTGAGACAATCTGCTCCAGCATCGATCAGCGCCTCCGCCGCCTCTCCGGTGGCGATGTTACCCGCAATGATTTCGATGTCGAACTCCGTCTTGATCCGTCGTACCATGTCGACAACGGCACGCGAATGCCCGTGCGCCGTGTCGACGACGAGCACGTCGACCTCGGCGGCCACGAGGGCCGCAGCACGCTCGAGCGCGTCGGTGCCGACCCCGACAGCTGCACCCACGCGGAGGCGGCCTCGCTCGTCCTTGGTCGCAAGTGGATAGAGCTCACGCTTCTGGATGTCCTTGACCGTGATGAGTCCTTGCAGCCGCCCCTGCTCGTCGACGATCGGGAGCTTCTCGATCTTGTGCTGCCCGAGCAGCGCTTCGGCCTCGGCGAGCGTCGTGCCGACGCGCGCCGTGACCAGATTCTCGCTCGTCATCAGCTCGCCGGTGCGCTGGTCGGGGCGAGCTCCGAAGCGCAGGTCGCGGTTCGTGAGGATGCCGACGAGCACGCCGTCCGGATTCGTGATCGGAACCCCCGAGACGCGATAGCGCGCCATCAACTCGAGTGCGTCGACCACGAGATCGTCGGGCCTGAGGGTTACCGGCTCGACGATCATCCCGGCCTCGCTCCGCTTGACCCGGTCGACCTCGGCCACCTGATGCTCGATCGCCAGGTTGCGGTGAATGACTCCGAGGCCACCCTGGCGGGCGAGCGCGATCGCAAGCCGCGCCTCGGTGACGGTATCCATTGCAGCCGAGACGATCGGGATCTCGAGCGCGATCGTCGGCGTCAGCCGGGTAGCCGTGGCGACGTCGTTTGGCAGGACGGCCGACTCCGCAGGCACGAGCAGCACGTCGTCGAAGGTCAGCCCTTCCTTGCCGAACTTGCTATCCCGATCGAGCTCGAACTCCAAGAGTCCGACGACTCTACCAAGCGTGCGCGATGACGTCGTGGTCCGAGAGCTCCGTCACGACGCGACGGGCTGAAGCTCGTTGACCTCGACGAGCGATGCGAGGCGAGTCGCTTCCTTCGGATCGAACCGCCCGGCTCCGACCACGAGGACGGAGGCCGACGCTGCCGCAACGGACAGGCGGAGGGCCTCCTCAGCGGGTAGTCCTTCATCCTGCGCAGCGAGCCACCGGGCTAGGAAGACGTCCCCCGCCCCGAGAACCGAGACGGCCTCGAGCTGAGGTGCCCGAGCGTGATAGCGCCGCACCTGCCGCTCCTCCCGAACGAGAGAGAAGCAACCCGTCTCCATCGTGATCTGGACGTTCCTCGCACCCATGTCGGCGATCCTGTCGAGCGCCATCGCGAAGTCATCGTCGTCCTCGAGCTCCTGGCCGACGAGCTGTTCGGCCTCATGCTGATTCGGCGAGACGAGCCACGGCTCGGCCTCGATCCCGCGTCGCAACGGCTCACCCTCGGCGTCGAGGACGACCCGGGCTCCGAGGCGCGTCATCTCGCGGACGGCGTCGGCATAGAAGCCCTCGTCAACCCCGCGTGGCAACGAGCCGGCGAAGACGACCGTCGACGCGCCGCGTGAGAGATAGCGGAGCTTGTCGAGCAGGATCTCGAGCTCGTCCTCGGAGACTTTCGGGCCCCACTCGTTGATCTCGGTGTACGTGCCGGCGGTCGGATCGACGACGGCCGTCGAGGTGCGCGACTCGTCGCGGATGCGGACGAAATCGTTGAGGATCGCCTCTTCGGTCAACTCCTCGACGATCCGCGTCCCCGTCCGCCCTCCCGCGAGACCGGTTGCGACGACCGGAACATCGAGTCGTTTCAGCGCGCGCGCAACGTTGATGCCCTTGCCGCCTGCGAGCACGAGCACGTCACTCGAGCGATGGCGGTGACCGAGCTTGAAGATCGGCACGCTGAGCGAGCGGTCGAGCGCGGCATTGAGGGTGACGGTGATGATCACTGCGGCCCCTTTCTGACAGACGGCGGAGCTACGAGACGAGCCCGAACACGTGGTGGACGGTGCGGCGCGCATACCACTCGGCTTTGCCGGCGGCCCCGACGGCGGGGGACGATGCGGCGGCGACGAGAGGCGTGCGCGCAATCAGCCTACCGTCCGAGAACACCCGAACCTCTCCGACGCGTTGGCCTTTGCGTACGGGGACGGAAAGAGCCGTGCTCGCAACGACCCGCTCGACGAGTGGGCGTCCGAGGCGAACGCTGCGAACGACGTCACGAGCGGCGACGAGAGGAATGGGAGCCCGTCCGTAACCGACTTCTGCGTGGCCGTAGACGTGGTCGCCGGCCACGACGACCTGTCGATACTGGTCGATGCCCCAGGCGAGAAGCGATGTGAGGTCGGCGTTCCTCTGCGACTCGCTCGCCGCTCCGAGGAGCGACGCGGTGATCCGCACGCCGTTCTCCTCGACTGCAGCGACCTGCGACCAGCCGGCATCGTTCGTGTGCCCGGTCTTGGCGCCGACGAGCGGCAACATGCCGATCAGGTCGTCGGTGGAGGTCAGCGTTCGCCCGCCCGCAATCGTTGCCGTCGACCGTGCAGACCACGTGCGGATGAACGAGTTCCGGAGAGCCGCGGTGAGGAGCGTCGTGACGTCGCGCGCAGTCGAGACGTGGCCACTCTGGTCGAGCCCGTGGGGATTCTCGAAATGCGTCGACGTGAGGCCGAGCGCTTTCGCCCTTGCGTTCATCAGCTCGACGAACCGGGGCAGCGAGCCCTTCCCGACGTAGAGCGCAAGGGCGGTGGCAGCGTCGTTCGCGCTAGGGACGAGTGCCGCTATCGCGAGGTCGCCCACCGTCAGCTTCTCACCGGCCCTGAGCCCCACCGAGGACTCGCCGACCGAGGCGGCAGCAGGCGAGATCGTGACGACATCGTCGAGTCGCGCGTGCTCGAGCGCAACGAGGACGGTCATCAACTTCGTGATGCTCGCCGGGGCCCGCCTCGCGTCCGGGGCGCGGGCGGCAACGATCTCCTGCTCCGGCCCGCCTCGCACGACGTAGGCCGGCGCCGAGACCGGTGGCGGTGCCGCGGCCGCTTCGGCGGCCAACAGCGCGAGCGCTGCCACGACAACAAGGAAAACGTGACGCATGACGGTTGAATCTAGATGAGGGCTACCAGCCTGCGGCGGCCCAGATTTCGGCCGAGAGGCGCGCCGCCTCTGCTCCAGCGGCTGCCCGCCAGTCGTCCTCGGTATCGCGGTACGCGAAGATCACGGAGCGCGAGGCGTTGACGAGCGCGCTCGCTGGTCCGCTCGTGAACGCCCGCGCAACATCTGCCGGCGTCGCTCCCTGGGCACCGACACCCGGCAGGAGAATGATTTGCTGCGGCATCGTTCGCCGCGCATCGCCGATCAGCCGGGGCACGGTTGCGCCGACGACCGCCCCCACGCTCGACATGCCGCGTTCGCCGACGAGATCCGCACCCCACTCTGCAACGAGACCTGCGACGTGGCGCCATACCGGGGCTCCGTCCGAGAGCACCGCATCCTGGAGGTCGCGAGCGCCGGCGTTCGACGTGCGGACGAGGCAGAAGATTCCGGCGCCATGGCGTCGACAAGCGGCGAGATACGGATCGACGGAGTCGGTTCCGAGATACGGATTGACCGTGAGCGCGTCGGCCAGCGGGGGCTCCGAGCCCCGAGGCTCGAGGAACGCCGCTGCATATGCGCGGGCGGTCGACCCGATGTCACCGCGCTTGGCATCGGCAATGACGAGGAGCCCTGCACCGGAGGCATAGCGCGACACGATTTCCAGCGCGTGCCACCCATCGCCGCCAAGCGCCTCGAAGAAGGCGACCTGCGGCTTGACCGCCACCGCGTACGGCGCCACGGCATCGACAATTCCCTTGCAGAAACGCTCCACGGCGCCAGCGGCTGCAGCGCGCCCGCGACCGGCCTCCCCTCGAAGCTCGACTGGCAGTAGGTCGACACGTGGGTCGAGTCCGACGACGAGTTGCGTGCGCTTGCGCTCGACGGCCTCGGCCACACGATCGGAGAAGGGAGCCACCGTCGCCGTCGTCTCCCGTTCTGCGCCCGCGCTCATGCAGCCAAGGCTACTCCGTTCGCTACGGCGAGGATCGCGTTCCGTTCGAGTGGCACGACCCGGAGCTCGGGCGGTGGTCGAAGGATGAAAGATGCGATCAGGAGAAGTTCCTCCGCGGTGGTCGCAGCGAGCTCTGCGTCGAGGGATCCCTGTACGTCTGCGAGACCCGCCTCGACCTCGAGCGAGCCGCCTCCCCCGCGCGGAATCGTTCTCCGTGACACGACCCCGTGCGCCACGAAGACGGCACGCATCATTCCCGGCTCGAGCGCCGGCACGACGAGGCAGACCTGCAGTGAACGAGCCTTGTGCATCTCGTCGATGCGAGCAACGACCTGCTCGAGCGCGGCGATTCGATCCCGCAGGCGGGCGGCGTCCTCGAACCGGAGATCCGTGGCAAGGCTGCGAAGACGGAGCCGGAGTCCAGGGAGCGCCGCGTGGGGATCGTCACCATCATGGCCGGCGAGCGCCAAGGCAGCACGCTTGGCGATACCGCGGGCCCGGATCGGGCCGTGTGGTGTCGGTTCGCTGACGCAAATCCAGGTCCTTCCGCGTCGCCTGAGATAGACGTGTCGATCCGGCCGGGTACTGCGTGCGTTCGCCGGCGGTCGGAGCTCGCGGAGAAGCAGAAGCTCGTCGAGCGCAGCTTCGAGCTCACTCCCGCTGAGCTTCCAGTCGACGCTCGCAAGCGCGCCGAGCGCAGCCTCGACAGCGGGCCGCTGACGGCCGCCCGAGAAGTAGGAGCGCAGCCGGGCGCGAAGATCGCGAGCGCGTCCGACGTAAAGCGCCTGTCCGTGCGCATCGCGGAAGATGTACGTTCCGGGCGCGGTTGGCGCCTGGGCGACGAGCGAGCGTTTGCCCTGCAGGCGTCGGGCCCGCGGTGCCGACAGCTCGACGAGGTCGGCAACCGTCCCGGCGCCGCGTTCCTGCGCGAGCCCGATCAGCGCGACGAGGATCTCCGCGGTCGCCTGGGCGTCCGCGAGCGCGCGGTGGCAGGGTGTC
Source organism: Gaiella sp. (assembly GCA_046590225.1). Classification (GTDB taxonomy): domain Bacteria; phylum Actinomycetota; class Thermoleophilia; order Gaiellales; family Gaiellaceae; genus Gaiella. The sequence continues at coordinate 33,455 of JBKJVI010000176.1, read as the reverse complement.
ACGGCCGTACCGAAGAAGTGCGAGAGAGGCTGCAAGCCGAACCTCGTCGTTCGCCCGCCGAGGAGTCGCCGCGCGAGCCACACCGTGTCGACGACGGGCGCTGCGACGCGCCTCCCCGTGAGTCTCTCGACCGCACGATCGAGAAAGCCCATATCGAACCTGGCGTTGTGCGCAACGAGCACCGCATCGCCCGCGAAGGAAAGGAACCGCCGCACGGCGAGATCGGCATCCGGTGCCGCTCGCGCCTCGTTCCGACCGATGCCGGTCAGGGCGGTAATCGCGACTGGCAGTGGTACCCCGGGATTGACGAGCGTCTCGAATGTGTCCCCCGTCACAAGCCGCTCGATCTTCTGGGCACCGATCTCGACGATGCGCGAGCGCGCCGGCGAGAGGCCCGTCGTCTCGAGATCGAAGACGACGAAGGTCGCCGACTCGAGCAGCGTCTCCGCTCCCGGTGCTTCAGCCAGGCCAACGGAAGCGCCGCGCCAGACGAGGCGGGCGTCGCCCGTAACGACCTCCTCGAGCAGCGACCGCGCGATCGCCGTCGGTGCCGAGGCGAGCGCGAACAGGGCCTGCGCGGCGTCCGACGCGGGGATCGGACACCGGCGCGCCTCGACGAGCTCGACCAGGCGATCCGCGGCATCGAATGACAGTTGCATCCGTCAGATCATAAACGAACATATGTTCGATGCCAAGGACAAAAGAGAGGGCCCGGGGGGAGCGGGCCCTCGTCCTTCGCCCTCGAGGAGGTCGCCCTAGTTGACGGCCTTCTTGAGTACCGAGCCGGCCGAGAACTTCGGCACGGTCGCGGCCTTGATCTGCACCTTCTCGGTCGGGTTTCGCGGATTGACGCCCATGCGCGCCGCACGATGCGTCGTGTGGAACTTGCCGAAACCGGTGAACGTCACGGAATCGCCCGCCTTGAGAGCATCCTCGACGGTGCTGAGGAACGCCTCGACTGCCTCGCCTGCATCACGCTTGGACGAGCCGGTCTTCGCGGCTACTGCCTCGATGAACTCCTGCTTGGTCACTTGCCACTCCTCCTACTAGACGGACGTTGTTGGGATCGCCGGACAACCGAACACTCCAGCGATTTTGGCTCAACTATGCGGGTTTGCGACGCGCTATGCGTGCTCGACCCGCCGGGGCACGTGGTCTCCGAGAGGTGGTCAGGCCTGGATGCGCCCGGCGAGGAGATCGCTCGCGCGGTACAGGCTGCGCAGTCGCACCCCCAACCGAGCGAGGGCATCCGCCCCACCCTCCTCGCGGTCCACGACGCACACAGCATTGCGGACGACGAGCCCCGCGTCCCGAAGCGCGGACACCGACTCGGCGAGAGCGCCACCGGATGTGACGACGTCCTCGAGGAGGCACACGACGTCCCCCTCGTCGAACGGGCCCTCGATCCGATTCGCTGTGCCGTATTCCTTCGTTTCATTGCGGACAATGATGAAGGGCAGTTCGGACGCCATAGACGCCGAAGCGGCCAGAGCAACGGCTCCGAGGGCCGGTCCGGCGAGTCTCACCGCGTCCGGTTCAGCCTCGTTCGCCGTTTCGGCGAGTCGGACGCCGAGGGCCCGAAGGAGGTCAGGGCGGGTCTCGAATCGGTACTTGTCGAGGTACCAGGTCGACCGCTTCCCGGACCGGAGAAGAAAATCGCCCTCGAGGAGCGCGTGTTGGACGAGCAGGCGGCCGAGGTCGTCGATCACGGTGCAAAGGCCCCGGCTGCGATCGACGTCAGTCGATCGAGCTCGGGCGATCCCGCATCGAGCGTCACAGACGATCCGTCCGCGTAGCCGATCGTGACGCGGGCTGCGCTCGGCGTCGACCGCCTCCCGAGCAACCACCAGACAGCCCCTCCGATGGCGGCGAGCGAGAGAAGCCTACGCATCGTCCGACGCCTTCTTCTTCTTCCGCGGTCGAGGCGGCGCAGGCTCCGCGTCGAGCCGTCCGAGCATCGTTCGCAGGTCGTAGATCATGAGCCCGGCAATCGTGTCCGGCGCGGTCGTCGCAATCGCAGTGCGCCCGGCGTCCCTGACGAGGAACAGCTCAGCTCCCTCGCTGCTGATCTCGATGCGAGCCAGCTCCGCACCGGGCCTGACGTCGCCGGCAGCCTTGACGAGATCGGCCGCGACGCGCGCAAGTTGCTCGCCGCGCTCGACGGTTCCGGTACTCGCGAGCACGAAGCCGGATTCACCCAGAACCGCGACATCACGCGCCTGGGCGGAAAGCGTAAGAAGTTCGGCCAGTGCCTCGTTCGGCGTCATCGCCCGTCGAAGCTACCAGACTCCCTGTCTACCGGAAGGGAGAAAGACGGCCGCAAGAGCCTTCGTGGCCCGCGCGCGATGCGAGTGGATGGCCTTCCACGCATCTCCGAGCTCGGCGACCGTCCGCGTCTCGCCGTCCGGTACGAAGATGGGGTCGTACCCGAACCCCTCGTCGCCGCTGCGCTCGGTCGCGACGGCGCCCTCGAGCGTCCCCTCGACGACGATCTCCTGACCCTCCGGGCCGATTGCCACGATCGTGCAGGCGTAGCGTGCGCTCCTATCGCCGACCCCGGCAAGCTCCTCGAGGAGTCGCGCAACACCGTCGTCCGCCCAGCGAGCTGACGCGAGGCCGGGCCTGCCGTCGAGGCCCCTTGCCTCGATGCCCGAGTCCTCTCCGATCACCCACACGTTGTCGGGCGAGACGGAGCGCCCATGCTCCGCCTTTCCCCGTGCGTTCTCGACGTATGTCGTCCCGTTTTCGGGAGGATACGCCGTGGACTTCACGAGCTCGATCTCCCAGCTGGGGAGCGCGCGACGGAACTCGTCGAGCTTGTGCTGGTTCCCCGTCGAGAGCAGCGCCCTCACGCGCGGGGAGCGTCACAAGCAGCCCGCTGCGCTTGCGCGAGATGCTCGATGCCGCCCGCGGCAAGATCGAGCAACTCGTCGAGCTCGTCGCGCGTGAACGGGTGTCGCTCCGCTGTCGCCTGGACCTCGACGAGGCGACCGTCGACGGTCATCACGACGTTCATGTCCGTATCGGCCTGCGAATCCTCGGGGTAGTCGAGGTCGAGCACCGCCTGACCGTCGACGACGCCAACGGAGACGGCCGCAACCGACGAGGGCAACGCCTTCGACAGGCCCATCCGATCGAGCGCGCGATAGGCAGCCACGTACGCCCCGGTGATCGCCGCGCACCGCGTTCCACCGTCCGCCTGCAGCACGTCGCAGTCGAGCCAGAGCGTGCGCTCGCCGAGCGCCTCGAAGTCGCAGACGGCGCGGAGCGCACGGCCGATCAGCCGCTGGATCTCGACCGTGCGTCCGTCGGGACGGCCACGCGAGACCCCGCGCTGCGTGCGATCGCCGGTCGACGCGGGAAGCAGCGAGTACTCCGCCGTCATCCAGCCGCGCCCCTTCCCGCGCAGCCAGCGCGGGATCTCCTCCTCGATCGTGGCCGTGCAGAGAACGCGTGTCTTGCCCTGTGACCAGAGCACGCACCCGTGTGGCTGCTCGAGAAAGTCCGGCAGGACGTCGAGAGCCCGCAGTTCGTCGGGTCGACGACCATCGTGTCTCATGCTGCAACCACCTCCAGGTCGGCGACGCGTACCTGCTCGACATCTGCGATCGGGAGCTGCAGGAAACGACTGCCCATCGCCTTGAACGCCGCCGTGTTACCCGTGGTCAGGAACCGATACGTCCCTTCTCGCGCCGAGTTGTTCTCGATCGCCTTCCGCGCCAGCGTCTCCGACACCTCGTGCGCCGTCTCGTCGGCCGAGAAGATCAGCGTCACGTCGCGGCCGAAGACGCGCTGCAAGATCGGTCGGATCAGCGGGTAGTGGGTACAGCCGAGCACGACCGTGTCGACACCCGCCTCCTTGAGGGGGCCGGCGACCTCCCGGACGGCCTCGACGGTCGCCTCGCCGAACGGATCGTCACCCTCGATCAGGGGCACGAGCTTCGGGCAGGCGACCGGGATCACCGTGACCCCGGCGTCGAGTGTCTCGATCAGCGCCTCGTAGCGGCCACTCGCCACCGTCGCCTCGGTCGCGAGGAGCCCGACCCGCCGATTGCGGGTCGCACGAACGGCTGCGTGCGCCTCCGGCTGGATCACCCCGATGACCGGCACGGAGAGGGACAGCTGGAGCTCGGGAAGCGCAGCTGCGGTTGCGGAGTTGCAGGCAGCCACGACGAGCTTGACACCCTGGGACTCGAGAAAGCGCCCGATCTCGGCGGCAAAGCGCCGGATCTCGGCGAGGGGCCTTGGGCCGTACGGCAAGCGAGCGCCGTCGCCCAGGTAGACGAAGTCCTCGTGCGGCAGCGTGACGAGGCACTCATGGAGAACGGTGAGCCCACCGACACCGGAGTCGAACACACCGATCGGGCGGGCATCCACGCGCGGCAGTGTAGTCGTCGCCGCAGTCGGCGCGGGGCCGTTCTTCGGCTACCCTTCTGCGTCGTGAAGAGGTCAATGATCGCGGCGGCATCGACCGCTCTCGTGTTTCTCGCGCTCTCCGGCTCCGCGTCCGCCTTCACGAAGCAGGATCCGGTCGTCACGTCGTTCGACGGGACGAAACTCGCGACCACGCTCTACGTGCCCGACGGCGCCGCTCCCACGGGGGGCTGGCCCGCAGTCGTGCTGTTTCACGGTCTCGGAGGCAGCCGTGCCTCGACCGACACGATCGCCACTTCGATGGGGTTGATCGGCGAGCAGTACGTCATCCTCACCGTCGATGCGCGCGGCCATGGCGAGTCGGGCGGCCTGTTCGAGGGAGACGGCCCGAACGAGGTGCGCGACGTCAAGACACTGTACTCCTGGCTTGCTGCCCGACCGGACGTCGCGGATGCCCGGATCGGCGGGTGGGGCATCTCGCTCGGCGGCGGCGCGATCTACACGTCGCTTGCGGCCGGTGTCCCCTGGGCGGCGATCGAGGTCGCAGAGTCATGGACGGATCTCCGGACCGCGTTCCTGCCGCAGGGCCTCTCGAAGTCTGGCGTGATCGCCGGCTTCATCGGCTCGCTCCCGCCCGAGCGCGTGGCACCGTCCGTGTTCGCCGTTCGCGACGCTGCGTACGCGGGTGCACTCGGCTCGGCGAACGCGTTCGCGGCCGAGCGCTCGACAATCGCCGCGCTGAAGGGCGTCAAAACACCTGCGTTCTTCATGCAGGGGCGCCGCGACTTCGCCTTCGGCATGGGGCAAGCACTGCAGGCCTACAACGCAGTCGCAGGGCCAAAGCGCCTCTGGCTCGGCCTTCATGGCCACGCGCCTTCGACGTTCCCGGGAGCCGACACCGGAGTGATGCTCGCCGAGGGAGCAAGATTCTTCGACCTCCACCTTCGCGGGTTGCCGGTCGCGCTCGATCCGCTCCCGGTCGCCGTCTCGCCCGAGAACTGGAGCGGTAGCCCCGTTCGCTTCGCCGCGCCGCCGAAGCCTGTCTCCCAGACGCTCCGCTTCGCCGGCTCGACGACGATCGATCGAGCCGGCAAGGTGCAGCGCACATCGGCTCCGCTCAAGCGACCGCTCGAGATCTTTGGTGCACCCGTCGCAACGGTGTCCGCCGACGCGAACGCCAGCTGGACGCGCATCGTCACCGTGCTCACAGCGAAGACACCCCAGGGGAAGGAGATCGTCGTCGCCGGTGGTGGCGTCCCGACGACGCCAGGCGCGAAGCGCTACCGGATCTACCTCTCGAACCAGGCGACGTTCATCCCTGCAGGATCGACGCTCACGCTGACCGTCGGCACGTCCTCGCTGGCCCAGAATCCCGGCAACCTGCTGTATCTCGACCTTCCGCTCGGCCTGAACCCGAAGCTGATGGTCGGCACGATCGGTCTCTCACTCCCCACGCTGGCCAAGCCGATCTCGCAGTGAGGCACGCCCTCCTTGCGGGCGCGGTCGTCCTGCTTCTTGCGGCAACGGCGGGTGCGGCGACCAGTGCTGATCCCGGGATCACGCCGACGACGATCGTTCTCGGCGGTACCGTGCCGCTCTCCGGCGAGGCCGCTGCATTCGGCTCTGTCGGCCCGGGAGCCAAGGCCTACTTCGCCTACGTCAACGCGAAGGGCGGCGTCAACGGACGCAAGATCGACTACCGCTACCTCGATGACGGCTATGACCCCGCCCAGACGGTGCAGCTGACGCGTCAACTCGTCGAGCAGGACCAGGTCTTTGCCATCTTCAACTCCGTCGGGACGAACACCAACCTCGCGATCAGGCCGTATCTGAGCGCGCAACGGGTTCCGCAGCTGTTCGTCGGTGACGGCTCCGACGCACTCGCGCAACCGCGGAAGTACCCGGGAACGATGGGTCTTCTCCCGAGTTACCGCGGCGAGGGTGCGGTGTACGGGCGCACGCTCGCGAAGACCCGACCCAAGGCGAGGATCGCCGTCCTCCTTGAGAACAACGATCTCGGCAAGGACATGACGCGCGGGCTCTCCCGCGCGATCGCGGGTAAGGGGCCACGGATCGTCGCATCCGAGCCGTACGAGTACACCGACTCCGACGTCTCGTCCCAGATCGCGAAGCTCAAGGCGTCGGGGGCCGACACGCTCGTCCTGTTCGCGACGCCCAAGTTCATGATCCAGGGCGTCGTCGCCGCGCACAAGCTGGGCTGGCAGCCCGCGACCGTCGTGATCGCCTCCGTGTCGATCGAGCCGGGGATCATGGGGATCGCGAAAGTGAATGCGCCCGAGATCACGAAGGGCGCGCTCTCGATCGCGTTTCTGAAGAATCCGAACGACCCGGTCTGGGCAAAGGACGCCGCCCGCACCCTCTATCTCCAGATCCTGAAAAGGTACGCGCCGGGCGCGAAAACGAGCGACGTCTACAACTGGTACGGCATGACGGCAGCCTGGACGATGACCGAGACCCTGAGGCGGTCGGGACGCGATCTGACCCGTGCGGGACTCGTCAAGACTGCGCAGAATCTCGATCTCAGGAAGAATCCCTTCCTGCTTCCGGGAATCACGATCCGGACGAGCCCGACGAACGCCTTCCCCATCGCGAACATCTACCTCTACCGGTACGACAACAAGGAATGGGTTCGTGCGAGCCCGCTCCAACCCGCGCGCTGACAGGGAGGAGCCGGCACCGATGCACAACCGCAAGGCCGATCAGACGTCTCACACAAAGGAAGCCCTATCTCAAGGAGGACACACATGACCCGGAGCATCCGCCTTGCGGTGCTCGCGCTCGCCGCTACAGCCGTGCTCGCACTCGCGGGTATCGCCTATGCGGCGTACACGACCCCGTCACTGAAAGTAACGCAAGTTGGCACGCAGACCGTGATCTCGGTCACGCAGGATCAGAACGACGACGCAACGGCACGCGCTTCGATCTACGCGCCGGCCGGCACCGTCTCGACGCTGAATCAGGCGCCGGGCACGAAGATTGGCACCGTCACCGCGACGGTCGTTGCGCTCGCACTCGGTAACGCACTGCTCCCGCTCACGGGTGAGATCCTGGTCGCTCCTCCGGGCGCGATCCCGGCGGCCTCCCAGGCGGCGTGCATCCAGTCGACGACGCCGACGGCATCGTGGCTCATGGTTCTGCAGGCTGCAGGGCAGACGCTCAATGTGCCGATGTACCTCGTCACCACCGCCGGCGCCGAGACAGCGTACGGCCCCGTGAAGATCGTCGTCTGCCTACCTCCGCCGGATGTGCCCGTCGCCCTCGGCGGAGCGACGTTCGGCGCCAAGCTGTTCCAGGCGACGTTTACGGTGAACGGCATCTTCAGCGCCGCCTCCTCCGGCCAGTGGCTCTCGATCTGGTCGCCGTACACGCCGCTCGTCGGCAAGGTCAACGCGGCAGGCTCGGTCGCCTCGCCGTCGGGCATCGCGGCCGGCAGCCTGTCGGTCAAGGTCGCGAAGGTCGGCCTCGTCAAGTCGAGGCTCGTCGGCAAGCTGACCCAGGGGGGCGCCGCAGTCGGCGGTGCCAACGTGCAGATCTGGGCCGGCAAGACGAAGGCGGGGCTGAAGAAGGTCGCCACCGTGAAGACGAATGCGAGCGGCAGCTACACGTTCGCCTACGGCAAGGCGGCGAAGTTCTTCCGCACCCGGGCGATCGTGGTCGCGAGCCCGGCTCCGGCACTGTGCGCGAAGCTGCAGCCGGCGCTTCCGGTGCCCTGCGTCAACGCCACCAACAGCGCGTTCACGGCGCTGAGCCCGATCACCAAGCGGTAAGGACGCGATTCCACAGCGCGATGAACGAGAGAGGGCGCCTGCGAGGCGCCCTCTCTCGTTCGAAGCCACGACGGGTGTGAATGCGTGCCATCATGTGTGTCGATGGACGACGGAGTTCGTGATGACAAGGCCGCCATCGATGCGGCTGCCGTGGCCCGGGTCGCGGGCGGTGATGCCGTGGCGCTCCAAGAGCTCTACGACCGCTATGGCAAGGTCATCTACTCGTTCGCGTACCGGCTGACGCACGACGCGACGCTCTCCGAGGAGTGCGTTCAGGATGTCTTCGTCGCCCTCTGGCGCAGGGCTGCAGACTTCGACCCGACCCGCGCGAAGCTCACGACCTGGCTGTTCGTCGTCGCCCGCAATCGTGCAATCGAGCTCGGCCGCCAGAAGAGCCGGCGACCCGAGTTGCGAGACGACCTGGAGCCGGTCGGATCGTCGCCCGATCCGGCGCATCTGGTCACGGTCGCAGACGAGTCCCAGAGGGTGGCAGAGGCGATGGCGGAGCTCCCGGAGGACCAGCTCGCGGTTCTCCGACTCTCGTATTTCGACGGCCTGTCGCACTCCGAGATCGCAGAAGTGATCGGAATCCCGTTGGGGACCGTAAAAGGAAGGATGAGACTTGCGCTCGAACGACTGAGAAGTCTCTCTGACACCTACGATCTGCAGGCGGAATCATGAACGACGAGAACGACATCAGCCAGTTCGAGATCGACCGAGCCACGCTCGCCTTCGTGGAGGAGTCACTGCCGCGCGTCCTGCCGCCCACCGACATGTTCGATCGGATCCTCGCGGAGATTCGCCCCGAGGCGACCGTCGTGCCACTGCGACCGAGGGCGCATCGCCGCGTCATCGTTCCGGTCGCCGGGGCGCTCGCCGCCGTCGCTGCGGCCGTCCTGATCGCCGTCGTCGCGCTCGGAGGCGACGACCTCGGACCGCCGGACGCACGGGCGACGATCTCCGGGAAGAGCGATCCAGCCGTCACCGGGGAAGCGAAGCTCTTCGGCGCGAACGCCGATGGAGGAACGGTTCGTGTGTCCCTCCGTGACGTGCCTCCGGCGCCGAGCGGCCATCACTACGAGGTCTGGGTACTCCGCCGCGATGCAGGCGGTGAGATGGAGGCTGTCGGGAGCTTCACGCCCACGTCGAGCAACGTCACACTCGACCTGACGCTTCCCGGTCCGGGTGACTACGCCGCGGTGGATGTCTCCGTCGAGGAGAACGGCGGCCCTCCGATCCATAGTGACACGAGCCTCGCGGGCGGCACCTTCAGCTAGACGCATCAGCACGTCCTCTATCGTCCCTCCATGGCGGCGACGGTGCGACTCGGAACGTGTAGCTGGGCCGACGAGGGGCTTCTCAAGGCGTGGTATCCGCGCGGTGTCTCGTCAGCGGCCGGCCGGCTTCGCTATTACGCCGAACGGTTCGACGTGGTGGAGGTCGACTCTCCGTACTACGCGCTCCCCGACCCCGACGTGACTCGCCGCTGGGCCGAGCGCACGCCCGATCACTTCACGTTCCACGTCAAGGCGAGCGCCGCGATGACGTTCCACGAGGGCGAGCCGACCGACGCCTCGTTCGCGGCATTCCGCGGTGCGTTGGAGCCGCTCGAGCTCTCCGGGAAGTTGCGAGGAGTCCTGCTCCAGTACCACCCCCGTTTCGTGAAGTCGAAGGAGGCCAAGGAGGAGCTCGCTCGTGCGCGAGGCCGACTCGAGCCTCTGGTGCCTCTGATCGAGTTTCGGCACCGCTCGTGGATGAAGCCGGACGAGCGCTCCGACACGCTCGGCTTCCTCGAGGAGCACGGACTCTCATACGTCTCCGTCGACGCGCCTCTGACGCGTGCCACGAACGTCGCACCCCGCGTCGCTGCTGCAACCCACGCCGTCGCGGTAATCCGCTTCCACGGCCGCAACGCGCAGACGTGGAACATCCGCGGCGACAGCGCCGCCGACCGCTTCGACTGGATGTACTCGCCGGAGGAGCTCGCCGAGTGGATTGCGCCGACCCAACGCCTCGCGGATCAGGCAGACGAGGTGTACGCACTGTTCAACAACAACCGCGATGACTTCGCCCCGCGGAGCGCGGTGATCTTCCGGGGGTTGCTCGACGAGGCGGGGATCTCCGCGTCGGGCGGGATCGACCTGCCGCCGGCCGAGATGACGCTGTTCTGAGTCGGAAGGGGGCTAGTGTGTGCACACAACCGACATGAGGAGGAAAAGGCGATGAGTTCGGGGCCGATGGGACAGAAGCGTGGCGTCTGGTTCGTGATCCTGATCGGGGTCGTGACGTTCGGGATCTACTGGCTCTACTGGGTCTTCAAGACGCAGGAGGAGATGAAGAAGCGCACCGGCGAAGGACTCGGTGGAGTGCTCGGGCTCGTCGTCTGGCTCGTCGTCTCGCCCGTCAGCGCGTTCGTGATCCCATCGGAGCTCGGCAACATGTACGCGGGCGACGGCAAGGAGAAGCCCGTCACGGGCCTGACCGGCCTTTGGCTTTTCCCGTTCGGGATCTTCGTGATCCCGGCGATCGTGTGGGCCGTCAAGGTGCAGGGCTCGCTCAACCGCTACTGGGACGAGGCAGCCACACCCGCGGCGGCCGCACCGAGCGCCCTTCCTGCCGCCGACCTTGCGTCTGCTCCGGCGTCGCCCGTATCGGCCGAGGCGGAGACGGGTAAGGAGCCGACGGCAACGAAGACGTAGGTGGCACCTCCCTCACCGGCCACTGCCTCGGTGGAGGGACGCAGCACGCTCCGAGGCTGAACAGGGTCGCCGCGCGTGGGTAGGCTCGCGGGATGCGCGTTCTCTCGATCGTCCACGAAACCAGCTCGACGGGTGGTGGCGGCCTCTTCGAGGACGTCGTGGAGCAGCGCGGCGACCGACTCGAGCGGGTCAGCATCGCGCACGACGACGCCTCCGCGCTCGATCATCCGGAGCGCTACGACGCGATCATGGTCTTCGGCGGCGCGATGCACCCCGACCAGGACGCCGAGCATCCGTGGCTCGCGGATGAGGCAGCGTTCATCCGCCAGGCGATCGCCCGAGAGGTGCCGCTGTTCGGCGTGTGCCTCGGCGGGCAGTTGATCGCGCGGGCCGCGGGAGCCGAGGTCGGGCGGGCACCGCGGAGCGAGGTCGGTTGGCACACGGTTTGCGTGAATGAGGCGGGCCTTGCCGACGCGGTGCTGGGCGTCCTGCCGGCCCACCTCGATGCCTTCCAGTGGCATCACTATCGGTTCGATCTCCCTGACGGGGCGGAGTTGCTGGCCGAGAACGACGCCGCCAACCAGGGCTACCGGCTCGGCGAGCGCACGTGGGGCGTCCAGTTCCACCCGGAGGTGACGCGACACATGCTCGACTACTGGTTCATCGAAGGCGGCGCCGAGATTCCGGATCTTGCGACGACGCGAACCGAGACCGATGCATTTCTCGGCGGCTGGAACGAGCACGGCCACGCACTGTGCAACGCGTTCCTGGACTACGCGGCGGGCTGACCCGAAGCGACCGGCAGTGACTCTTCGGCCGCCCAGTCGTGCCAGGAACCAACGTAGTTGCGTGCGTCGTAGCCAGCGGCCGCGAGAACCTGAGCGGCGATCGCGGAGCGGCCGCCCGAGTGGCAGTACGCGATCACCTCGGCTCCTTCCGGCCGGCCAACGAGGGCCTTGACCGCAGCCGTGTCTCCCGCGGCCAGAAGCTCCTGAAGCTCGAGATGGCGAGCACCCGGGATGTGCCCCTGGCGCGCGTCACAGGGATAGCCGGCCGAGCCGTCGTACTCACCGCGCGTCCTCACGTCGAGGAGCGTCAGATCCTGCTCCTCGAGTCGTCCTGCGAGCTCACCACGGGTAACGTCGGTCACAGCGCTGCGATGACCTCCAGCTCGGCCCGAATCGACGGGCGCTCCTCGAGGCGGGCGAGCCAGTCGACGAGAAACGGGTACGGCTCGAAGGAGACACCGAGGAAATCCCGGGCCCGAAGCACCCAGGGGACGTAGGCGATGTCCGCAAGACCGAATGCGGGTCCGGTGAGATACGGAGCGAGACCGAGGATCGCATCGAGGGCCTCGAGTTCCCCCGCAAACGCAACCTCCGCGCCGGCCTCCTTGCGCCGCAGCGCGTAATACGGGTCTGTGAAGTCGCCGTGCCGGAAGATCAGCAGTCGCGCGTTTGCACGTTGCGTCGCGACCGTCGGGAGAAGTGCCGGCTCGGGAAAGGCCTCCTCGAGGTACTCGTTGATGACGGCCGACTCGGGGAGCACCCACCCCTCGCACTCGAGCACGGGAACCTTTCCGATCGGGTTCAGCTCGAACACCCACGCCGGACGGTCGGCCAGGTCGATCACGACGGTCTCGTACGGGATGCCCTTCTCGGCGAGCGCAATCCGGACGCGGGCACAGTACGGGCACCGCGGCGCGTCGATCAAGCGGAGTGCCTGCATCAGCGAGCGATCCTGATTGCCTGGTCGTCCGCGGGTCCGTCAGCCCAGCCGTACCCGGTGCCGTCGAGCCCGAGCACGCCGGCGAGACCGGCGAGCAGCTCGCGCGCCGGGGGAAGATCAGACGGAACGCTGGCGACGGGTGAGGCAGCGCGAACAGCGGCCTGGGCCGCACCCGTGTAGCGCTCGACGACGACCGGATTCGCGTTCAGCGCCACGACCTCGCCCGGGGGGAGCGGCCCGTGGAACTCCGGCACCGAGGCGTACTCGTCGACGATGCCACCGCGGTCGAGGATGATCATCCGGACGAGCGCCTCCTGCTCGATCCCGACGGCGATCACAACGAGCCCGGTGCGCGCCGAGATCTCCTTCGCGAGCCGCCGCAGCATGGCGGGGTCGCGATCGCACGCGTCGTCGTAGACGGTGACGTAGCCGCCGCGCGGCTGGGTGACGATCGAGCCCGTCGAGCGCCCGAGCAGCCGGGGCACGAACATCTCGACCGCCTTCAGGATCACGTCGACGTCGTCGGTCTGGATGTGGATGGAACCGAACGACGTCGTCGATGCTTCGACGCCGAGGCGCTCGACAAGCGCTGCGACGGGCGCAGCGAGAACGAGCACCTCGTCCCGGAATCCCCAGCGCGCGTAGGCGGCTCGCGCAGCCGCATTGGACGCCATCACCTCGAGGTCGACCGTGTCGACGCCGTCCTCGGCGAGTCGCGCCGCGACCGCGCGAAGGAGGGAATCGGCCACCCCGGCGCGGCGCTCGGTGGGTACGACGTACAGATCCGTGATGCGCCCGACCCGTGCGCCGCGGCGCCGGGCGAGTGCCATCCCGATCGCCGCACCGTTGCGCTCGGCAACCCAGCCGAGCCCGGACTCGACGATCGCCCGGATCTCGGCGAGCTCGGCCGCGTGATCGACGTCCTCGTGCGCGGGCGGGGGCACCTCTGCCTCGAAGGCCTTCCAGAGTGCCTCGACGGTCGCGAGATCTTCGAGTGTCGCGTTCCGAACGGTCATCCGTACACTCTCGCCCCGGCCAGCAGCATGTGACAGCTGATGTTGCGCCACTTCCCGAACCGTTCTCCCACGTCCCGCACCTCCGTCTCGTCGAGATCTCTGCCTGCACCGTAGAAGAACGACACCGCTTTGCGTACTGCGAGGTCGCCGGCGGGCCATGCGTCGGGCCTCGCGAGAGCCCGCGCGAGGAACCAGTCGGCCGTCCACCGTCCGAGCCCACGCTCGGCAGTGATGGTCTCGACGACCTCAGTGTCGGACAGCGGATCGAGGGCAGTAAGGTCGAAGTCGCTCCGCGCGAGACCGATCACGTACTCGGCCTTCCTCGTCGAGAACCCGACCTCACGGATCTCGCTCTCCTCCGCCCGGGCAAGCCGCTCTCGCGTCGGGAATGCCCAGACGTCGCCCACCCGGACGCCGAACCGCTCGATCAGCCGCGAGCGCACCGCGAATGCCGAGTGCAGCGACACCTGCTGGGCCGTGATCGAGGTCACGAGCATCTCGAAGCGGTTCGCAACGAGTGGGGGCCGGTAGCCCCGGAGCGGCTCGTTGAGCGCAGCAAGGACGGGATCGTCGGCGGCCCACTCCCAGAAGCCCTCGAGGTCGAGTGGCAGCCCGAGCAGGAAGGAGACCGTGTCGACGATCCCGGGGTCGCCCGGCGTGATCCGCACGCCGCCCGGCGCTGCGTCCACGCGGACGTCCTGGTCGGCGATGACCCGATGGAGGCCCCCGTTACGCCAGAGGTTCGCGAGATCGGTGCCATGCGAGCGAAAACGCTCGGTCGATGCCTGGAAATCGTACGGCTGCGGGAGAGCGAGGAAGTCCACCTCATCGATCGTACGGGTCACACCGTCGGTCGAGCGCGAGCAGGACATCGTGGAAGTCGTTGTACTCCTCGTAGCCGGCTCCGCTCTCGTCGAGCCAGCGGGCCAGCCCATCGCGCGCAAAGACACGATCCGCCGCAAGCGACACGCAGCGGTCGGAGACACCGTCGCCGACATAGGTGAACGGCCCGCCTCCGGCGAGTGCGACGCGTTTGCACGGCTCGCCGCAAACGGGACACGCATCGCGTTCGAGGAACGTCGAGCGCCAGCCGGACGCGGCCGGCTCGAGGCTATTCGCAATCACGTCCATGGTCACGCCTTCCCTCTGGAGCACGGGAAGGATCAGTTCGCGAAATCCGGCCGAGATGATGAGTGGACTGTGCTCTGCGACCAACTCCGCGAACCCGGGACGAATGGTCACGGTCTCGAGGAGCCAATCGAGCACCTCCTCGAACGGAGCGCTGATCGTGCCCATCTCGACCTCGATCACCTCGTTCAGCGTCAGCTCACGTCCGATCTGCCGTTCGAGAGCGTGAAAGACGTCGAGGTCACCGAACCTCTCGATCGCCATGTGGAGCGTGTCCCGTTCGGTGACGGTCCCGTCCCAGTCGAGCACGAGCCGCATCAGCCGAGTGGGCAGTCGAGAACGCCGATGCCCTCGATCTCGAGCCGGACGTCCCCGTCGATGTCTGTGAGCGTCGCAACCGGAGGCCCGGCGATCACATCCCCCGGCCGGAGTACGGTGCGGCGGGCGGCGAGTGCGAGTGCATCGGCCCACCCGAACTCCATCGGTGATGCCTCCTCGCGCTCGCTCTGTGTGTCGAGACGGATCACGACCGAGGCGGGATCGATCTCGTCCGGCGTCACGACCGTAGGCCCCAACACGAGGCCGAAATCGGACTGCTTGACGGGCGGGAGCTCGGTCGGATCCTGCCATTCGAGGAGCGCCGAGAAACCGCCGATCTCACCCCCGGCACCGATCACGGCCGCGACCCTTGCGGACGCGGTGAGCGCCGTGCCTGCGACCCCGACGTTCGGGCCGACAACGGCCGTGGCATTGGCAAACCGAAAGGCGTCGGACGCGGAGAAGATGCGCACTGTCGGGGGATGGACCGGGACCAGAAGCGTGACGTCGGCGAGCGGATACTCGGCGTGCTCCCGGGCTCCGCTGCCACCGAGGAAGAACGACTGCAACGTCTGAGCCGCGAGGTGGAGCACCCGGTCGCCGTCGACGCGACCGACCCAGCCACGCTCGAGCGGATGGTCGTTCGGGTGGAACATGCAAAGGCGCATCTGCCCTATTCAACCTGCAGCGCGGTAGGTCAGGGTTCGGTGTGGACGATCACCTCGGCCACTCCCGGAAGCTCACTCCTGATCTGCTGCTCGACACGCGAGGCCGTCTGATGAGCCGCCGCCAGGCTGGCGGTCGAATCGAGCCCCAGCGTCAGAAACACGACGAGACCCTCGTCCGTGTGAAGGAACCGCACCGAGCGGGGGGGCGCGCCGGTGACACCGAGCACGATGCGCTCGAGCTCGGCGGGGTCGTCATCGACCTCGAGGCCCGCCGCAGGCTCCGCCAGCGGCTCGAGGTGGGTCTGTACGTCGATCGCCTCGGTAACACCGTCGACGATGGCCCGCTCGACCTGCTCGGCAAGCGTGTGCGCCTCATCGAGAGGCAGCTCACCCGGCAGCTTGAGATGGAGTGACACGTGGACGCCATCCGGGAGCTCGATCACGGAGAGGTTGTGGATCTCTCGAACGCGAGAGACCGACATCGCTGCCTCGCGCACCCGCTCACGGAGGAGCGCCTCCTCACCTGCAGGCTCGACGTGCACGACCACGTCGCCGCCCGGCAACGCTTCCTGAACCGCCGCCTCCACCCGGTCGGCAACAGCGTGACCCTGACCGACGGCAGCACCCGGCGAGACGCCGATCACGACATCGGTGAACGTCCTCCCCGCCGCTTCACGAAGCCGCAGTCGCCGCACCTCGACGGGTGGATCGATCTCGGCGATCGCAGCGCGCGCGGCGCGAACAGCGTCATCCGGTGCTCGGTCCATGAGCACGTCCACGTTGCGACGGATCAGCCGGGTGGCTGCGGTGACCACGAGGACGGCGACGAAGAGCGCCGCCAGTGAGTCGCCTGCCTGCCAGCCGGCCGAAACGGCGACGAGGCCGGCGAGAACGGCGAGCGTTCCCACCAGATCGCTCGCGAAGTGGAGCGCATTCGACGCGAGAGCAGGACTCGAGTACTGGCGCGCTGCCCTGGTGGAGGCCAGAGTCCGTGAGATGTCGATCGCGATCACGACCCCGACCGCCACGAAGACCCACCACGCCGTCGTCGTCTCGATCTCGATCCAACCTGCAAGCCGTGCCACTGCGAGTGCGCCGACGGCGACGCTGACGAGCATGAGCACGAAGGCCTCGGCGAGGGCCGCGAGATGCTCTGCCTTCCCGTGGCCGTACGGATGCGACCGGTCGGCCGGGCGACCGGCGACCCCGATCGCGAAGAACGTGAGAAGCGCGGCAACGAGATCCGTTCCCGAATGGAGTGCCTCCGAGACGAGACCGAGGCTACCGCTCGCAAGACCGGTCGCGAGCTTGATCCCCATCAGCGCCAGGGCGGCACCGACCGAGACGAGCGCGACACGTCGCTGCGGAGTCATCCGGCCAGGGTACTTCGTCTGCCGTCGATCATTCGCCGGGAGAGACGGGAGCGCGTCGTCGTGCGGCGAGAATCCCGATCCCGATCAGGAGACCGCCGACCACCTGGATGACGTCGATCGTCTCGTCGAGCAGCACGACCGCGAAGAGGGCGGCAAGAAACGGCTGCAGGTTCGCCGCGAGCGTGGCGCGCGAGGCCCCGATCCGGTCGAGTGATTTGAACCACAGAATGTTCGTGATGACCAGCGGGCCAATCGTCGCGAAGAGGACGAGCACCCAGACCACCCAGCCGAGCTGCCAGTCCTGGGACCGCGTCTGGGGAAGGCCGATCAGTGCGATCCCGATCCAGGAGAGTGGCAGCACGATCGCACTGATCCGGACGGGCGAGTACCGCTGCATCAGCGGGGTGATCAGGATCGAGTAGACGGCCCAGCTGGCCGCGGTCAGGATCCCGAACACGATTCCGGCGGCATCCGCACCGAACTGACCGGTCGCGCCGAGCGCGACGAGGCCGACGCCAACGAAGGACAGGGCCGCACCGAGCCAGAAGCGACGCGGCAGGATCTCCGTGCCGAAGGCGAGCCCGATCAGCGCCGCGAAGATCGGCGTTGCAGCCAGGATCAGTGCAATGACGGATGCGGATGTCGTCTTGAGCGCGTAGACGAATCCGATCTGATTGACGAAGAGCACGAGTGCCGCGCTCCCCACGAGCAGGAAGTCGCCGCGGGCGATCCGGAGCGACCGCTCGACGGTGACCGCGATGAGGATGAAGAGGAGGGACGCAAGCCCGTAGCGCACGGTCGAGTAGGCAAGCGGCTGGAACCCGTTGGTGAGGATGTAGCGGCTGACGGTGAGGTTGAGCGCCCACAGCACGATCGCCGAGAGCAGCATCACCTCGACGGACGTAGGCCTGCGCATCGACTTGACGGTAGTCGTTAGGCTTCCGGCGCGATGACCGACCCGACCATCGACGACATCGAGGCCCTCGTTGGCCCGGCAACACCCCACTTCGCGTTTCAGATCAGGGCGCGCGTTCGGGAGCTGATCGCCGACCTTCCCTCCGACGATCCCGTTCGCCGATTCGGTGAGGCGAAGATCGTGATGCTCGACGACCTGGGTCATGCGTCCTCGAAGGCCGAGAACGACGCGCCCGAGGAGCCCCGGACGCGGATCGGCTGGGACGAGATCCCCTCCTCGGCGCCGGTCACGCGGCCGCTTCCCCGCACCGGTTGAACGGCAGTGATTTGATGGGACGCTCCGTCCTCGTCACCGGGGGGTCGCGGGGCATCGGCAAGGCGATCGCGCTCCGGCTTGCGCGCGAAGGCGCGACGAAGGTTGCGATCGGCTACATGCGCTCCGACGCGGCAGCCGAGGAGACGGCGGCCGAGTTACAGGCGCTCGGCGCAGAGCCCGTTCTCGTCCGCGGCAACGTCACCTCCGACAACGTGCTCGAGCAGATCACCGAGCTCGGGCCACTCGACGTCTTCGTCCACAACGCAGCCACGGGAGTGATCCGGCCGGCCCTCGAGACCGAGGACAAGCACTGGGACTGGACCCTCAACGCGAATGCGCGCGCGTTCCTCTCCCTCAGCCGCGTGATCGCCCCGTCCATGTCGACCGGCTCGTCGATCGTCGCCATCTCGAGCCTCGGCTCGATCCGCGTGCTCGACAACTACGCACTCGTCGGAACCTCCAAGGCGGCACTCGAATCGCTCGTTCGCTACCTGGCGGTGGAGCTCGGGCCTGCAGGCATCCGCGTCAACGCCGTGTCGGGGGGCGTGGTCGACACGGGCGCGCTCGATCACTTCCCGAATCGGGAGGAGATGCTCGAGATGGGATCGCGGAACGCCGCCGGAAGGATGGTTCTTCCGGCCGACATCGCGGGGGTCGTCGCCTTTCTCGCCTCGCCGGACTCCGACATGATCCGCGGCCAGACACTGATCGTCGACGGCGGATTCAGCCTGCGGTAGCTCGCGGTAGAAAAACAGTACCGCGAGCGACCGCAGGCTTTCCCCTTCTTCATTGAGAATCCCTAAAGAGGCCCGCAAGCGGGCCTTACTCGGTCTCGCATCTCGACCCCGATGCGGTCGAGCACTTCTCGCAGCGTCAACACGGCCTCTGCGCTACGAGCGTCCGACAGCGCGCCCGACGGTCGCCCTGGCGATCACGCCGGCCATACGGGGGTTCTCCTGCAAGCGGCGGAGCGAGTACTCGTACCACTGACGCCCGAACGGGACGTACACGCGTACGGGGTGGCCAGCCACGACGAGCTCTGTTGCCCGGCCCTCACGGACACCGAGCAGCATCTGGAACTCGTAGCAGTCCGCCGGAAGCGCCTCGACGCGAGCGAGCGACTCGACAAGGAGGTGCTCGTCGTGTGTGGCGATAGCGACCCGGGAGCCGTAGTCGAGAAGTGCCTCGAGGCAGCTGACATACGACCGCCGCACCACATCGAAGTCGTGAAACGCGATCGCGCGTGGCTCGACGTAGATCCCCTTGCAGAGGCGCACGCTCGGCCGGAGCTCGCGAAGATCGTCAATGTCGTTGAGCGTTCGTTTGAGGTGGGCCTGGAGCACGATCCCGACGTTGTCGAGGCCCTCTGCGCGGAGGTCACGATAGAGCGCAAGCGTGTCGTCGACACACGTTGCGTCCTCCATGTCGATGCGGACGCGAGCGCCCTGTTCTCCGGCGGCACGCACGAGCTCCTCGACGAGCGATCGGCAGAGACCGAGGTCGAACTTGAGCCCGAGCCCGGTCAGCTTGACGGAGATGTTCGCGTCGAGGCGATCGCCCTCGATTGCCGCGAGCACGTCGCCGTACATCGAGGCGATCGCATGCGCCTCGTCCTCGGTGTGGATCTCCTCACCCAGCACATCGACGGTAGCCGTCTTCCCTGCGGCATTCAGAGTCGCAACCGTGCGGCGCGCATCATCGAGCGTGGCACCTGCGATGTACGGAGCCGATATCCGACGGACAACCGATCGCGGGACGACGGGGAGCGCGGAGGCGACGGCGCGGTCGAAGAGGCTCAAGCCGATCGGCCGGCTAGGACTCGCGCATAAATCCCTGGCGGGCGGCACTGACGAGCGCCACTGCCTCGGGAAAGAGAATCCGCATCGCGTCACGGAGGGCGCCGGCCTGCTCCTCGGGCGAGCCGATCGGCTGAACCTGCTTGAGCGCCGCCGCGGTGAGCTCGACGGCCGTGCTCAGGGTGAGCGTCGCGAACTGCTCGCGTTGTGCCTCCTTGACGCTCTCCGACTGCGTCTCCGCGAAGTCCCGCAGACCTCGAAGGATCTCCTCCGGGTCTCCACCGAACGGGAAGAAGCCGCCGCTTTCCATGACGGAAGCGTAGCGGAGCACGACGCTCCACCCTTGTGCCACATCGTCACAAGCCGAGCGGCACGCGGTACGCACCGACGACCTCGTCGAGCAGCTCGTCGAGCGTCCCCTGGGCTCCCTTGAGCGCAGCAGTGAAGGGCGATGGCGCCGCCGGGTCGAGAGCCAGCTCGAGACGTCGAGTGGCGGCGCCGATCTCGTCGAGGCGCATCGGAGACGCGAGTTGCGGTGGCACGCCGATCGTCTGCTGGAGAGCGCGAACCGCGTCCTCGGCCTCGTCGATCCCCTCCGGATTCTCGGTGAGGCGGAGTGCCACGAGCTGCGAGAGGAGCTCGTCGAGGTCGCCTCCGACGGCCGATTCCTCGGCGATCTCGCAGAGCGCCGCAATCGAGACGGCGTCCTTGATGTCGCGGCGATCGTCGACAGCGGCCCCGTCGTCGTCGAGCACGAGCCACGTACGCGCTCCGTCCGGTGTCTCAAAGGCACAAAGGTAGGCGCGCCACCCGGGCGTCGCTTCGGCGGGAAGCACGGCACTCACTGCACCGTCCGCCGGGGCAAATGTCACGGCGAGCGAGGCGATGCGCTCGAGGTCGGCGAGCAGCGTCACCACCCCAGGATAGAGATCCATGGCAGGGTAGGGGCGTGTCCGAACGACGAGACCACGCCCGTGCGCTCTTTGCGCCCCTCGGCCCGACCTACGATCGGGTCGGCGCGACCCTCTCCTTTGGACAAGATCCGCGCTGGCGCCACACGATGGTGCGGCGCGTGCCGCGCGACGGTGGAACCGTGCTCGACGTGGCGACGGGCACCGGTCTCGTCGCGGCGCGCCTCGTTGCCGCGGGTCACGACGTGACGGGACTCGATCAGAGCGCCGGCATGCTGGCCCTCGCGCGGGAGCGGTTCGGCGACACTGTCGATCTCGTCCAGGCATCCGCGACCGAGATTCCCTTTTTGGACGCTTCGTTCGACCACCTCACGTTCACGTACCTGCTCCGCTATGTCGACGACCCCGGCGCCACGCTGGCCGAGCTCGCGCGTGTCGTCAGGCCGGGCGGCACTATCGCCAACCTCGAGTTCTGCGTGCCCCGCGGCATCTGGCGACCACTCTGGGATCTGTACGTCGGCTTCGGCCTTCCTGCGGCGGGTCGCGTCGTCTCGCGAGAGTGGTACGACGTGGGCCGGTTTCTCGGTCCCTCGATCCGGGAGTTCTACGAGCGGTGGCCGCTCGAACGCCAGCTCGAGCTCTGGAGAGAGGCGGGCATCATCGACGTGCGGGCGCGACGCATGAGCCTGGGAGGCGGGGTGGTGATCTGGGGGATCAGAGCGTGAAACCGACCTTCTACGCGCTCGAGCGAGGCGGGTGGCGCGATTACGTGACGCTGCTGCACGTTCCCTATACGGCTTGGCATCTCTCCTACGTCGTCGTGGGTGGGTGTCTCGCCGCCAGCGTCTCGTGGAATCGGCTCGGGCTCACGGTCCTTGCCTTCTTCCTTGCAATGGGCATTGGTGCCCATGCGCTCGATGAGCTCGCCGGTCGGCCACTTCGCACGGCCATTCCCTCGTCGATCCTCGTCGCTCTCGCTCTCGCATCGATCGTCGCCGCCTGTGCGATCGGCGTCGTGGTGGCGCTCGACTTCAGCCTTTGGATCATTCCTCTGATTGCGATTGGATCATTCCTCGTCCCTGCCTACAATCTCGAGCTCTTCGATGGCCGGTTCCATTCCGATCTCTGGTTCGCCATCGCATGGGGTGCGTTCCCGGTGATCACCGGCTACGTCGCGTGCGAGGGTTCCCCGCGGCTCGTTGCCCTCGTCGCTGCGGGGTGGGCGACGGCGCTCTCCCTCGCCCAGCGGCGGCTGTCGACGCCCGTGCGGCGGGTTCGCCGAGAGGTTGTCTCGGTCGACGGCAAGCTCGGGCTCGCGAGCGGCGACCACGAACCAATCACCCGCGAGCTTCTGGTCTCCGCTCCGGAAGGTGCGTTGCGACTCCTTACGATCGCGACCGTCTTGATCGCCGCTGCGCTCGTCACCGTTCGCCTATAGCGTTCCGGCGTGGCCGTCTGGATTCTCATTGCTTGCCTTGTTGCCGCTCTGGCTCTGGCGCTCGGCCTCTGGCTCGCTCTACGACGGGCTCGCGCGCGCGCCACGGCAACCACTGTGCTTGCCGCCGAGGCAAGGACGCAGGTCGCCACGATCGTCGCTGAGGAGACGGCGGCGCATACCGAGGAGATCCGGCGCACGTTGGCGCGTGAACGCGCAGACACGATCTCGCAACTTGCAGCCGAGGAACGCCGACTCGGCGAGGAGCGTCGGACAACGTTCGTGGAGCGTGAGCGACGCGCTGGAGAGGCTCTTGCAGACACTCTCGCCGATGTCGAGCGACGTCTCGATGAACGACTTCAGGGCGTCTCCGACGACCTCGAGCGGTCGCAGCGGCACATCGAGACGCAGCTTGCCAACCTGACGCAGCGACAGCAACTGGCGGTAGCCGAGGTCGAAGCACGGATCGAACGGGACGCGGCCGAGCTCGGGTCGACGAACGACGAGCAACGCCGCGCAGTGATCAGGCTGCGCGAGGAGCTCGAGCGGGCAGCCGCATCGGCTGTTGGCGAAGCGCTCGACGAACTGGAGTCACAGACGATCGAGCGCCGCCATGCGATCGAGGAGATCACGGAGCGACTGCGGACGCGGGAGGCCGCAATCGCCGAAGGCGTCGAGCAGGCGGAGACCGACGCGCGAGCGCGCCTTGAGCTGACGCTGATCGAGTTCGAACGCCGCCAGACCGAGCGGCTCGAGCGCGTGATCGAGCGTGAGATCGAGCGGCACGCGCAGATCGCGGCGACAGCGTACGACGAGCGTATGCGCGAGATCAGGGAAGAAGCGGCTACGACGCTCGGTCGAGAACTCGACCATGCTGTCGACGTGATGACGCGCGACGAGCTCGCGCGTAGGCTCGAAGGCCGCCAGTAGTGCCAATTGAGTCCCAACCATTCTTGGAAGGGATCGTCTAACCGATCACGAATCCGCGTGGCACACATGGCAGAGATCATCGAAACCCACATCGAGCAGGACAACGAACAGGCCAAGGTCGAGAGCTGGCGCCTCCACGTCCTGATCGAGGCCGGCTTTCCGCTTCCCCTTGCCGAGCAGCTCGCTGCGAGCGAGGCGGATCTCCACACGTGCTCCGACCTGCTCCGGCAGGGCTGCACGCCGCTCACAGCGGCGCAGATCCTCCTGTAGCGACTCAGCCGTCTACGCTGCCGGGGTGAAGGTCGAGGCAACCTTTCATGGTGACCGCAAGGTCTTCAGCGTCGCCGCGTTCAACGAGGGGATCGGGATCTACCTCAGGCGGCTCCCCGTGCTCTGGGTCGAGGGCGAGGTGATCGAGCTACGTCGTAACGACGCGTGGGCGTTCGTCTTCTTCACCCTCCGAGACCCGGCGAGCGGCGCCTGCATCAGCGCCACGATCCCGCGACGGCGGTTCGATGCACTCGAGCTCGCCCTTGCGGACGGTGAGAAGGTTCTGGTGGAGGGCAAGGCCGAGATCTACGCCGTCAAGGGCGCACTCAGCTTCCGAGCCACGACGATCGAACGCGTTGGGCTCGGCGATCACCTCGCCGCGATCGAGCGTCTCAAGCGCCTCCTCGCCGCCGAGGGGCTGTTCGCTACCGAGCGGAAGCGCGCTCTCCCCCGCTTTCCGCGCGCGGTCGGCGTCGTCACGGGCGCCGACGCCGCAGCCCGTGGCGATGTCCTGGCAGGAATCCAGTCGAGGTACCCGGCAGCGAAAATCGTGATCACCGAGGCGCGGGTGCAGGGCGCCGGGGCACCGAGGGCAATCGCCGACGCACTGCAGCGCGTCGCAGCGCACCCGTCCGTTGACGTCGTCATCGTCGCCCGCGGCGGCGGCAGCTTCGACGATCTCCTGCCGTTCAGCTCCGAGGTTGTCGTGCGGGCGTTCGCTGCGTGCCCGGTCCCCGTTGTCTCGGCCGTAGGCCATGAGCAGGACACGCCACTCTGCGACCTCGCCGCCGATGTCCGCGCATCGACGCCCACCGCGGCGGCCCGGCTCGTCGTCCCGGATCTGCGCGAGCTTCAGACTGCGTTGGGGCGTCAGCTGACCGCGATCGACAGTGCCGTCCGCCGCTCTCTCGGCCGGGAGCGAGAGCGACTGAACCGCAGCCGCGACCGACTCGGCAACGCACCCGTGCTCCTGCTCGAGCGTCGACGAGTCGCACTCGACCACGCCGCCGCACGACTCCAGGCACTCTCGCCGCGTGCAACACTCACCCGAGGCTACGCGATCGTGCGCTCCGGCGGCATTGCGCTGCGCGACGCATCCGACGCTGCGCCCGGAGTGCGCGTCGAGGTCGAGCTCGCGCTCGGGAGCCTGACGGCAACGGTGGAGGAGGTGCAGACATGAGCGGCGAGGAGGAGACGTTCGAGAAACTCCGGCTCGAACTCGAGGAGATCGTGGGCAAGCTCGAGCGCGGGGACGTCGCCGTGGACGAGGCGATTCGGCTGTGGGAGCGTGGCGAGGACCTTCACCGTCGTTGTGCGGCGCTCCTCGACTCGGCGGAAGGCCGGATCGAGGAGCTGTCGGCGAGCACGGATGACAAGCGCACCTCCAATCTGTAAGGTCAGCACATGCCTCAGCCATCCGTAGATCTCATCCGCGCCGTACCACTGTTTTCCGATCTCGACGACAAGACTGCCGGGCGTCTCGCGAGCGAGTTCGTCGAGCGTCATTTCGACGAGGGTGCGGCCATTGCGACCGAAGGGTCGGACGGCCTCAACTTCTTCATCGTGGCGAGCGGCGAGGCTTCGGTCAGCGTGCAAGGAGAGCAGGTCGGCGCGTTGGGCCCGGGCGGTTCGTTCGGTGAGGTGGCCCTCGTCGATAAGTCCGCCCGGACGGCAACGGTGACGGCGACGTCGCCGATGGTCGCCTATGCGCTTCCGGTCTGGAGCTTCCGGCCGTTTCTGGAAGAGCGGCCGGAACTCGCGTGGAAGTTGCTCGAGATTCTCGCCGGAATGCTGCGTACTGCCCAGTCACGCTAGCGGGTAGTGATCAGCGCGCCGGATGGTGAACTGTCCGACGCACAACTCGTAGCAGGCTGCCGTAAAGGCGATCCGGCAGCCTGGAACGCTCTCGTCGAACGATTTTCGCGCTACGTCTCTGCGATCGCTACCCAGGCGTTCCGGCTGTCCGAGCACGACGCCGAAGACGTGTTCCAGGACGTCTTCGCGAAGACGTATGAGCGACTTGGCTCGCTACGCTCGGATGATGCGATCCGCCCATGGATCGGTCAGTTGACACGCAACTGCTGCCTCGACCTGCTGCGATCGTCGAGTCG
This sequence comes from Gaiella sp., assembly GCA_046590225.1. Classification (GTDB taxonomy): domain Bacteria; phylum Actinomycetota; class Thermoleophilia; order Gaiellales; family Gaiellaceae; genus Gaiella. The sequence goes on along the minus strand of JBKJVI010000176.1, from coordinate 7,679 downwards.
CGTCGTGCTCGTAGAGGAGCCCGAGGAGCGAATCGCCGACGAGGTGATCGCGAAGCTTGACGAGGCGATGGCGGTGCGCACCAGCCTTGCTCGACTCAGCCCGGAATGCCAGGAGGTTCTCGACCGGTTCTTCAGCAGGGACGAGAGCTACCGTACGATAGGCGCCGCCCTCGGCATCCCCGCCGGCACGATCGCGAGCAGGATCTCCCGCTGTCTCGGCCATCTCCGTACCCATCTCGAGGGAAGAAACCCGGCCGCTGCTCCGTCAAGTGAATAGGTGATCAAGATGACGACATCCAACGAAGAGCGTCTAGGCGAGCTGCTCCGCCTGCTGCCCGAAGCCCCGACCGGCTGGGTTACGGCGGCGCAGGAGCTGCCTGTGGCACGCGTCGAGCTCGATGCGCTCGTCGAGCGGGCCGGGGCAGACGCGGCCTTCCGGGCCTCCGTTGTGGCCGATCTCGAGGTGGCGATCCGCGCTACCGGAGTCGAGCCGAGCCCCGTCGTCGTCGAGCACCTGCGCAAGCGCCTCTCCCCGTGAGCGCTCCTGTCAATCGGTCCGGCGCGAGCGGCCTCGACGCGTTTCTCGACGAACTCGAAGCACCGGCACCGTCGCCGTGCGGTGGTACCGCAGCAGCAGCCTCGGCCGCCATGGCGGCGGCACTCGTCGCGATGGTTGCCCGTGGCTCGAGCGACTGGCACGACGCAGCAGGCATTGCAGCCCAAGCGAAGGTGCTACGCACCCGGCTGACGGCACTTGGAGCCGACGATGCGGCGGTGTTCGAGAAGGTCCTCGCGACGGCGCGTGATCGCTCGGGAACTCGGGCCCAACGCGACTTCGCACTGGGAGGAGCCCTCCTGAAGGCAGCGGAGGTGCCACTCCAGATTGCCGAAGCAAGTGCAGATGTTGCAGAGCTCGCGGCGCTCGCTGCGGCGGAGGGCAAGGCTCAGCTCCGCCCGGATGCAGCCGCGGCCGTGGCGCTCGCCGAAGCCGCGGTCCGCGCCGCGGCACACCTCGTGGAAATCAACCTGGCAACGGTCACCGGTGACCGAAACGCCGAGGCCGCAGCGCGACTCTCTGCCGCCGCAGCCGCAGCGAGAGCACGAGTCCTCGGAGCACCGGTGTGAGCGAGCGGTCGATGCCCGCGTGGAGCCTGACCGCGGAGGCGGCGGGTTCGATCGCGATCCAGACGGAATGGCCCGAGCAGATGACAAAGGAGTGGGCCCTCGACGATGCGACCGGCGAAGGCATCAACGTGTGCATCCTGGATAGCGGCGTCGACGGCGACCACCCGCTCGTCGGGGGCGTCGAGAGCGCGGTGGCGGTGACTCTCGACGGCGACGTGACCTCGATCGTGCAGGATGAGCGGGGTGATGTTTGTGGCCATGGCACGGCATGCGCAGGAATCGTCCGCTCGCTCGCGCCGGCATGTCGCCTCCACAGCGTGCGAGTGCTCGGACAGGGGATTACGGGCAGCGCCGAACTGATCCTTGGCGGCCTCCGGTACGCGATCGAGGAAGGCTTCGAGGTTGTCAACCTCAGCCTCTCGACGACGAAACGCCGGTTCGCGGAGTTGCTCCACGAGCTCGCCGACGATGCCTACTTCAGGGGAACAGTGCTCGTCGCCTCCGCACACAACATGCCCGTCGAGAGCTACCCCTGGCGTTTCTCATCGGTGATCTCGGTTGGAAGCCATGAGGGGACCGACTCGCGGGAGTGGTACGCGAATCCCGATCCTCCCGTCGAGTTCTTTGCGCGTGGGATCGATCTGGATGTCGCCTGGTCCGGTGGTGGGACTCTGCGATGCACGGGTAACAGTTTCGCGGCGCCGCACATTTCGGGGCTTTCGGCGCTCGTGCTCTCGAAGCATCCAGGGCTGACGCCCTTTCAGCTGAAGAGCGTGCTCTACTTGACGGCGTCGAACACGGGAGGTACCAGATGACAGACGGATCGAGCTACCGGGAGGCCGTCGCGGCCGGGATGCTCCCGTCGGAGCAAAGCCACCTCGCCCTCCTGCAGTCGATCGCGGATGTCGCACGAGCGATCTTCGGCGCCACGGCAGCATCGATCATGCTTCTCGACTCAGCGACCGACGAGCTCGTCTTCGAGGCTGTCTCCGGATACGGCGAGGGGAATCTGATTGGGACGCGGTTCCCCTCGAGTACGGGCATCGCGGGGTGGGTACTCGTGACGGGGCAACCGATCGTGATCGATGATCTTCAGCAGGATCCACGATTTGACCGACAGGCGGCGCAACGTACAGGGTACGTCCCGAAGGGTTTGATGGCAGTGCCGCTCGTGAACGGCGAAAGCACGCTCGGCGTGCTCCAGGTACTCGACCGCTCGGACGAGCGGGCGTTTTCGCTCGGCGAGGTCGATCTCCTGATCCTGTTTGCGAACCAGGCCGCGATCGGACTCGATCTCATGCAAACGGCGCGACGGGTCAGCGCCGTGGCGGAGCGCAGCGAGGGTGCCGTCGCCGTGGTCGCCCGCATCGCAGAATTGCTCGAGCGCTCGGAGGACGAGATCGCGTCGCTGCGGCTGCTCGAGGCGCTCGAGACCGTTCTCTCCCGCCTCGCGTCGTAAGGCCGTCGAGCAGACGCCGCCTGGAGGCCCGAGTTGGCCCCGGAACGCGGCAAGGGCGCCGAGGGGCGCCCTTGCCGAGAGACTTCTGGTCGGAGCCTAGGCCTTCTTGTACTTCTTCTCGGGACCCAGAACCATCTTGTGGCCCTCGAAGTCCGCGCTGTCATCATCCGTCGCGGTCTTCGCGTCCTCCGGGGCGACCTTGATCTTGTGGCCCTCGAAATCGGCTTCCACATCCTCCGTCTCGCTCTTCTTCTCGGGCTGATCGGTCATCGTGATCTCCTTTTCGCGTTGTGCCCGCTCGGGCCTGGTACACACTAGACGGTTGCACCGCCTGCAATCTTCCCTCGGCGGCAGATTTCTTGCACGTTGCAGTTTCAAGCGGTCGAAGCTGAGCCTCGTGCAGCCAGGCGCGGACCTGCCGCCGACGATTGGGCTCGCTCAGCCGAGCGCATCGTTCGCGAGCAGGACGTTCTCCTCGGACTCCTGCTCTTCCTCCATCGTCTTCAGCGAAGCAAGCGAGATGCCCTCGCGCGCAAGGAAGATGAGCCCGACCCCGACGCCCACGGACATCTCGACGGCCTGGAGCACGAGCCCGTAGGCGAAGCCCGTTCCGTAGGGGACGCCGTACTGCACGAGCGGGAGAGCCACCGCCGCCTGGAGAAGGCCGATGTTGCCGGGCCAGAGCGGGAAGATCGTGGCGACGTTCATCAACACGAGCACGAGCCCGGCGGCCGGCAACGGCAGGTTGAGGTCAAACGCTTCCATCACGGCCCAGACGGCAAAGAGCTGCATCAGCCAGCCGAAGCACTGGAACAGTGCCGCTCCGAGCGCCGGGATCGGAGCCCGCAGGACGGCGAGCCCCTGTCGAGCCATCGTCACGACCCCGGCGAGGCTGCCCATCCCGTCGTGGACGCGGCCCCGCCCCGTTCCGGCGGACACGAGCCCCACCGTGAGGAGGACGAAGCCAACGACGCCGAAGATGACGATGCTCGTCACCGCCCAGTGCGGGATCTTCGCGGTCAACAACACCCACGTCACCAGAATGGCTACCGGGAAGAGGTCGAAGAGCCGGTGGGCGAACACCGTTCCGAGGAGCGTGGCGCTCGTCCCCTTGCCGTGGGGAAGATGCCGTCGGAGGACAGCGACGCGTGCGAGCTCGCCGGCGCGGGCGGGGAGCACCGCGTTGCCGAGCAGGCCAATCCCGAACGCCGAGAAGACCTGTCCGAAGCGGGGATACGGCGGCGGCAGCGCCTGATTGATCGTCAGGCGCCACGAGAAGGCGCGCGCCAGCACCGAGACCAGATTGAGCAGGATCCCGATGATCACCCAGCGCCAGGAGACGAAGTCAAAGGCGTGGTACACGGTCGTCCACTCGGGACCTCGCCACCAGACCGCGACGATCGCTGCGGCGAGCGAGGCGAGGACGAACAGACCTCGGGCCCAGGGATTGCGGCCGAGTGCGATGAGCCGATTCACGCGGCGGGTACCCGGGCGTCGGCTATCGCACGCTCGTAGATCCCCTCGAGCCGTGTAGCGATGTCGCCCCACGCGTAGCGCTGCAGTGCAATCTGACGCGCGGCCGCTCCCATCGCGACGCGACGCGACTCGTCATCGAGGAGCGAGACGGTCGCCTCGGTGAGGGCGGCAGGGTCGTCGGGCGCGACCGAGACGGCCGCCTCGGGCGTGAGCACCTCGCGGTAGCCGGGAATGTCCGACGCAACAACGGGCAGGGCGCACGCATACGCGCGGGTCAAGACCATGCCGAAGCTCTCTCCCGAAAGCGACGGGGCAATCAGCACCCCGGTACGGGTCAGAAGGGTCGTGAGCTCGTCCTGCGACAGGAAGCCGAGAATATCGATCCCGTCGTCTGGCACGCGAAGGCGCGTGAGGAGAAGCCTGACGGCGAGCGGATCGGCCCCGCAGACCTGGAGCCGGGCTCCGGTGCGCCGGTGGATCTCCGGCCAGGCGCGAAGGAGGACTTGCAGGCCCTTTCTCGTCTCCTGCCGACCCGCAAAGGTGACGGTGTTCTCACGTCCGGCTGGGTCGGCGACCTCTGGGATGAGCACGCCGTTCGGAACGATCTCGTAGTCACCAGGCAACCAGCGGGCCGCCGAGTCCCGCGCCCGTTCCGAGACCGCGAGTCGCTTGTCGATCCTGTTCGCGAGAAAGCCGTAGACAGGCACGGCGCCCCGCATGTATCCGAGATCGCCCGAGGCATGATGCGTGGCGACGATCGGAGCCGTTGCCATTGCCAGAACCGAGATGCACGTCACGGGCGTCATCGGCTCGTGCAGGTGGAGGACGTCGAAGCGCTCGCGCTCGAGGACGCGCCGGATGCGCAGGACAGCGCGTGGACTGAGGATGATGTTCGGCAACGAGCCGTTCGCGGGCACGATCACCGATCGTCCGATCGGAATCACGTTGTCGGGCGGGTCGCCGTGCCGGCCGACCCTCGGATGCAGAACGCGCGTGAACTGACCCGGCGGGTCGTTCCCCATCACGAGCCGTACCTCGTGACCACGCGCCTCGAGCGCCTGAGCCTGAAGCTCGCCGTGCTCGACGACCGCGCCCCAGAACGACCACGAAAACGGCACTACGATGCCGATCTTCACGCGGGGAGCCTAACGGGGCGCATCATTCTGCGGTAGCGCCCGGGGAGATCCGCTCCCAGAACGCGCCGAGAGTGTTCAACTCGGCCTCGCTGAAATGGGAGAGGAATCGGCTTCGGACGTCCGCGAGGTGGGTGGCACGCGCCTCTCCGTAGCGGCGGCTGCCGGCTTCGGTGAGTTCCGCGTTGAGACCGCGCCGATCGCCTTCGCAACGGATTCGAGCGACCGAGCCGTCGCGGACGAGGCGGTCGACGAGACGTGTCAGCCCGCTCTGGCTAAGGACCACAGCTGTCGCGAGCTCGGACATTCGCATCCTCGCGTCTGGAGCGGCGGCCAGCGTCAGCAGAACCTCGTACTCGTGGAGCGAGAGATCGTGCCGAGCGTGGAGCTCGGCGTCGAGGTCTCGGACGAGCGCCGCGTGGGATCGGAGCAGTCCCCGCCATGCCGCGAGCTCGATGGGTGTGAGAGAGGTGTTGACAGGAGGTACTTGCATGTGCAATTATTTATCTTGCTCCCGCAAGTATCCCTGAATCGAGGGCGTCCGTCTACCCGCGCCTCCGACGGCGACAAGGAGATCGCAATGCGTTTTGAAGGAATCCACCATGTGACCTGCATCACCGGCGACGCGCCCGGCAACGTCGACTTCTACACGCGCGTGCTCGGCCTGCGCATGGTCAAGAAGACGGTCAACCAGGACGACCCGACCGTGTACCACCTCTTCTACGCGGACGAGGAGGGGAGCCCAGGAGCAGATATCACGTTCTTCGAGTACCCGGGCGCCCGTCGTGGCCGTGCAGGCGCCGGCATGGTGCACACGATCACGTTCCGCGTCGGCTCGGCCGAGGCGCTCGATTTCTGGGAAGCGCGACTCGCCACAGAGGGAATCTCGGCGCGTCGCACCGAAGGACAACTCGGCTTCGATGACCCCGAGGGGTTGGGGCTCGAGTTCGCCGTCGTCTCGACATCCGATGCTCCGCTCGTCGCGCACCATCCCGAGATACCGGCCGAGGTGGCCCTCCAGGGCTTCGATAGCGTGCGCGCGTTTGCAGCCGACCCGGAGGCAAGCCGACGACTCCTCGAGGAGACGCTCGGGTTCATCTCAACCGGGCCGAGCTCGTGGGAGGTACGCGGCGCGGTCCGCGGCGGCCACTACGCCTATGACCCGCTACCGGCTTCCGGCACCGGGATCCCCGGTGCCGGGACGGTCCACCACGTCGCCTTCGGCTCGAACATGGATGAACAGGAGGCGTGGCTCGATGCCGTTCGCAATGCGGGACAGTCCGCGAGCGGCGTTGTCGACCGCTTCTGGTTCCGCTCGATCTACTTCCGCGAGCCGAGCGGGGTGCTCTTCGAGCTTGCGACAATGGGGCCTGGCTTCACGATCGACGAGGAGGCCGACCATCTCGGCGAGGCGCTGATCCTGCCGCCTGCGTTCGAGCACCTGCGTGAGAAGATCGAGCCCGTGCTGACGCCGCTCCCCGATCCTCGCGCAGCCTGGGTCGCATGACGACCGAGCCGTTGCGCTTCCTCGAGCGCCCCGCGGGCGCCGCACCCGAAGGAGCGCTCGTGCTGTTCCACGGCCGCGGGGCGGACGAGCGCGACCTCTTCCCGCTCCTCGACGCGCTCGATCCCGAGCGGCGGCTGCTCGGGATCACCCCACGCGGCCCGCTGTCCTTGCCGCCCGGCGGCGCCCACTGGTACCGGCTCGGCGGAATCCCCACCCCGGACACGGACACGTTCTTCCCCACCTTCGAGGCCGCAGCCGCGTTCCTCGACGCGCTCCCCGTGCCGATCGAGCGCGTCGTCCTCGGCGGCTTCTCGCAAGGTGCAGTGATGAGCTGGGCGCTCGGGCTCGGCACGGGCCGGCCGCGCCCGGCGGCGATCATGGCGCTGTCGGGATTCATGCCGGAGGTGGAAGGCTTCGAGCTCGATCTGGACAGGCTCGAGGGGTACCCGGTTGCAATTGCACACGGCTCCCACGATCCCGTCATCCCGGTCGAGTTGGGCCGCGCGGCGGCCGAGCGCATGGGGACTGCGGGAGCGGATCTCCTCTGGCGTGAAACCCCGGTGTCGCACACGATCGACCCGCGCATTGTGCCGGAGCTGCAGGCATTCGTCGCCGCTACGACCGCCTGATCACAACAGCTGTGTGTCGAGCACGCTTGACGCGCAACCGCGTTCGCGGGATCGTTCCTGATCGCCATGATCCTGATCGCCTTCCTCGTCGAGATTGCGCGAGGAAACGACGGAGCCCCGTACAACTGGCTCGGTGCGATCACGGCCATCGCCTATCTCGCGGCGATCGCCGTTCTTCGAGCCCGCGGTAAAGCGCCCACCCGGCAACGGCCGCGTAGAGTGACACGATGATCGCTGCCGACGAGGGCCTTGCAGAGCTCCACACCCACCTCGGCGGCTCGGTTGCCTCCGACATCCTGTGGAGCCTCGCGCACGAGCAGGGGATCGCGCTGCCGGTGAAGGACTTCTGG
>JBKJVI010000104.1:0-3110 GCA_046590225.1 Gaiella sp. | reverse complement strand
GAGCCGCCCGGCCGCCCAGCCGCCCGGCGGACCGTCGTCACCTGCTCAACGACACCCGTCTTGACGACAACATCACGGGTTTCGAAGCTTCCACAACGAGGACACCAGTACCGGTGCGGAAACCCGCGCCAGCCGCAAACCTCACAGCCGGAGATCTTAACGCCTCTCACGTCGCCCTCTCGAGGACAACGACGTTCGCACACGCCCCGTAGCGATACGCGACCATCCCGTAGCCGGACACGACCCCGACGCGCGCTCCGTCAACCTGACGCGCACCTGCGGCACCACGAAGCTGGGTCACAACCTCGACGAGCCCGTGCATCCCGCCAGCTGCTCCGGCCTGTCCAGCAGAGAGCTGCCCACCTGAGGTGTTAACCGGGAGATCGCGTGTGACGAGTCGCTCGTCGATAAGTCTCCTGATGTCTCCGTCGTCCGCGAACCCGAGATCCTCGAGCTGCACCAGAGCCACCGCCGGGTAGTCATCGTAGACAGACACGACATCCACATCCGCAGGGCCTAAACCGCTCTCGCGCCAGAGCCCGGGCGCGATCCCTCGAAGACCTGTCTCGAGTCCATCGCCGTCCTGGTTGTCGTAATTGTGCGACGCCTTCAGGGCGCGAATGCGCACAGCCGTGCCCGATGCCTCCGCACTGACGACGATGGCGTCGGCGCCTGTGACAACGGGCACGCAGTCGTATATCGACAGCGGCTCGGCGACGATCGGCGCTCGGAGGTACTCCCCGAGCGACAGAGGATCTCGGTACACGGCGCCAGGGTTCGCCCGTGCCCAGGAACGCTGCGTTACCACGACCTTCCCGTATTCCTCGCGCCCGAGCTGGTGTCGTGCCATGTGGTGCTCGGTCAGCATCGCGAAGACCGCATTCGGCCCACCAGTCGGCAACGGGGCCAGATAATCGCGTGTAGCGCTGTTGTACTCATCGACGAGACGGACGAACGCTCCCGGGTCGAGCCGGTCGCCGGCAACGAGCAGAACATGACGGGCGTCGCCTGCCTCCACGGCCCGGACGGCGTGCTGCAGCATCTCTATCGCCGATGCACCCCCGTTGGCCGAATCCATGAGCCAGCGGACGCGCAGCCCAAGGCGGACGGCGAGGTCGATCGCGTGATCCGGCACCAGCGAGAACGATGCAACCCCCAAACCGTCAATGCTCGCCGGCGCGAGCCCTGCGTCAGCAAGCGCCCGCCGAGCCGCATCGACGAGCACCGTCGTGGTCGTGACCTCCGGGCCTGGATGCCGTACGTAGGGGGACTCGGCGGTCCCTGTGATCAATGCCTGCACTGCCTCATTCTGATTGTCGCGTCGGACTGAACCACCGGCGCCGGATGGCCGCCCCCCAGTGGTCGGCCAGCGGAGGCGGAACTAGCTCGTTCCCTTGCGATGCGGACGACGCAGACCCGTCCGGAGATGCAGCGCCGCCGAAGTCCTCTCAGCTCCTCGGTCAGGAGCCTTCCTGACGCCCGTTGCTGTCGGTCCCGGGACAACGAGCCGAAGCGCACCCTCTCAAGCCGCCTGGCTCAAGCCGCCTGGCTGGGCGGTTTGCCTCCCGTGGGCCGCGGGTGTACCGTCCTTTACAGATGCACAGGCCAAACCGATACTCGTCCGCACCTCTGGCGCGCGCGATCCTCAGGTCGGTTTGCAGCCCGCCGGATTGCGTACGCGTTGACGCGAACCCGAGGAGCCATTTGTTCTCGGTGAACACACGTCTCTACCAGCGCCCTGACGGCAGACAACAGGCAGCCGCGCCGATGACGGTGGGGCGCTAGTCGGTTCGTGCCGGCAGACACTTGGGATGGCATGAGCATGGCACTTCGTCGAACAGCGCTCGTCTACCACGAGCGGCTCCTGTGGCATTACGCGGGTCCGGCGGCATCCGTGGTGCCCGCCGGAGGAATGGTTGAGCCGGGGCCGCACTCCGAGTCGCCGGATCGGATTCGACGGATCAACGGCCTCGTGGAGGTAAGCGGGTTGGGGGAGCACCTCCACCGCCTCAGCCCGACGCCGGCCACCGTCGAGCAAGTGACCCGTGTCCACACGCCCGCCTACGTTGACCTCGTCCGAGAGCTCAGTGACGGAGCCGGCGGGGACGCAGGCGACAACGCGTTCGTGCACCGCTCGAGCTACGAGATCGCGCTCCTCTCCGCTGGGGCCTGCATCACGGCCGTTGACGCCGTCGTCGAGGGGACCGTCGACAACGCGTACGCCCTGGTACGTCCGCCCGGCCATCACGCGGTCGCCGAAAAGGGCATGGGCGGCTGCATCTTCGGCAACGTCGCGATCGCAGTCAGACATTCCCAGGACGCCCTCGGTGTCGAGCGGATCGCGGTCGTCGACTGGGATTCCCACCACGGCAACGGGACGCAGGACGCGTTCTACGCCGATCCCTCGGTGCTCACGATCTCGCTTCACCAGGCGGACTGTTACCCGCCTGGCTCGGGTGCCGCGTCCGAGACCGGTGCGCCTGGCGCGGTGGGTGCGAACATCAACCTCCCCCTGCCTCCGGGATCGGGCGTGGGGGCGTACGAGGCCGCCTTCGAACGCGTCGTGATCCCCGCGCTCGACGCTCACCGCCCGGAGCTCGTGATCGTCGCCTGCGGATTCGACGCGAGCGCGTGGGACTCCCATGCCCGGCTGATGCTGCACAGCGGCGCGTACCGTGACCTGACGCAGGCGATGCTCGGCGTGGCCGACCGACACGCGAAGGGCCGGCTCGTCTACTGCCCGGAGGGAGGCTACTCAGCCGGCTACGCGCCGTTCTGCGGCCTCGCAGTCCTCGAGGAGCTCTCCGGGCACCCGACCGGCGTCGACGATCCCTTCCTGCCGATCTTCGAGGGGTTCGGTTACCAGGGCCTGCAACCCCACCAGTCGGCCGTGATCGAGGAGGTCGTACGTGTGCTCGGCCGCGATTGACGCGTTCTGCGAGACGGTCGTTCCCGCCACCGAAGGTGAACCGGACATCCTGATGGGGGTCTCGGCAGGTGACGTGGGCGTGCCCGAGCGGATGGCGCCGGAGATCGAGTCGGTGCTCCTCGGCCTGCTCGGCTCCGATTTCGCGTCGCTCGGGCTCGGGGAGCGCACCGCCCGCCTGAAC
>JBKJVI010000020.1:0-13936 GCA_046590225.1 Gaiella sp. | reverse complement strand
GCCGGCATCATGCAGGCGGCGCCGACCCCCTGGAGAACGCGCGCCGAGATCAGCAGCTCAGCGTTGCCCGCAAGACCGCAGAGGAGCGATGCGAGCGTGAAGACCGCAAGACCGATCAGGAAGACACGGCGTCGCCCGAACATGTCGGCGACCTTCCCACCCGTGAGCATCAGGACGGCGAAGCTGAGAGCGTAGCCCGTCACGACCCACTCGAGCTCGGCGACGTCGATTCCGAGATCTTCCTGGATCGTCGGTAGTGCGACGTTCACGACCGTGTTGTCGAGCATGATCATGAAGAGGGCGAACGAGACGGACGCGAGCGTCCACCACTTCCTGTTTTCCTCCGCGAGCAGTCGGGCCTTCAATCTTCTCCAATCGCCGTGTTCTGTTAGTGAACACTAAGTTAGCAGATGCTAACTCGCGACGTAGGGCGGTGCCTGCGCCATCTTCTCGAACGGTTCGAGCGAAGCCGCGTTCGCGAGCGAGTCGGGGCTCGCGACCGTCACGGCGGCGGCTCCGAGGAGGATGCGCTTGACGGGCAGCTCCAGGACCTTGCCGGAAAGCGTCCGGGGAACCTCTGCGATCCTCTCGATCACGTCGGGGACATGCCTGGGCGAGCAGTCCTCGCGGATCTTTGTCCGGATGCGCTTGACGAGATCCTCATCGAGCTCGATGCCGGGGCGGAGCACGACGAAAAGCGGCATGAAGCCGCTCGTCCCGGGAAGCGGCAGGTCGATCACGAGCGCGTCGACGACCTCGTCGACCGCGAGCACGGCGCGGTAGATCTCGCTCGTGCCCATGCGGACACCACCGCGGTTGATCGTCGCGTCGGAGCGGCCCGAGATGATCGCGGTGCCGCGGTCTGTGATCTCGATCCAGTCGCCGTGACGCCAGACACCCGGGAACATCTCGAAGTAGCTCTCGCGGTAGCGGCTGCCGTCCGGGTCGCCCCAGAAGAAGATCGGCATCGACGGCATCGGCTCGGTGATCACGAGCTCGCCGACCTCGCCGATCAGCGACTCGCCCTCGGGGCTCCAGGACTCGAGCCGGACGCCCAGCGACCGAGCCTGCAGCTCACCTCGATAGACGGGCAGGGTCGGAACGCCGCCGACGAACGCGGTGCCGACGTCGGTACCGCCGGAGGTCGAGAACAGCCAGATATCGTCGCCGAGCGCCTCGTACACCCAGGCGAAGGCCTCGGGTGAGAGCGGCGAGCCCGTCGAGCCGACGGAACGAAGCGCCGTTAGATCGCGCCCCTCGGTGGGCCGGAGCCCTGCCTTCTGGCAGGCTCCGAGGTAGGCGGCGCTCGTCCCGAAGCACGTGATCCCCGCAGCGTCGGCGAGATCCCACAGGACGCCAAGGTCGGGGGTGCCGGGGTTCCCGTCGTACAGCACGATCGAGGCGTCGGTGAAGAGGCCGCTGACGACGAAGTTCCACATCATCCAACCGGTCGTCGTGAACCAGAACAGGCGATCGTCGGCCTGGAGATCGACGTGGAGGAACATCTTCTTCAGGGACTCGAGGATGATCCCGCCGTGCCCGTGGACGATCGCCTTCGGGAGGCCGGTCGTACCGGAGCTGTAGAGCACCCAGAGCGGATGGTCGGACGGCACCTGCTCAAAGGTCAAGGGCGTCCCGGCTCCGCGCTCACGCAGCTCATCGAACGATACGGTTCCCCGGATGCCCTCGTGGGAGTGTGCCGGATCGAGGTACGCGAGCATGACGGTGTGCTCGACCGTCGGGAGCTCGGCGAGCAGTTCTCTCACGACGCCCGTGCGGTCGAAGTCCTTGCCGCCGTAGCGATACCCGTCCACCGCGAGGAGCACCCTGGGTTCGATCTGCGCGAAGCGGTCGATCACGCTCCGGGCACCGAAGTCGGGCGAGCAGCTCGACCAGATCGCACCGATCGAGGCGCAGGCGAGGAACGCGGCAACCGCCTCGGGAACGTTCGGCAGGTATGCGGCGACGCGGTCACCGGGACCGACGCCCAGAGCGCGGAGGCCCCCGGCGATCAGCGCCACCTCGTCCGCGAGCTCGCCGCGCGTCACCGTCGCAAGAGGCCGAAGCTCCGAGGCATGCCGGATCGCGACGTCATCCCGGTTGCGGGGTCGCAGCGCGTGCTCCGCGTAGTTGAGGCGCGCCCCCGGAAACCATTCGGCGCCCGGCATCGTCCGCGAGCCGAGCACTCGGTCATAGGGTTTCGACGAGATGACGCCGAACCGATCCCAGATCGAGGCCCAGAAGCCCTCGATGTCGGCCGTCGACCATTCCCAGAGACTCTCGTAGTCGGGGAGCTCGAGGCCCCGCGTCTCCTCGATGAAGCGTGCATACCCGGTTATCGTGGCGCGCTCGATCCGCTCTGCGTCCGGACTCCAGAGGATCGGTGGCACGGTCATCCCGAGAGTCTGCCTTGTCGCGCCACCGCGTGATGACCTGTGCCTACGATGCGGCGGTGCCGGTCTACATCTGCCCCAACTGCAAGAACCGATCGGTCGACATCGACGGCTTCGAAGGGCTGACAGAGTCGGAAGCGCTCCAGTGCCGGCGCTGCGGCTTCGGCTTCATCTTCCAGCTCCTCGAGGACTACTACCCGGCTCCCGGAACCGGTTGTATCGTCTGCGACCGTGACGCCCGCATCCTCGCGGCGGGCCGCGGCGTGTTCGAGCTGACGGGGTTTCAGGAGGACGACTTGATGGGGCGCAATGTGGGCGAGATTCTCTCGCTCTCCGACACGGCACCGATCGGGGTCGTGCGCGAGTGGGGTGTCCGCCAGCTTGGCCTCGAGCTCGAACTGACGACGAGCGCGGCGATCAGAAAGCCCGTCACCGTCGACCTGTTTCCCGCGTACGACGAGGACGGCGGCCTGCTGGTCGCGCTGACGCCGCGGGTGGGGGAGGGCGCGATGGAAGAGCGTATCGCACCCTCCCCCGACTGATCCTCTTTCGCGCATCGCACGATCCCGAGGGGCCCGCCCGCGGGTCAAGGCAAAGGGCAAGACGGTAGAGTGCAGTTTATGACTGACAGGCGAAAACATCCTCTGGCGGGCGACGCGCAGTGAGACTCGCCCTCGCTCAGCTCAATGCCGTCGTCGGCGACCTCGACGGGAACCGCAAGCTGATCGTCGACGCGATCCGTGAGGCCCAGGCGGACGGGGCCGACCTCGTCGTCTTCCCCGAGCTCGCTGTCACGGGCTATCCCCCAGAGGACCTGCTGTTGCGGCCCGGCTTCATCAAGGCCGCACGCACATCTCTCGACGAGATCGCCGCCGCGACCGACGGGATCACCGCACTCGTCGGCTGCCCGCTCTTCGAACGTGATCTCGCGAACGCCTGCGCCGTCATCTCCGGAGGGGAGATCCGTGGGATTTACCGCAAGCAGTTCCTCCCGAACTACGGCGTCTTCGACGAGCACCGCTACTTCGCGGCCGGCCGCGACCTCGTTCTGCTCCGCTGCGGCGATGTGCTCCTCGGCCCCACGATCTGCGAGGATATCTGGCAGCCTGGTCCCCCGGCCACCGATCTCGCGCTCGCCGGTGCACAGCTGATCGTCAACCTCTCCGCTTCTCCGTTTCACGTCGGCAAGGCCGAGGATCGCGAGGAGATGCTCGTCACGCGCGCACGCGACAACGCGTCCTACCTCGCCTTCTGCAACCTCGTCGGCGGCCAGGACGAGCTCGTCTTCGATGGCCACTCGGTCGTGCTCGACGACGAGGGAGAGGTGATCGCGCGCGCGCCCGGCTTCGAGGAGTGTCTGCTCGTCGTCGATCTCGACCCGACCGAGGCGATCGGTCGCCGCCTGCGTGATGTGCGGCGACGCGAGCTCGAGCGAAGCCGCGAAAGCGTCCCGACGGCAACGGTGATCGACATCCCGGCGTCCGCCGAGACGAGGGAACGCGTCGATCTCCTCCTCACGCCGTTCGCATCGGAGCTCGAGCAGATGCGCCTCGCGCTCGGCCTCGGGGTGCGCGACTACGTGGAGAAGAGCGGCTTCCGCGATGTCGTCATCGCCATCTCCGGCGGCATCGACTCCGCCCTGACTGCAGCGATCTGCGTCGACGCCCTCGGTGCTGACCGCGTCCACACCGTGTCGATGCCGTCGCGGTACTCGTCGGAGGGCACGCGGGACGACGCGCGTGAGGTGAGCCTCAACCTCGGCGCCGAGTTCCGCGAGATCCCGATCGAGGACGTTGTCGGCGCCTTCACCGAAGCGCTCGCCGACTCGTTCTTGGGCCGCGAGCCCGACCTGACAGAGGAGAACCTGCAGGCGCGCGTCCGCGGCACGATGCTGATGGCGCTGTCGAACAAGTTCGGCTGGCTCGTCGTCTCGACGGGGAATAAATCGGAGATGGCGGTCGGCTACGCGACGCTGTACGGCGACATGGTCGGTGGCTTCGCCCTCCTCAAGGACGTCTTCAAGACCGACGTCTTCCGCCTCTCGCGGCATCTCAACGAGGTCGCCGGCCGTGAGCTGATCCCGGTGACCACGATCGAGCGACCGCCGAGTGCCGAGCTGCGATCCGAGCAACGCGACGACCAGTCGCTCCCGCCCTACGAGCTGCTCGATCCGGTGCTCGAGGCCTACGTCGAGCTCGACCGTTCGCGCGAGGAGCTGCTCGCCGAGTTCGACGCTGCGACGGTCGAGCGCGTGCTCGCGCTCGTCGACCGGTCGGAGTACAAGCGCCGCCAGGCGCCTCCGGGCGTCAAGCTGCGTCCGCGGGCGTTCGGCCGCGACTGGCGACTGCCGATCGCGAAGCGCTGGCAGGGGTAGCGTACGGGTATGTCCGTACGAGGCACTACTACAGTCCTACCAATGGTAGTATCATGGTATGAAGTTGAGTGTCAGTCTCCCGGAAGAGGATGTCGAGTTCCTCGACGCGTACGCCGCTTCCGAAGGATTCGGCTCTCGTTCGGCCGCCCTCCATAGCGCTGTTCGGCTGCTTCGGGCAACCCAGCTCGGGCCTGCGTACGAGGAGGCGTTCTCGGACTGGGATCAATCGGGCTCTGCCGTCGAGTGGGAGATCACCGCGGCCGACGGCGTGAGGCCCGATGCGTCGGGGTGAGATCAGGCTCGTCGACCTCGAACCGGTCCGAGGCTCGGAAGCCGAAAAGCGGCGGCCGGCCGTGATCGTTTCGAACGATGGGGCAAACGCAGCAGCCGCGCGGCTCGGCCGGGGGGTTGTCACGGTGGTACCCGTGACGTCGGCAACGACTCGCGTGTACCCCTTCCAGGTGTTGCTCCGATCGTCCGACACCGGGCTCCGTAGCGACTCGAAGGCACAGGCAGAGCAGGTTCGAGCCGTCGCAGTAGAACGTCTTGGGGCGAGGGTCGGCATGATCCCGCCCTCACTCATGGCCGAGCTGGACGAAGCACTTCGCCTCCATCTCGCGCTGTAGGTCAAACCCCGGCGTCGATCGCGAGGGGCGGCGGGCCGTTCCCGACGAGATCTCCCAGGAGCTCCGCGAGACGACGGGGAGCGAACGTCTCGTCCGCCTTCTCGAGCTCGGCGAGCGCCCACCAGCGGAGCTCGAATCGAACGAGCAGGATTCGATCGTCCGGGTCGAGCACGATCGCACGGGCAGCGGGGCGGATCCGGAGCTCGCTCACGCCTCCGACCCGACGAGCTCGTGAAGGGCCGTGAACCACTGCAGCCGCTCCGCCCAGGGAACGGCGGCATTCGCGGGAGAGGTTGAGGGAAGGACGAAGAGCGCCGTCTCGTCCAGTTGACGGCCCTGGAGCCCATGGTCGGGCCGCTCCCGGAAGGGTCCGCGATATGCCTCCTTGCCGACAAAGGCGATGACGCCCGGCTTCAACTCCCGGGCGAGCGCCTCGAGCCGCGCGGCGCTTCCCGCGAAATCGCCGGACCGGAGATCGCCCGAGCCCGGAGTCGTGCGGTACGCCGCGTTCGTCATCCCGATCCGGAGCGGCAGCAGGTCGAACTGCTCAGACGGCTCGAGGAGCCGAGGCGTGAAGCCTGCCGCATGCAGCAGGCGCCAGAAGTCGTTGCGAGGGTTCGCAAAATGCGCATTCGCGCTGTCCGAGAAGCGACCGGGGTTGATCCCGCAGAAGACGACCCGCAACCCGGAGGCAAGGACGTCGGGAACAGCGGAGGGTGCCTGCCGCGAGTTGGCTATGCCGCTTCGGGCTCGCGCGCCTCGAGGCGCGCCTCGAACGCGAGGCGAATGCGCTCGGTGAGGACTGCGGTCGACTCCACGATCATGGGGTCGCCGGGGCGGACGACCTTGACGGTGTCCTCGCTGCCCCTCTGGCCGTAGCACCGGAGGTAGCACTCGTCCTCACTCAGCGGCCTCAACCGTTGCACGGATCAAAAGGTATGCGACGGTCCGGACGGTATACGCTGCCGAGATGAGCGCTCGGGCCCGCATCTTCACGTTCGACGTCTCCCTCGACGACGAATGGGCAGCCCATAGCGCGCTTGGCGGCAGCACGATCACCAACGAGGAAGAGCCCTGGACGCCCGAGCATCTCGTGCTTGCGGCGCTCTCTCGCTGCATCCTCACGAGCTTTCGCTACCACAGCCGCAGAGCCGGCCACGAACCGGTGGCGCGCGCCGCCGCGCACGGCGTCGTGACGCGACGCGAGGAGGACGGGCGCTTCGCCTTTGTCGAGATTCGCGTAGACCTGGATGTCACGCTCCCCGCGCAGCCGGGGCCTGAGGAAGTGCGCGAGCTGATCATGAAGGGCGAACGCGACTGCTTTATCGGCGCCTCGCTGGCCACAAAGCCCGACTATCACTGGACTGTCAACGGAGAGGATTTCTCTTGAGTGCAACCCTGCTCGACATCGCGGCCGTTCGTTCCCGCTTCACCGCGCTGCAGCGCCGACTCGCGTTCTTCGACGGGCCGGGCGGGACGCAGGTTCCCGACGAGGTGATCGACGCGATCGTGCACTACCTACGCCACGACAACGCCAACGTCGGCGCCCCCTACGAGACCTCGAGGCGCACGACAGCACTCGTCGACCTCGCGCATACCCGGGCGGGAGAGTTTCTCGGCTGCTCGGGCGATGAGGTCGCATTCGGTCAGAGCATGACGTCGCTCAACTTCCTCTTCACGCGCGCGCTCGCCCGCGAGCTGAAGGCCGGGGACGAGGTGCTCGTGACGAAGCTCGACCACGACGGCAACGTGGCGCCGTGGCTCGCGCTGCAGGACGACCTCGGGATCGTTGTCCGCTACGTCGAGATCAAGGACGACCTCTCGCTCGACTACGACGACCTCGCAGCGAAGTTGAGTGATCGCACACGCGTCGTCGCGTTCCCCGTCGCCGCCAACTCCGTCGGGACGGCGCCCGACGTGCGGCGCATCGTCGAGCTCGCACACAGCGTTGGGGCCCTCGCCTGGGCGGACGCGGTTCACTTCGGGCCCCATGGGCAGATCGACGTCGCTGCCTGGGACGTCGACGTCCTCCTCTGCTCGCCCTACAAGTTCTACGGACCGCACATGGGCATGGCCTACGGCAAGGAGAGCGTGATCGGGTCGTGGCGCCCCTACAAGGTGCGTCCGGCCGCCGACGACCCCGTCGGCCACCGCTACGAGCTCGGCACCTGTCAGCACGAGCTGCTCGCCGGACTCGTCGCCACATTCGACTACATCGACTCGCTCGGCTGGGACACGATGATTCCGCACGAGCGCTCGCTCGGCCAGCGCTTCCTCGACGGAATGCCCGAGGGGCTCGACCTCTACGGACTGCCCACGATGGAGGGTCGCGTGCCGACGTTCTGCTTCAACGTGCCCGGCCACACGTCCGAGGAGGTCGCCACGCACCTCGCGGACAAACACGAGGTTGCGGTCTGGTGGGGCAACTACTACGCGATCGAGACGATGCGCGCGCTCGGGCTCGACGAATGGATGGGCGCCGTGCGCGCAGGATTCGTCCACTACAACACCGAGGAAGAGGTCGACCGTCTCCTCGCAGGCCTGACGGAGCTCCTGTGAAGCTCCTCGTTCTCGGTGGCACGCAGTTCGTCGGGCGTGCGCTCGTCGAGGCTGCGCTCGCCGCCGGCAACGAGGTGACGCTGTTCCACCGGGGGCAAACGAATCCAGACCTGTTCCCCGAGGCGGAGCACATCCTCGGCAACCGCGACGGCGATCTCGACCACCTCGCAGGGCGGAGCTGGGACGTTTGCATCGACGTCTCCGGCTATCTCCCGCGGCTCGTCCGCGACTCGGCCGGGGCCCTCCGCGACAGCGTCGGGCGCTACGTCTACGTCTCGACGATCTCGGTCTACGCCGATTTCGCCGCACCACGCGACGAGACCGGACCGCTGGCAACGATCGCCGACGAGGCGACGGAGGACATCTTCAAGGATGGAGCCTACGGAGCGTTGAAGGCCCTCTGCGAGCGCGCCGTGACCGATGTCTACGGCGAGCGGTCAGCCATCGTGCGGCCAGGGTTCATCATCGGCCCCCATGACCACACCGGACGCTTCCCGTGGTGGGCCCACCGGGCGGCCCGTGGCGGCGAGATGATCGTGCCGGCTTCGCTCGCGCGCGAGTTCCAGGCAATCGACACCCGCGACCTCGCCGACTTCCTGCTCATCCGTGCCCGCTCACCTCTCACCGGGGTCTTCAATGCAACCGGGCCAGTGCCACCCGTGACGATGCTCGACCTCGTCGAGGCGGCCGCGAGCGCGAGCGACACCGACCTCAACGTCGAGGTGATCGACGACGCGTTCCTCACGGCCCAGGGGATCGAGAGCGAGCTCCCGCTCTGGGCCGATGACCCGGACTGGGTCGCCTGGGCCCGGGTCGACGTCGCGAAGGCGATCGGCGCCGGGTTGACGTTCCGGCCCATCGAGGACACGGTCGCGGCGACGCTCGCGCACACCGATGTCGTGGCCGGGGTTGGCATGGAGCCGGAACGCGAGGGCGAGATCCTCGCCGCCTGGCACTCTCGCTGATCGACGCATCCGGGTCAGGCGAGCAGGGTCTGCTCGAGCAGGAATGCATTCAGACCGACGATGACGATCGTCACGATGATTGCTGCGACGGTCGTCGAGCGACGGTTGACGAGGCTGCCCATCAGCGCCCGGTTGCGACAGAAGAGCAGCAACGGAATCAGAGCGAACGGGATTCCGAATGACAGGACAACCTGGCTCAGGACGAGGGCCTTCGACGGATTGACCCCGATCGCGATGATCACGAGCGCCGGCACCATCGTGATCGTCCGTCTGAGCGTGAGCGGGATCTGCCTGCGGATGAAGCCCTGCATCACGACCTGCCCTGCCATCGTGCCGACGCTCGACGAGGACAGACCGGAGGCGAGCAAGGCGACGCCGAACATGATCGCGGCGCTCGTGCCAACGTAGACGCCGAGACCGTCGTAGACGGCGTTGAGGTCGTCGCCGACCTCGTAGAGACCGCGCGAGTGGAAGACCGCAGCGGCGGTGATTAACATGCTCATGTTGATCAGGCCGGCGATCGAGAGTGCGATCACCACATCGACGAGCTCGAAGCGGAAGATCTTCCGTCGAGCCTCCTCGGTTGTACCGACGACGCGCCGCTGGGTGAGGGCCGAGTGCAGGTAGATGACGTGCGGCATGCAGGTCGCGCCGAGGATGCCGACGGCAAGGAGGACGCTCTCGGTGCCGTCGAAGCCCGGAACGAAAAGGCCGTGCGCGATCCCCGAGGGTGACGGCTCCGCAGCGAAGACCTGAAAGCCGAAGGCGATCACGATCACGCCGACGAAGGCGGCGATCACGACCTCGAGCTTGCGGAAGCCGCGGCTCTGGAGGGCGAGGATGAGGAACGAAGCAACCCCAGTGAGGAGCGCGGCCGGGAAGAGCGGCAGCCCAGTGATCAGGTTGATGCCGATCGCAGCGCCGACGAACTCGGCGACGTCGGTCGCCATCGCGATCAGCTCTGCCTGCACCCAGAGCAGGAACGTCACGGGTCGGGAGAACCTTTCGCGGCATACCTCGGGAAGGTTCATCCCGGTCGCGATCCCGAGCTTGGCGCTCATCGACTGAATCAGCATCGCCATCAGGTTTGCGACGAGGACGACCCAGAGAAGCAGATATCCGAACTGCGCTCCGCCCGCCATGTTGGTCGCGAAGTTGCCCGGATCGACGTACGCGACGGCGGCGATGAAGGCGGGGCCGAGGAACGGCGTGAAGCGACCGAGCCCTCGTCGCTCTCCACTCAGCGAGCGCTCGGCAGCGCGAAGGACTGCGGCCTCTCCGGGAAGCGTGTCCTCGGCGCCAACGACGAGCGACCCGGGCACGGTGGGGCGGAGAACGCGCTTGGCTTGCTTGGGCGGCGGAGATTGGCCGACGCTCATTCCTGCACTTTACCCAGAAACTTAGATGGGGCTAAAAACAACGGGCACTCAGCAGCTCGCCGGAGAGAGCCGGAGGTACAGCAGCGTGCCCCGGCAGATTCCACGCGCTGCTCTCGCCCGATACGCGTCGGTCGCGAGAGCGCGGTCTTCGGTCGGGTTCGTCATGAACCCGACTTCGACGAGAATCGCCGGTACGTCAGCCCAGTTGAAACCCGTCATGTCAGCGCGTTCCTGGAGGCCGCGGTCCGGGAATCCGAGCGACCGGACGAGCTCTCGCTGCACCGCCCGCGCCGCGCTGCGGCTGCGGGTGTAGATGTCGTCGGTCCATCCCGGCCGGCGCGCGGGATAGAGCGTGTGCGAGCCGCGGGCGCGAGAGGAGGCAGCCCCATCGGCGTGGATCCGCAGGAAGAGTGCGGCGTCGGCGCGGTTCGCAATCCCGGCGCGAGCGACGTTGCCGATGCTCGTGCCGGTCGTACGCGAGCGCGTCATCACGACACGAACACCTGCCCGCTCGAGCAGCGCCCGCACCCGCAGCGAGACCGCCAGGTTGAACTCGGACTCAGGCGTGCCGGAGACGACGCCGCGCGTGCCCCCACCGTCCTTGATCTTCCTGGTGGCCGAGCCGGGGCCGATCGGCTCGGTCTGGAGGTTGGCCCTGAGATCGTGCCCAGGGTCGATGACGACAACTGGTTGAGATCCAGCGGTGGCCGACGACGCGACGGCCACAAGGGTGAGCCCTGCCAGCAGCGAGAGGGTGGCCCGCATGATCAACGGGGAGGCCCGGCGATTCGCCGCACGAGCGCGAGCGTGAGGTAGGCACCCGGCACGAAGAGGATCGCGGCAGCAGCCATCAGGGCCTTGGCGGCCGTGCTGTCGAGATCGACCGCGACGGCCGCGAGCATGCAGGCTGCGCCGAGGCCACACAGAGTCGGGCCAAGATAGTCGCGACGTCGCACGGGCCTATCGTGCCTGCAGGCCGATCAAACGCTGGCGCCGATCTAGCTGCCCTTCAGGTCGGCGCAGCTCGCCGCGTCGTTGAAGGCGGTCTCGAGCTCACCCTTGGCGTCGAGGCCCTCGAGGGTGGTGACGGTCGAGGTGACATCCGTTCCCATCGTCCCGAGGGCGGTGAGGACCGCGGGTGCCGCGGCGATGTAGCCCGCGATCCCGGAGGCGCCGTTGATCTCGTCCTCGATCGTCGTCACCCCGGCCTTGAGATCGGTCGAGAGCTTGTCGACCGAGTCCTTTGCCTCCTGACCTGCCTCGGTGTCGGGCTTGCCGAGTCCGTCGAGGTCCGAGATCAGCGTGTCCGTGGCGCCCTTTGCATCGTCCACAGCGGTCGTCAGCGAGTCCTTGGAGATATCGCCGCCCTTGATCGGGTCGACGATCGAGGTGATCGACGCCGTCCAGGTGTTGATCGCCGAGCAAAGGCTGTCGGCCCATTCCGTCGAAGGTGAGGTGTCGCTGCTGCTGTCGCTCGAGCTGCCACAACCGGCAGCGAGGAGGGCGGCGCCGGCGACGGCGACTGCGAGGAGGGTGCGCTTGGAGAGAAGGAGGGTAGGCATGCGAGAAGCGTACGCCATCGGCCTTCGCGCGTGCGTCACCCGTTCCGCCGCGCGACTGAAGCCACGTGCCACACGCCCGCGTGCCCCGGCGTCAGGCTTCAGCCTGACGCCGGAACGGGTACGGAGAGGCGCTGCTACAGGCCGAACTCGGCGCTGACGCGACCGACCTCGACCGCGGTCGTCAGCGCCGCGTAGTCCTTCTCGTTCTGGTCGGCATACGCTTCGGCGAAGCGGGCCATTGCGCGATCGAACGTGTCGCCGCCGCCGAGATACCCCGCAATCGCGACCCCGTCGCCGGCCCGCGCATGGGCGCGTGCGAGCTCCGTGCCGCAGATCCGAGCGTAGATCCCGAGGCCACGCGGCTCCATGAGCTCGACCGCTGCCGACATCTTCGAGTCCCACAGCTGCCGAATGTAGAAGTCGCGCTTGATGCCGTCGATGCCTTCGACCTTGATCCAGCCCAACATGATGTCGCTCGCTGCCTGCGTGAGGCGCTGGCCCTCGACCACCCGTTGGCCGCTGTTCGCGAACTCGCTACGGCCGAGGAAGGGCTCGAGCACCGACTGCTGTGCCTCCTTGAACTGGAGGAACAACGGATCGTCATCGTCCCGGCCGAGCAGAAGGCAGATCCAGGCGCGCGTGCCGACGCTGCCGACACCAACGACTTTCCGTGCCGCGTGGACGTAGCGATAGCGCTCGAGGAGCTTCCTCCGGTCGCCGGCGAGCGTGCGCCGGTAGGAGCGGATCACCGTGTGCAAGAACTCGTGCAGGCGATCCGCCTGGTCGCCGGCGATGTCCTCGATCGGCACGATGAGGGGCGGGTCGCCCGTGATCCGCGGCTCGCCGTCGACCATCGTCGTGAGCTTGCCGAACGCCTTCATGCTGTCCTTCGTCCGGCCCTTGGCGACATTCGCCTCCATCCTCTTCACGTTCGCCTTCATTCCCTGGGCAGCGGACTGGCGCCGGATCTCGGCGATCAGCTCGTCGACGTCGATCCGTGTGTACCAGAGCGCGAGGTTGCTCATACCCGAGAACGCCCGGATGCTCGCCCGATACGAGCGCCCGACCTCGAGGTTGATTGCGGCACGCTGCTTCTCGTCGAAGCCGCGGTCGCGACCGGCAACGGCGAAGCTCGCGACGAGTCGCTTGACGTCCCACTCGAACGGGCCGGGGAGCGTCTCGTCGAAGTCGTTGAGACTGAAGACGACCTTGCGATCGGGCGCGGCATAGCCGCCGAAGTTCGAGAGGTGAGCGTCGCCGCAGAGCTGGGTGTGGAGCGACGTTCGTGGCCCAGCTGCGAGATCGGATGCCATGAGATACGCGGCGCCACGATAGAACGTGAACGGCGAGACGAGCATGCGGCCGTAGCGAATCGGTACGAGCTCGGGGACACGGGACGTGGCCTGCTCCTCGAGGAGCTCGACCGGGTCGGGGCGATGGGCTGCCGGCTCCCAGTCACCGTGTGACCTCCGCGATACATCGGCCCTCGTCGCCTTGCCCCGCGCCGTGCGCTCGGCAACCGTGAAGTGGTCGACGCGACCGCCGACCGCGGTGCGCCTCGCCGGCGTTCCGCCGTCGTCGTGCCCTTCCTCGTCCTGCTGTGCACCTTCTTCGTGGTGAGTGTCGTTTGTCCCCATCGTCAGATCCTCGTCACTGGAACTCATCAGTCAACCCTCCCCTTGGTGTCCGCCGACGCCGGCACAAAATGTCAATGTCCGGAGTCCACGGCGAGTCTATTCGATGCTCGGGAGCTTCCTTTCGTCCGATCGGATGGACGGGTCGCCGACTGATCGCCGTCTACGCGCTGGGCCGAGAGCAAGGCAGACATGACCGTCTGGCCCGGCGATGGGTTCGTGACCAGGGCCGTCGCGGAGCGATGCAGCGCGATGGGCCTCGCTCCCGCTCAGGCGTACCGGTCCGGCGCTCAGCCGTTGGCGGACGCGACGTGCTCCACGTCGCGCGGGCGAGCAGTAAGCAGGATCACAATGCTCACCGCAGCCACCCAGAGGGGGAAGAGCAAGACCACGAGCTTGAAGAACGAGACGCTGAAGAGCATGACCACTGCGATCAAATAGCCG
>JBKJVI010000004.1:0-7618 GCA_046590225.1 Gaiella sp. | reverse complement strand
AGCAAGGCGATCGCCTTCGTCGTCGGCGCGACCGGCACGAACATCTCGAAGGTCGACGGTCCGCGACTCAGCGACACCGCGAAGCACGCGCTCAGGGACGTCGATCTCGGTGAGGATGTCGCGTACGTGATCGCCGACTTTCCCGTTACCGAGCAGGTGCTCGAGAGCCTGACTGCGAAATCGATCTCGTTCCTCGACGATGACCTCGATGGCGCAGAGGCATTCGTGTTGCGCGAACTTCAGATGAATTCGGCGCTCCTCGTCCCGATCGTGGTCAACGGGGAGGCGTGGGGCCTTGTCGAGATCTATGACATGCGGCTGCGTCGCTACGACGATGACGAAACGGCAGTTGCGAACTTCCTGGTCGGTCAGGCCGCCCGGCGCATCGAAGCGTTGGGGGCCGCACCGGGAATCCGGAGGCTCCTGCCGATCTTCCGAATGCCGTTCGCGTAGAAGCTCACGCCGGCCGGGCGACGATCAGTTCTCAGATTGCGCGCCAGCGAGTTCGACGTAGGTCCAGCAGCGATGATCCCCGACGAGCGGCGACCGGCCAAGACGGGTGACGACATACGCGGTTCCCTCGATCTCGATCATGGTGCCAGCCGGTATGACCACACCCGGCCGCTCGATCATGCGATACCCCGCTAGGCCGCCGAGCAGCAACACGCTGCCGTCGAACGAGAAAGGACTGCTCGGGCCGCGCGAGAGCGCAACGACCGTGGTCCGCGTCTCTGCCTGCTGTTCCGCGGCTTCACGCTCGCGCCTTTCGAGATCGGAAGCGATGTGGTCGAGTTCGGATTCGCGCTCGGAGGCCCCTGCTTCGCGTCGCTCGACGGCCGCACGCCGCAGCTCGACCGCTCCGAGCTCCTGCTTGCGGACAGCGATGTCGCGCTCGTCGGCGCGGATCTTCTCTTCTCGCGCGGCGAGGTCGAGCGAGAGCTGCGTCAGAGCCGCGTGGCGCTCGTCGAGCTCCGCAGATCCCTGCCGGAGCATTTCCTCGACTGCAGTCCGCAGCTGCCCCGTGCGGGCCTCTCGGCGCTCTAGGTCGCTGATCGTCGTCTGGAGCTGGTCGGTGTGCTCCTCGATCTCTCGACCCTTCTCCTCGATTCGGGCTTCGAGCTCAGGATCATCGGTTGCCGCGAACAACGCGCGGAGCCGATGGCGGATTCCGTCATCGCCCACCTTGCGTCCCGGCCAGTGCTCCCAGTCGCGCTCGCCTCGTGGATCGTCCTGCACAGTCGTCGCCTCCGAAGGGGGTTGTGCGCCGGCGGCCATGCCCTAAGCCGTCGAATTCGGTGCGCAGCCACCGGCGCACCTTGCGTTTCGACGAGCTGCGGGCTCTTCCTGCCTCTTCCGGGGGATAGGCGAGAGTCCTCGGCGAGTCGACAGGTAGAGAATGGATTCTCTCGGTGCACGCCACCTCGCCGCTCGTCTGCGGGCCGGGGTGAGAGTCGGAACGGAGATCGAGCTCGACTGTGATGATGCGGAATCTGGCCTCCGCGTCGGCGACCGTGGCGTTGTGAGCGCGATCACGCTCGACGGCGTCGTGATCGAGTGGGACAAGGGCTTCAGCTTGCAGATCGATCCGCAGGCGACGCCCTATCACTCGCTCGCCGCCTGAGCTGACGGCGGGAGAGCTCAGGTACGCGGCTTCGATCTCTGGACACCTTCGATCTCGGGACACTCAGGCTAGACCGGTTGTGCGACCCTGCCTCCAGGGAGAACACGGAGCACCGCACGTTTCGGCGCGCTTCGTGCGGTCGTCTTCGGCTTCGGCTTCCCGAGAGAAGTGGACGGCGCGGGTGACGACCTGAGCAGAGCGTTGGGCCTCAGAGTCTGGGTCGCCGCAGAACGAGACGCGGGCACGGAAGCCGACCCGGTCGACCTGCCGGAGCGGGCGCCGAAATCCATCGTGATCACCCACGTGGACTTCCCGCCGAACGTCCCACCCGCGACGCGTGCGCGAAGCGAGCCGACGCCGACCTCGCGCCACGCCGGGGAGAGCATGTTCTCCCGATGCTCCGGGGAGTCGAGCCATGCCTGAACCGCCACCTCGGCCGTGATCTCGCCCGTGCTGTAGAGGAGGTTCTCGCCGGCCGACCAGTTGGTGAAGCCGTCGGACCGGTAGTAGCTGCGTACACGCTTCGCAAACGGGAGCCCGCCCGGAGCGTCGTGGGCAAAGAACCCTCGGTCGAGCATCTGCTTGGAATGCGACCCTGCAGCCTTCTGGAGTCCGTCCGAGAGGACGAGACGCCGCAATCCGTGCGCGAGTCGCGTCCGATTGACCTCGGCCAGGACTTGTTGATCGAGCTCTCCGAGCCGTTCAGTCGTCGTAGGTGCGGAGCTTCCGGCGACGGCAGCACCGACGGACGAGACGCAGAGAGCGGCAATCAGGCAGGTGAAGACAAGCGCGCGATGCATACGTATCCCTCGCATCGGCGTTCCAGAGCCGATCCCGTTCCCTCGATCGAGGGAGGCAAGCCCGACACATCAAACCTCGAGTGCCGCGATGGTGTTGAATCAGCCTTCGCGGAGCGTTCGTAGTCAATCTCGACGAAGGGTTAGCGATCATGGCTGGACGGCTCGAAGGAAAGGTCTGTGTGATCACCGGTGCCGGTGGTGGGATGGGGCGCGAAGGAGCGATCGTGTTCACGGCGGAAGGCGCGAAGGTGTGTGTCGCCGACGTCGACTTCGTTCTCGCCGAGGAGACCGTCGCGCTGTGCCCCGAAGGCTCGGCGTTTGCCGTCCGCGCAAACGTGGCGAGTGAGGACGACGTCAAGGCGATGTATGCCACTGCGGCCAAGCGATTCGGCGGCATCGACGTCCTCTACAACAACGCCGGGATCTCTCCGGCCGACGACGATTCGATCCTTGTCACCGAGGCGGATGCCTGGGATCGCGTTCAGGACGTCAACACGAAGGGCGTCTACTTCTGCTGCAAGCACGGGATCCCGCATCTGCTCGAACGCGGTGGTGGGTCGGTGATCAACGTCGCGTCCTTCGTCGCGATCCTTGGTGCCGCGACCTCCCAGATCTCCTACAGCGCCTCCAAGGGCGCCGTACTTTCGATGAGTCGCGAGCTCGCGGTGCAGTTCGCTCGACAGGGGATTCGCGTCAACTCGCTCTGTCCCGGCCCCGTCGAGACGCCGCTTCTCCTGCGGATCTTCGGTGGCGACCCTCAAGCCCTCGAACGGCGTCGCATCCACTGGCCGATGGGGCGGCTCGCGAAGCCGCGCGAGGTCGTCAACGGCGCACTGTTTCTCGCAAGCGACGAGTCGTCCTACGTCAACGGTACGTCGTTCCTCGTCGACGGCGGCCTGACTGCGGCCTACGTCACGCCGGAGTAGGAGCCGATCGCGACGAGCAGAGCCTGTTCTTCCGAGCGGAGGGAGGGGTCACGGGGAACCGTAGGTTCCCGGCTTCAGGATCCCGCGAAGCGGGCAACAAGAAGCAAAGAGGAGGAGGCTGAGGATTGCGCGATATGCTCTTTCATCGCGCAATCCTCAGACGCCGACGACTTGCACGAGCCAGCGGCGGTCGCGCTCGCGGTCGAGCTCGAGAAACAGGATGCGCTGCCACGTGCCGAGGCATAGCTCTCCCTCGCGGATCGGCACCGATTCGCCAGCCGGGCCGAGCAGCATCGACATGCAGTGTGAGTGACCGTTGCCGAACTCCTGGTCGTCCGGGTCGACGTTCTCGGTGCGCCGGTCCCAGTCATCGTGCGCGTAGTAGTGCTCCGTCGGGACGAGCCGCTTCAGCATGACGGCGAAATCCTCGAGAAAGCCGCGCTCCCACTCGTTGATCCGCACGGAGCAGGTCGTGTGGGGCGAGAACACGCAGCAGATGCCGGCCTGGATCCCGCTCTCGCGGACGGCATCGCGCACCTCGGCCGTGATGTCGGTCACTGTGAGGCCACCGGCTGTGCGCAGCTGCACCTCACGCTGGAACGTCTTCAACGGCCGCATCCCTTCCCGTCGTGTCCGCGACCCGGGCCGCGCTTGTGACAGCATTGTGACAGTCCGGTGACGGGAACGGGAGCGTCAACCCGTTAGGCTCGTTGACGGCGGGCCCGTAGCTCAGTTGGTTAGAGCAGCCGACTCATAATCGGAGCCGGCCGTTTCGGCCTGTTTCGGTGTGGTGGCTGCAACGGCCAGCCTGAGCCGAATCGGCTCGTTCGGCGTGACTTCGTCTCGGTGTGTTTCGGTGGGTTGCGTTGCCCCATTGTTGCCCCGGTCGAGCAGGTCGAGGGACGCGAGGACGTCGGGCTCGGGCAGGTCCTCGTCGAGGAGATGCACGTAGGTGCGGAGCGTGAAGCCGGCGTCGGCGTGACCGAGGAACCGAGATACCTGCGACGCGTTCCATCCGTTGCGGAACAGCTGCGTCGCACAGCTGTGCCTGAACGTGTGGAAGCTCACCCACGAAGACGGGTGGCCGTCGACGAGCTCGCCGACGCCGGCGTCGACACACGCCACCTTGAGTGTGCGGGCGGCGAGGTTCTTCGCGTCGACGCGTGCTCCCTGCTTGCCGACGAACATCAGCTCGCCGTCCTTCGCACCCGTCGCTTTGCGGTGCTCCCACAGCATCCCGTCGAGCCGAGCCGAAACCGGGATTCGGCGTGTCTTTCGTCCCTTCGGGAGACTCACGCTGCCGCGGTTGTACTGGCGACCAACCGTGAGCTTGCGTTCACCGCGGTCGAGGTCCGACCATCTCATCTCGATCGCCTCGCCGATCCGCAAGCCGGTCTCGGCGAGGAACTGCACGAACAGCCGCCACTGCTCCGGCGTGTGATCGATCACCGCGGCGAGCTCCTCCGGCGCGAGCGCCTTCACCTTCTCGACCGACTCTTCCTCGGCCCGTGCGGGTGCGACGATCCTGACGCCGGCCGTCGGGTTGAACCGGATCAGCTGGTCGCGTTCGTGGGCGGTCGCGAGCAGCACCTTCACCGGGGCAAGCGCCCGCCGCACGCTCGACCGCGACAGACCTCGCTTGCTCAGGTGCGCGGCATAGTCGGTCAGCTCGCGGGCGCCGATCTCGGTGAGGAGGGTGCGCCCGAAGAACTCGACCGCACCCTTCCCCGTCGCCTTCCCGTCTGCGTCGAGCCCGAGGTCAGCCCGGTACAGGTCGAGCGTGCGAATCCCGATGCCGCGTCGTGTGCGACCCGTGTACGAGTCGATCCACCCGGGCGCGTACTCCGCGAACGTGACCTTCGAGACGGCACGGAACTCGCCGCGCCGCACATCCGCCCGCGTCGTCGCCTTCACGTCACGTGCCTCAGCCAGCGTGGCCGCGAACCGTTTCCGCTGCCTACCCTGGTGGTCGCGGAACAGGACGACGTACCGGTCGCCCCGTTTGCAGATCCCCGGCTCCCTCGTCCGCTCGAGCCGCCGGCCATCGATCGCAGTCGCCATCACTTTCCTCCGTTCTCGTCGAGGCCGCCGCCGATCAGGCGGCCTCGCTCGACCACCTCGGCGTCCCACGTTTCCCAGCCCGCGTCGTCGTCCGGGCAAGGGCCGTACACGACCTCGATCGCGCGGTTGAGCGCGCCATTTGTCGCGTTGCGCTGAGAGTCATCGAGCTCGTCCCACACGAGGTCCGACGTGTAGTGGAGAGCCCCCAGTGCGTCGAGGAGCACGTCTCGGCGGATCGTGACCTGATCCACTTCAACCGCGGCGTTCACGACGCCACCTCCCCGACGGGCTCGAAGCATCCGACCTCATCGCGGATCTCCGAGAGCTTCGCCAACGTGCCGTCCAGCAACTCGAGATCAAACTTCGCTGTCGCAAGGAACACCGACAGCGCCCCGAACTCTTCCAGCGTCGGCACGGGCACACCCTTACGTAGCGGCGGCGTGCAGCCTTCCTCGATGAGCGCTCCCAGGCCACTGCAAAGCTCGTCGAGCGCACTGTGCGCGCCCGCCAGCTTCTTCTCGATCTTGTCGAGCTCCCGACGGTCAGGCCAAGGTGAAACGATCACGACGCCACCTCCGCCATACGCGCGATCTCCCAGATCTCTTGGGACGAGGGGAACCCGATGTCCTTCTGCGTGCCAGCAGCCCGGAGGCGGGACGCGTAAATCCGAAGCGCCGCCGGCCTGCCGCTCCGCGCCAACGCGCTCAGCTGAAGCTCAACGACTTGAAGCTTCTGGAGGTAGCAGCTCTCGATCAGCAACGCTTCTATCTCGGACGACCGCGCGTGGATCTCGAGCTCGTCCGGATCCGACTCCCACGCCCCGTCTCCCTCTTCGTGGTGCGCCTCCTCCGGAATCTCGCCGAGATATTCGCCGGCCAGCGTCCACGCGAGATTCGAGACGGCCTTCTGCCGCCTGTGCTTCGGGATGTCCTGCAGCATGAGATCGCCGGCTGCACCGAGCGCCGCGAGTAGCTCAATGACGTCCTGTCTGGTGAACGTCTCTTTGCCTCCAACACGAGTGGCCACGATGGGCACCTCCCCGGTGAACACCCCCGGCCTGCCGCTGTCGTGCCGTCCCGATCCCCGCGGGAGGCTAACCCATTGGACATCAAGGTGACGATGGACGACAACGATGCGCAGCGCAAGCTCCGGCTCCTCGAGACGGCCGTCTCCGACCTCCGACCATTCTGGGGCGCGGTCATCCCCTTGTTTCACTCGTGGATGAGACGGCAGTTCGACAGCGAAGGCGCGTTCGCGGGAACGCCGTGGGCGCCCCTGTCACCCGTGTACGCGCTAACCAAGACCGGCGGCAAGGGGATCCTGCAGGCGTCAGGGCAGCTGCGGCAGGCCGCCTCCAGGGTCGAGCAGCGCCGCACGCCGCACTCGCTCACGCTGTCGATCGACGACGGAGGCGCGAACCACCCGCCCGTCCTTCAGTACCACCAGTCGGGCACCGACCGGATGCCCGCGAGGCCTCTCGTGTTTGGAGATCCGCTCCCTGCGACCGCGCAGATGGAGCTCGAGGAAGCAGCGGAACGCTACGTGCGCGAGATCACCGCGCGGCTCTGAACCTCACGAGTACATCGTCCTGCTGATCTCTCGTTGCCGTTGCGCCTCGCGCTCGGGTCACTCCGTGGGAGGGTACGCGCGGTAGTAGGCACTCCTGACTGTGCCCTGGATCCCCTCGAGCGACTTGCGAATCCCCTTGAGCTCGTCGACGGTCTGCTTCTCGTAGTCGTCGGGGAGCCGTCGGTTCGACACCTTAGTGATCTCCCATACGTCCGCGATGTCGATCGACTCGGCGATAGGCAACTCGTTGCCGAATGAGTCGCTCATCGTGCCGGTCAGCGAAACACTCGGGGAGCTGGCGGTGAACTCATCCATACGAACGAGCTCTCCGGCCACGCCCTTCATCGGCATGAACTGGTGTTTCTCGCCGGTCGAGAGAGTGTGAAACGCGATATTGCGCACCCCGAGGTCGGGACCGAAGTCAAGCTTGCCACGCACCGCGACGGCAGGTCCTCCTCCGATGTTGCTGACCGTCACGAATCCGACGCCGGCGCCGAGGTTGTCGACGTCGAGACCAATACGCGGCCTGATCGCGAGGAGACGTGCCCGCGCGCTCTCTTCGCGGGTCAGCCTCATCTCGGCGCGCGTCTCGAGCGCCTCGGCGGCGAGGCGACGAGTGAAGAAGACAAGCCCGACCGTCA
>JBKJVI010000069.1:0-3948 GCA_046590225.1 Gaiella sp. | reverse complement strand
AGGACGAGAAGACCGGCAAGAAGCGCCAGACGCAGATCTGGCCGCGCTACCATCAGCTCGACGTCGTCCACCGCCTGCTCGCCGACGCGGCCGAGCACGGGGCGGGGCGCCGCTACCTGATCGAGCACTCGGCAGGGAGCGGCAAGTCGAACTCGATCGCGTGGCTCGCCCACCAGCTGATCGGGCTCGATCACGGAGGCAAGAACGCGTTCGACACGGTCGTGGTCGTCACCGATCGGCGCATCCTCGACGTGCAGATCCGCGAGACGATCAAGCAGTTCGCGCAGGTGAGCGCCACGATCGGCGCCGTCACCGAGGGCTCGGCCCAGCTGCGCGCGTTCATCGAGGGTGGCAAGAAGATCGTGATCTCGACGGTGCAGAAGTTTCCGTTCATCCTCGACGAGCTCGGCTCGGCGCACCGCGAGCGGCGCTTTGCGATCGTGATCGACGAGGCGCACTCGAGCCAGGGAGGCCGCGCGACCGCGGCGCTCAACCAGGCGTTCGCCGAAGGTGGCGAGGCCGACGATGGCGAGACGGTCGAGGACACGATCAACCGGCTGATGGAGTCGCGCAAGCTCCTGCCGAACGCGAGCTACTTCGCGTTCACGGCGACGCCGAAGAACAAGACGCTCGAGATCTTCGGCGAGCCGTTCGTCGAGAACGGGGTGAAGAAGCATCGTCCGTTCCACACGTACTCGATGAAGCAGGCGATCCAGGAGGGGTTCATCCTCGACGTGCTCGAGTACTACACACCCGTCGACAGTTACTACCGGCTCGTCAAGACGGTGGACGCCGACCCGGAGTTCGACGTCAAGCGGGCGCGGAAGAAGCTCCGCCTCTACGTCGAGAGCCACGACCACGCGATCCGGGTCAAGGCCGAGATCATGGTCGATCATTTCCAGGAGCAGGTGATCGCGCTGAACAAGATCGGAGGCCAGGCTCGCGCGATGGTCGTCTGCAGCTCGATCGAGCGCGCATTGCAGTACTTCCATGCGATCAGCGCCTATCTCGGCGAGTGCAAGAGCCCGTACAAGGCCATCGCTGCTTTCTCGGGGGAGCCGGAGTTCGGAGGCGAGAAGGTGACGGAGGCGTCGGTCAACGGCTTCCCGTCGAGCAAGATCGCCGACAGGATCCGTGAGGACCCGTATCGCTTCCTCGTGTGCGCGGACAAGTTTCAGACCGGCTACGACGAGCCGCTGCTGCACACGATGTACGTCGACAAGCCGCTCTCGGGCGTGAAGGCGGTGCAGACCCTCTCGCGCCTGAACCGCGCCCACCCGCAGAAGCACGACGTCTTCGTGCTCGACTTTCTCAATGACCCCGACACGATTGAAGCGTCGTTCGCCCCCTACTACCGGACGACGATCCTCAGCTCCGAGACCGACCCCAACAAGCTCCACGACCTGAAAACCGATCTCGACGCGACAGAGGTCTACGACGAGGCGCAAGTCGACCAGCTCGTTGCCGACTTCCTGGGAGGCGCTGACCGGCCTCAGCTCGACATCGTGCTCGACGCCTGCGTCGCGACCTACCTCGAGGCGCTCGACGAGGACGGCCAGGTCGACTTCAAGGGCAAGGCGAAGGCGTTCGTCCGCACGTACGGCTTCCTTGCCGCGATCCTCCCGTACACGAACGCCGACTGGGAGAAGCTCTCTATCTTCCTCAACTTTCTGATCCCGAAGCTGCCGGCGCCGAAGGAGGACGACCTCGCGAAGGGCATCCTCGAGACGATCGACATGGACAGCTACAGGGCCGAGAGGTCTGCGGCGCGGAAGGTGCAGCTGCCCGACGAGGACGCGGAGATCGACCCGGTGCCGGCGGGCGGAGGCGGCGGGATGCCCGAGCCAGAGCTCGAGCGGCTCTCGAACATCCTCAAGACGTTCAACGAGCTGTTCGGAAACATTCCCTGGGCCGACGCGGACCGGATCGAGAAGCTGATCGGCGAGGAGATCCCTGCCAAGGTCGCGGCTGACCCCGCCTACACGAACGCGCGGGCAAACAGCGACAAGCAGAACGCACGCATCGAGCACGACAAGGCGCTCGGGCGCGTGATGAACGAGCTGCTCAAGGACGACACCGAGTTGTTCAAGCAGTTCAGCAACAACGAGTCGTTCAGGCAGTGGATGCTCGAGACGGTCTTCGCGCTGACGTATCGGCCGCCGTCTGCGGCCGACGCGGCCTGAGCGCAGCGTAGCTCTCACCCGTTCAGGCGGGGGAGAGCCTTCAGCCTCTCTCCAGGGTTGCGCGTGGTGAGGGCGCGGCATCTGGTCAGGAGCGTTTGAACCCGGGAGCTTGAACCCTGGCGACCGGCTGAAGGCGGCCACCGGCTTGGCCACCGCGCTGGCGGAACCCTGGCGACCGGCTGAAGCGTCCGGCCACCGCCAGCCGCGCCCTCGACTTGCAAAGTGGGGGAGAGTGGTTTAAAGTGGGGGAACGTGGGAGCGACCCTGGAGCTTTGCGCATGTTCATCGGCCAGTACGACCACTCGATCGACGACAAGAGCCGGCTCACCCTG
The DNA here is from genome assembly GCA_046590225.1 of Gaiella sp. Lineage (GTDB taxonomy): Bacteria > Actinomycetota > Thermoleophilia > Gaiellales > Gaiellaceae > Gaiella. The sequence goes on along the minus strand of JBKJVI010000069.1, from coordinate 1,433 downwards.
CCGGTTCGATTCCGTGACGCCCTGGCCGACGGCGTCGTGCTCTCGAAAGGGCTCGACGGAAGCGTCGACGTCTATCCGAAGGACGCCTGGCAGACGACGATCGCGGAGCGCATCGGTGGCCTCGACCCGCTCAGTTCCGAGGCTCGAACGCTGCAGCGTCTCTTCTTCGGCGGTGCCGCCGAGGACACGCCCGACAAGCAGGGGCGCGTGCTTCTCCCTCCTCACCTCATTCGCTACGGAAGCCTCGTCAAGGACGTCACGGTGATCGGAACCCACGATCACCTCGAGATCTGGGATCGCTCTGCCTGGGTGGAGCGCCTGGAAGGGATCGAAGGGAGTGCCGACCATGCTGCCGAACGTCTTGCCGCACAGCGCGTCTGACCACACCCCCGTCCTCGCGGACGAGGTGCGCAACCTGCTCGCCGTCCAGCCGGGTGAGACGGTCGTCGATGCCACGTTCGGCGCGGGCGGCCATGCGCGCCTCCTCGCACAGGATCTTCACGGCCGGGGGAAGCTCGTCGCGATCGACCGCGACCCGAGCGCGAAGGCGCACTTCGATCGATTCAAGGCGCAGGCCGGGGTAGACGTCCGCTTCCTCCGCGGCGACTTCGCGCTCGTGCTCACGCAGCTCTCGACGAATGACATCAAGGCCGACGCGATCCTGCTCGACATCGGCGTCTCGTCGATGCAGATCGACCGGCCCGAGCGCGGCTTCTCGTACGCCACCGACGCGCCGCTCGACATGCGCATGGATCCGTCTGGCGAGGTCACGGCCGCGACCATCGTGAACACCTGGGACGAGAAGGAGCTCGCGACGATCTTTCGCCGTTACGGCGAAGAGCGCTACGCAGGTCCGATCGCGCGTGCAATAGCGCGGCGCCGCACCGAGCAGGCGTTCTTCCGCACGCTCGACCTCGTCGACGTGATCAAGATGGCGATTCCGACACCCGCTCGCTTCGGCGAAGGGCACCCAGCGAAGCGCGTCTTCCAGGCCCTGCGGATCGCCGTCAACGACGAGCTCGGGCAGCTCGAGGCAGCCCTGCCTGCCGCCGTTGCGATGCTCCGACCCGGCGGTAGGCTCGCCGTGATCAGCTTCCACTCGCTCGAGGACCGAATCGTCAAGCAGTTCATGGTTGCGGGTGCAAAGGGATGCACGTGCCCGCCCGACTTCCCGATCTGCGTCTGTGGCAAGGAGCCGGAGCTTCGCCTGCTCACGAAGCGGCCGGTGCGACCGTCCGCAGGCGAGCTCGATCACAATCCGCGTGCCGCCTCGTCGCGCCTCCGCGTTGCGGTCAGGACGGAGACCTAGTGGTCTTTCCGGGAAATACGTACCGTCTTCGTGCGGCTGCAAACGCTTCGCATGCCGTCGTCCTCGGTCGCCCCGGTACAACCCAGTATCGAGACTCCCTGCGTCCTCGGCCTGCTCGGTTTTC
>JBKJVI010000049.1:0-54833 GCA_046590225.1 Gaiella sp. | reverse complement strand
GCTGCATCCTTCTTGTTCGTGCCGATCACGCCGCTCGGGCCACGCTTGATCCAGCCCGCACAGTAGAGCCCGGGAATCGGAGCGCCGCCCTCGTCGAGGACGCGACCCTGATCGTTCTTGATCGTCGCGCGCCGCTCGTCGAACGGGACGCCGGCGATCTCCGTGCCGCGGTAGCCGACGCTGCGCAGGACGATTCCGCAGGGGATCACCTCGCGCTCCTCGGTCGGGACGGCGCGGATGTGCCCGCTCTCGTCCGCGACGAGCACGTTGCGCACAACCTCAACCGCCTCGACGCGCTCGTCACCGACGATTGCGACAGGCGAGACGCAGAAACGCAGAACGACACGTTTCTCCTTGCCCGTCGTCGGAGCCGCGACGACCTCTCGCAGAACCTCGACGTTGCGGCGGGCAAGCGCCGTGTCCTCTTCGAGCGCGGCCGCACTCACCGGATCAAGCTCGAGATCTGCGGGATCGACGACGAGATCTGCACCCGCGAGCTCCCGCAACTCCTGCAGCTCGGGCGTCGTGAAAGCCGCCTGGACGGGGCCTCGACGACCGAGAACGACGATCTCCCTGATCCCGGAACCGAGGATCGCCGCGATCGCTTCGTCGGTCGTGTCGGTGGGAGAGATCTCCTCGGAGACGAGGGCGAGCATCCTCGCGACATCGACGGCAACGTTGCCGTTCCCGATCACGACGGCGCGCTCCGACGAGAGGTCGAACGGGATGTCCTGGAAGTCGGGGTGGCCGTTGTACCAGGCGACGAACTCCGTCGCGGCGAAGGAGCCTGGGAGATCCTCGCCCGGGATGCCCATGCGACGGTCGGCCTGCGCGCCGTAGGCGTAGATCACCGCGTCGTAGTGCTCAGCGAGCACCTCGTGTGAGATGTCCCGCCCGACGTCGACGTTGCCGAAGAACCGGAACCCGGGCCGCTGAGCGATCTTCCCGAACGCGCGCGAAACCGACTTGATCTTGGGGTGATCCGGCGCGACACCGAGGCGAACGAGACCCCACGGGGTAGGCAGACGGTCGAGGAGATCGACCTCGACCGGGGGATCATGAGCGAGCAGTGCGCCTGCGGCGTAGAAGCCGGCAGGTCCCGAGCCGACGACGGCGACGCGGAGGGGTTGGACGCTCATACATCCAGAATAGTCCGACGGCCGACGCTGCGAACGGGGGAGGCTACGGCTCAGGGAAGAGGCTGAAGCCTCTTCCCGCAACCATCCCGAAGCTCAGTGCGAACAGCCGGAGCCGCAGCCGCCGACGCCCGCGTCCGGGGCGGATTCGGTCTCCGCGCCTTCTTCCACCTGGAAGGAGTGGCCACAGCCACACGAGGAGGCCGCGTTCGGGTTGTCGATCTTGAAGCCCGACTCCTGGAGCCCGGTGAGAAAGTCGACCGTCGCACCCTGGAGGTAGGGAACGCTGAAGGGGTCGACGACCACGTTCACGCCCTCGAGCGTCAACTCGAGGTCGCCCTCGGCCGGCTCCGTGTCGAAGCCGAGGCCGTACTGGAAGCCCGAGCAGCCACCGCCCTGGATCGCAACGCGCAGCACCATCGTGTCGCCGTCCGGCTCCTCCGTCATCAACTCGCGAATCTTTGCCGCTGCGGTCGGCGTTATCGTCAGCAGTGTCTCGGTGGGGCGCTCCTGGATCTCCATGACAGGAATCCTACCCGAACAGTGCCCCGTGCCCGGAGCGCTCAGACTTTGTAACAGCTGTTTCCGGATGGGTAGGGGGCTTGCACCTCATCTCGTGCCGAGGGCAGCTAGGTGCTAAGTTTGGCGCACCTGCTCCCTGCCGGGGAGGGACTCTCATGCTTTCGGACTGGCTTCCGTTTCTGATCTACGCATTCTTCGCGGCGGTAATCCCCGCCACGATGATCATGGGCTCGTTCCTGTTCGCGACGCGTCCGACCTCGCGCACGAAACAGCGGATGATCCCGTTCGAGTCAGGTGTTTCCGAGGGGCCTCCCGCCCAGGATCGTCGCTTCACCGTCAGCTTCTACGTGACGGCGATGCTGTTCATCCTCTTCGACATCGAGATCGTCTTTCTTTATCCCCTCGCCATCCAGTTGAACGCACTCGGCTGGTTCGGGTTGATCGAGTTCCTCACGTTCATCGGGATCCTGCTCGTCGCGTACATCTACATCTGGCGGAAGGGCGCGCTCGAATGGCACTAATGCGGTCGCCACGAACCTTCTGTTCACGACTCGATCTCCGTGGGGGCGCCCCCATTAGATGGATAGCGTCAGCCGCTGCGCGGCCGCGTGCTGCGTTTCTCTGCTTCGTGGATGGGACGCGGACTTGAAGAAGCTCCCCCTGATCAGTGACCGCCCGCTGGCGAGGGCCGGGCTCAACTCCGAACGCACCCTGATGCCCAATAAAGGCCCCGGTGTGTTCGAGGAGGAGATCGACGGGATCGAGGACGCCCTCGGGATCACGACCGTGGAGAAGGCGGTCGCCTGGGCGCAGGCGAACTCGATGTGGCCCGACACGTTCGGGCTCGCGTGCTGCGCGATCGAGATGATGTCGATCGTTTCGTCCCGCTACGACATCTCCCGCTTCGGGATGGAGCGCTTCAGCTCGTCGCCCCGGCAGGCCGATCTCCTCATCGTCTCCGGTCGAGTGACGCACAAGATGGCTGCGCCGTTGCGCCAGGTCTACGACCAGATGCTCGAGCCGAAGTGGGTCATTGCGATGGGCGCCTGTGCGAGCTCTGGCGGGATGTTCAACAACTACACCGTGCTCCAGGGCGTCGACAAGATCGTCCCGGTCGACGTCCACGTGCCCGGCTGCCCGCCGCGCCCGGAGGCGCTGATGGAGGGCATCGTCCGGCTGCACGAGAAGATCAAGGCCGGTGTACCCCCCGCCTACCAGATTCGCGGGGTGGCCCAGTGACGAAGGTGGCCCAGTGACGACGGTAGCCCAATGACGACGGTTGCGCAGTGAGCTACGACGGCGTTCCCGGTTTCGTCGAGACCACCGGCGGTCACGGTGAGACGACCCTCGTCGTCGATGCCGCGCGCATCGTCGAGGCGTGCACCTACCTGCGTGACGAGCTCGGCTTCAACTTTCTCTCGGACCTGACGCCGACCGACTACCTCGGCTGGGGCTCGCGCGGAGTGTCCGGCTACATCGGCACGCCCGCCGGCCGGGATATGCACGGCCCGGGAACGCAGGGGCTCGCGCGCGTGCCCGACGCCAAGCCGAAGCGCTTCGCCGTCAACTATCACGCGCTCAGGCTCGCCGACGATCCCGTTCGCGTACGCCTGCAGGTCTGGCTCGACGACGGCGAGGAGATCGACAGCGTCGTTCCCGTCTGGCCCACTGCCGACTGGTTCGAGCGCGAGGCCTGGGACATGTTCGGCATCGTCTTCCGTGGCCACCCGAACCTCGTTCGCATCCTGATGGAGGACGACTGGGAGGGCCATCCGTTGCGCAAGGACTATCCGATCGGCGGCGAGCCCGTTCGGTTCTCGGGGGCCGAGTAGAGATGTCAGTGATCGAGAACAGGCCGAAGATCTACGAGGGCTCGCGCATCCCGAGCCCGATTCCGACGGCGGTGATCGTCGACCCGGAGAAGCACGCGCTCGAGGACATCCTCACGATCAACTTCGGGCCGAACCATCCGTCCACCCACGGCGTGCTGCGCCTCGTGGTCGATCTCGACGGCGAGATGGTCGCGGGCATCTCGGCCGTGATCGGCTATCTCCACACGGGCTTCGAGAAGACGATGGAGCAGAAGACGTGGTGGAAGTGCATCACCTACCCGGAGCGCATCGACTACGTCTCCTTCCAGGTCAACGAGCTCGCGTTCGTGCTCGCGATCGAGAAGCTGCTCGGCATCGAGGTACCTCGCAAAGCGACGTGGATGCGGATGTGCCTCTCCGAGCTGACGCGGATCCACTCGCACCTCGTCTGGCTCGGAACGTCGGCTCTCGAGCTCGGAGCGATCTCGATGTTCTGGTACACGTTCGACGATCGCGACACGACGCTCGACCTCTTCGAGATGGTCTGCGGCACCCGGATGCACACGCGCTACTTCCAGGCCGGTGGCCTCGCCGAGGACATCCCGGAGGGCTTCTACGCGCAGGCACGTGAGTGGTGCAAGAAGATGCCGAAGGCGATCGACGAGTACGAGGCGATCCTCGATCGCAACGCGATCTGGCTCAAGCGCACCAAGGGCATCGGGCTCCTGTCTGCCGACGACGCAATCGCACTCGGCCAGTCTGCCCCCGTCCTGCGCGCCTCGGGCGTGAACTGGGATCTCCGCAAGAACATGCCGTACCTCGCCTACGACGAGGTCTCGTTCGACGTCCCGGTCTTCCCGGAGGGCGATGTCTATGCGCGCTACCGCGTCCACATGGAGGAGATGCGCGAATCCGTGCGCATCGTCTCCCAGTGCCTCGACCGCCTCGAGGAGATGCGCGGCGAGCCCTGGATCGCCGACGACCGCAAGGTCGTTCTGCCGCCGCGCGAGGAGCTCCACACCTCGATGGAGTCGCTCATCCACCACTTCAAGATCGTCACCGAGGGCTACATGGTTCCCGAGGGCGAGGTCTACCAGTGCGTCGAGTCTCCGCGAGGTGAGTTCGGCGTCTACGTCGTTTCCGACGGTGGCCCGAAGCCTTGGCGTGTGAAGTTCAGGGCGCCGAGCTTCGTCGCCCTCCAGGCGACTGCGACCTGCATGACGGACGCGGCGATCGCCGACATGATCGCGATCGTCGGATCGCTCGACGGTGTCATGGGCGAGGTCGACCGGTGAGCACACTCAGCCTCTACGACGAGATCCAGGAGATCCGGGCACGCTATCCCGAGAGCCTCTCGGCCGTGATGCCCTCGCTGCAACTCGCCCAGGAGCGGAGCGGTGGCTGGCTTCCCGAGCAGGCGTTCCGCGACGTTGCGGATGCCCTCGACCTGACGCCCGCGTACTGCCTCTCGATCGCATCGTTCTACGACATGTTCCGTCTCGAGCCCGTCGGCGAAACCGTGATCGAGGTCTGCACGAACATCTCCTGCGGCCTCAAGGGCGCGCAGCAGGTGGTCGAGGCGTTCGAGAGCGAGCTCGGCCTGAAGGCCGGCGACACAGCTGACGAGTTCACGCTCCGCACCGTCGAGTGTCTCGGCGGTTGCGGCTGGGCGACGATCGTCGCCGTCAACAATCGCCACCGGCTCCACGTTCAGGCCGGAGATGTCCCGAGGATCGTGGCCGAGCTGCGCGGGATCGAGTGGAAGGAGCGGGATGAGCCCGACGCCTGAGATCGTCTTCGCCGGCACAAACGGCGGTGCGCTGACCGAGATCGCCGACTACGAGGCCGTTGGCGGCTTCCAGGCGCTCGCGAAGTCACGCGCCCTGACACCCGACGACGTGATCGCCGAGCTCAACGCGTCGAACCTCCGGGGTCGCGGCGGCGCGTTTTTCCCCACCGGTCGCAAGTGGAGCTTCGTTCCAAAGCCGGACAAGATCGACAAGCCGCACTACCTCGTGATCAACGCCGATGAGTCCGAGCCCGGCACGTTCAAAGATCGCGAGATCATGCTCCGCGTCCCGTTCAGGTTCCTCGAAGGCTCGCTGATTGCGGCGCACGCGATCGAGTCGAAGCACATCTTCATCTACATCCGTGGCGAGTACGAAGCGGAGTTCGAGGTGCTCGTTGCTGCGCTCGAACAGATGCGCGCAAAGGACATCCTCGGCGACGTCACGATCGTCGTCCACCGCGGCGCAGGCGCCTACATCTGCGGTGAGGAGACGGCGCTGCTCGAGTCGCTCGAGGGCCGCCGCGGCCTGCCACGCACGAAGCCGCCGTTCCCCGCGATCGCCGGCCTCTACGCGTCACCCACGGCCGTCAACAACGTCGAGTCGATCACGTCGGCAACGACCGTGATGGAGATCGGCGGCGCGGAGTATGCGAAGCTCGGTGTCGAGAACTCGACCGGCACCCGCGTCTTCTCGCTCTCGGGCAATATCGTCAACGGGGGAAACTACGAGCTCCCGCACGGCTACCCGCTGCGCGACCTCATCAACGAGCTCGGCGGCGGCATCGCGGACGGCCGCTCGCTGAAGGCCGTGATCCCCGGTGGCTCCTCGACGGTGATCCTGACCGCCGACGAGGCGAACACGGTCACCCTCGATTTCGACTCACTCGTCGGCGCGGGCACGGCAATCGGCTCGGCCGCGGTGATCGCCCTCGACGACCGCTGCTGCATGGTGCAGCTCGCCGTGCGCGTCTCGCAGTTCTACGAGCACGAGTCGTGCGGTAAGTGCACGCCCTGTCGCGTCGGCACGAAGTGGCTGACGAACATCCTCCAGAAGATCGAGGACGGTCGCGGCACGCAGGCCGACATGGACCTGCTCGTCTCTGTCGCCGAGCGCATCAACGGCAAGTGCCTCTGTCCGCTCGGCGACTCCGACGCGATTGCAGTGATGAGCTACTTCGACAAGTTCCGCGACGAGTTTCAGGCCCACATCGATGAGGGCGGCTGCCCGTTCCACGGCGAGTCGACACTCGATCATCTCCTTGCCCCCGTCGCCATGCACATCGCTTTGCCTGAGGGCAAAGCGATAGATGGGTTGATCAATGTCTAGCGGGGAACTCGTCACCGTGACCATTGACGATCGAGCCGTGGCCGTTCCGAAGGGAACGGGGCTCGTCGAGACCGCCGCCTCGGCGGGAATCGAGATCCCGGTCTTCTGTTACGAGCCGCGCCTCGGCCCACCTGTCGGCGCCTGTCGGATGTGCCTCGTCGAGGTCGAAGGTCTGCCGAAGCTCCAGGCCGGCTGCACGCTCACTGCGCAGGACGGGATGGTCGTCAAGACCGCTGCGTCCTCGGAGAAGGCTGCCGAGGGCCAGAACGCGACGCTCGAGTTCATCCTCGTCAACCATCCGCTCGACTGCCCCGTCTGCGACAAGGGTGGTGAGTGCCCGCTCCAGGATCTGACGTTCCGCTACGGGCCGGGCAACACGCGCATGTCGTTCTCGAAGATCACGCTGGAGAAGCCGATTCCAGTCTCGCCGCTGATCGCGCTCGACCGCGAGCGGTGCATCCTCTGTTACCGGTGCACTCGCTTCTCGTCCGACGTCGCAGAGGACCACCAGCTCGTCGCGCGCAATCGTGGCGCCCACACCGAGATCACGACATTCGAGAGCGACCCGTACCGCGCACCGTTCTCCGGCAACGTCATCGAGCTCTGTCCTGTCGGCGCGCTCACCTCCACTCAGTACCGCTTCGAGGCGCGCCCCTGGGACATCCAGAACGTGCCAACGGTGTGCGGGCTCTGCTCCGTCGGCTGCAACATCAACGCCACGGTGCGTGAGGGCAAGGTCAAGCGGATCCTCTCCCGCAATCATCCCGAGGTCGACGGCGGGTGGCTGTGCGACAAGGGCCGCTTCACGTATCCGCACCTCATCGCCGAGGATCGCATTGCCGAGCCGCTCGTTCGCGGCGAGCTCGGCCTCGAGCCCGTTAGCTGGGAGACCGCGCTCGATCGCGCCGAGACACTCCTGCGCGAGGCCGGAACCCGCACCGTCACGGCGCTCTCGGGCACGGAGAGCGTCGAGCAGGCGTACGCGCTCGCGCGTCTCCTTCGCGGCGGGCTCGGCGCGCACACCGCGGTCCTGCCCGAATCGACCTCTGGCGCTTTGGACGCGTTCCGCCTTCCACTGTCCTCGATCGCGCAGGCCGAGATCGTCGTCATCGTCGGTGACGACGACGTCGCAGACCGTGCGCCGATCGTCGACCTCTGGCTCAAAGCGGCGGGTCGTAACGGCGCCGAGATCGTGCGCTACGGCCCAACGGGAACGGAGCCCACGGGACCGGGCGGCGCCGCCGCCGCGCTTCGCGCCCTCGCAGGAAGCGGAAACGAGCTTGGCGACAGGTTACGTGCAGCCGATCGCGCGATCCTCGTGTGGTCCGGCTCCGGCGGAGGCGGTGGCGCCCGGCTCGCCGAGGCGGCGCACGCGCTCGGTTTCGCCGAGAAGCCCGGCAGTGGCGCCTTCCATCTCCCGGCAACGCCGAACGGCAGAGGCGTCGCGACGGCCTGGGCCGCAGCCGCCGACGAGGACGAGGCGAATCCGGAGCCGATCGGACTGCTGATCATCTCCGGCGACCGGGCCGCAGCCGATCCCGCAGTGCGAGCGCTCGCCGAGCGGGCCGAGCACGTCATCGCGATCACGATGTTCCATGATCTCGCCGTCGGGTGGGCCGACCTCGTCCTACCGGCAACGAGCTCGCTCGAGAGCGACGGGACCCTCCTGAACCTCGAGGGCCGATTGCAGCGCCTCCGCCGCACCGTCATCGCTCCCGTCCCCGACGAGCTCGCCTGGATCTCGCAACTCGCGGGCCGCTTCGACGTCGAGCTTTCGCCGCATGCGGTCGTCATCTTCGATGAGCTCTCGGCCGTCGCATTCGGCGGCGTCGACGGCTCCGAACTGAACGGCACTGCCCCTCTGCCCGCACGAACGCCCTACGAGGCGCCCGCTCCCGCGGCCGAGGTGAAGACCGTGACGCCGGCGAGGCCCGCCGACGGGCACTTCCTTGGCGAGCTCCGGCTGCTCCGCTACCGCCCACTGTTCTCCGGCCCGTTCGTCGAGCGCGTTGGCGAGCTCGCGTTCCAGCGACCGCCCGCCGAGCTCGAGCTTTCCACGGCAGACGCCGAACGGCGGTCGATCGCGACCGGCGACCACGTCGTCGTACAGTCGAACGGCACGTCGGTCGAGCTGCGAGCGCGCATCAACCGCTGCCTCGTAGCGGGTGTGGCGCGGATCGCCGACGAGCACGCTGCCGACCTGCACCTGCACGTCGAGGTCGTGAAGCCGTGAGCGTCTGGCAGAGCAACCCGGAGCTTCGCCCGTGACGTTCCCAAACCTCCTCCTCTCCTCGGGCGCCAACGGTGAGCCGTGGTGGATCGCGATCGTCAAGGCGTTCATCGTGATCAACCTCGTCCTCGTCACGTTCGCCTACCTGACGCTCGCCGAGCGCAAGATCATGGGCCGGATGCAGCTGCGCTACGGTCCGAACCGGGCCGGCCCCTACGGCCTCCTTCAGCCGATCGCCGACCTCGTCAAGTTGATTCGGAAGGAGAGCTTCTTCCCGGCGGCCGCGATCGACGTGCTCTACATCTTCGCGCCGTTCCTCGCCGCGTTCACCGCTCTCTGCACGTTCTCGGTGATCCCGTACGGCCCCGGCTGGGAGATCAACGGCTACCAGATCAACGGCTACGTCGCCGACCTGCCGATCGCGCTGCTCTTGATCTTCGCCATCGGCTCGCTCGGCATCTACGGGTTCATTCTCGGCGGCTGGGCGTCCGACTCCAAGTACGCGCTCCTCGGCTCGATGCGGACGTGCGCACAACTCGTGTCATACGAGGTCGCGCTCGCGCTCAGCGTGCTCGGCGTCGTGATGATGTCGCGGTCGCTCTCCCTCGTGGACATCGTCCAGGCGCAAGCCAACTCCACGTGGTACATCCTCCCGCAGTTCGTCGGCTTCGCCGTCTTCCTCGTGGCCGGCACCGCCGAGACCGCCCGCGCGCCCTTCGACCTGCCCGAGGCAGAGCAGGAGCTCGTCGCCGGCTACCACACGGAGTACGGCGGGATGCGGTTCGGGCTCTTCTCGATGTCCGAGTACATCAACCTGATCACGCTCTCGGCGCTCTGCGTCACGCTCTTCATCGGCGGCTGGCACGGCCCGTGGTTCCCGGGGCCGATCTGGTTCGTGATCAAGCTCTTCGTGCTGCTCTTCCTCTTCATCTGGGTGCGGACGACAATGCCGCGGCTCCGCTATGACCAACTCATGCGCTTTGGCTGGAAAGTGCTGCTCCCGGTTGCGACGCTCAACGCTGTGATCACAGCGACTCTGGTCGTGGCGATTTGATCCTGCATCCCGCGATCCATCGAGCGGCGGCTTCGCGGGGCGCAGCATCCGATGCTTGCTGCACAGCGCCCCCTGTACGCGCGCGCCAGGCCAAGCGTTCGGAGGTGGGCGCGTGAGCCCTCAACCGTTCGGCACCCTCAAGGGTTTCGGGGTCACGTTCCGGCAGATCTTCCGGAAGCCGATCACGCAGCAGTACCCGGAGTTCAAGCGGGCCGTCTACCCGCGGTTCCGCGGCCGCCATATGCTGCACCGGCACGAGAACGGCCTCGAGAAGTGCGTCGGGTGCTCGCTCTGCGCAGCCGCGTGCCCGTCCGACTGCATTCGGGTCGTCGCGGACGAGAACACCGCCGAGAATCGCGTCTCCGCCGGCGAGCGCTACGCCCGCATCTACGAGATCAACATGAGCCGCTGCATCTTCTGCGGCTACTGCGAGCTTGCGTGCCCGTTCGACGCGATCACACTCGGGAACCAGTTCGAGATCTCCGAGTACTCCCGCGATGACCTGATCTACACGAAGGACATGCTCCTCACCGAGCCGATCAAGCGCGTTCCCGTGCAGGACGCCGATCTTTTCGACACTCCGATCCCCGCCTACAAGACCTCTTCCTAATGGGCAACGTCCTCGTCTGGGTGATCTGGGTTCTCGCCGCGCTCGCGTGCGTCGGGAGCGGCATAGCGGTGATCAGCTTCACGAACCCCTTCTACTCGGCCCTCGCGCTGATCGGAAACCTCGCTTCGCTCGCGGTGCTGTTCTTGCTCGCATCGGCCGAGTTCGTCGCGGCGGCGCAGATCCTCGTCTACGCCGGCGCTGTGATGGTGATGTTCCTGTTCGTGATCGCGTACCTCGGGGGCCGGGCCGACGCGCCCTTCGCCGGGGGGCCACAGTGGCTTCAGCTCGGATCGTTCGTCTCTGGCGCAGCGATCATGATCGCGGTGATCGTCGCTCTCGTCACGAAGGCCAACGACGGGCTGTCCAGCAGCGCCGACATCTCGCGCTCGTTCGGGAGCCCCGCCGAGATCGGTCGTCTCTTCCTTACGGATCACCTTCTCGCGTTCGAGATCACCTCGATCGTCCTGCTCGTCGCGGCCGTCGGCGGAGTCGTGCTCGCGCTGAAGACCGAGGCGGAGGACGAGGCCTCATGATGGGCCCCGGAACCAACTGGTACGTCGCGGTCGCCGCGATCCTCTTCGGGATCGGCGTGACGGGCGTGATCCTGCGACGGAGCCCGCTGATCGTGCTCCTCTCGCTCGAGATCATGCTCAACGCCTCGAACCTGGCCCTCGTCGGCTTCTCGCGGCACTTCGGCACGGTCGACGGGCAGATCTTTGCGATCTGCGTGATGGCGGTCGCAGCGGCAGAGGTCGTTGTCGGCCTCGGCCTCATCGTCGCCTTCACGCGCCGGAGCATGCCGCTCGACGTCGACGCAGCCACGGAGTTGCGCGGATGATCGTCGGCTCCTGGGTCTGCCTGCTCGCACCCCTCGCCGGGGCGCTCGCGATCACGCTCGCGGGCACGCACATCTCGCGCTCGACGGCCGCGTGGATCTCGACCGGGTCGGTGTTCGTCGGCTTCGCCGGCGCGCTCGTCGCGTTCATCCAGGTCGCGGCGGAGAGTGCAGAGGAGCGCTCGCACCTCTCGACCGCCTACACGTGGCTCGGGATCGGGCAGTTCGAGATTCCCATGCAGATCCTCGTCGATCCTGTGTCGCTCGTGATGATGATGATCATCACCGGCGTCGGCGGCCTGATCGTCTGGTACTCGGTCGGCTACATGAAGGGCGAGGACGAGGAGCGCCGCTACTTCGCCTACATGGCGTTCTTCGTCTTCTCGATGCTCATGCTCGTGATGGGCGGCAACCTGCTGCTGCTTCTCGTCGGCTGGGGACTCGTCGGTCTCGCCTCCTACCTCCTGATCGGCTTCTACCACAACCGCCCCGAGGCGATCGCCGCCGCCAAGAAGGCGTTCATCATGAACGCGATCGGGGATGCCGCGATGGCGCTCGGCTTCTTCCTGCTGATCTCGAAGACCGGGACGCTCTCCTTCTCGGGGAGCTTCGAGATCGCCTCGAGTGGCGGACTGCCGACGAGCACCGTGAACCTCATCGCACTCGGGCTCCTCGTGGGCGCGATTGCGAAATCGGCCCAGCTCCCGCTCCACACGTGGCTCCCGGACGCCATGGAAGGCCCGACGCCGGTCTCCGCCCTGATCCATGCCGCAACCATGGTCACGGCCGGGGTCTACCTGATCGTCCGCACACACGAGATCTTCGAGGCCGCCCCGAACGTCCAGCATCTCGCGGCGATCATCGGCGGCGTCACGATCATCGTCGCCGGCGTGATCGCCCTCGTGCAGTGGGACATCAAGCGCGTGATCGCGTACTCCACGATGTCGCAGATCGGCTACATGTTCCTCGCGGCCGGGATCGGCTCGTACGGTTACGCCATGTTCCACCTGTTCACGCATGCGTTCTTCAAGGCGCTGCTCTTCCTCGCCGCGGGTGTGATCATCCACCACCTCGCCGGTGAGCAGGACATCCGGAAGATGGGTGGCCTCAGGAAAGTCATGCCCTACACGCATGCGGTGTTCTTCATCGGCGCGCTTGCGCTCGTCGGAATCCCGCCGCTCTCGGGATTCTGGTCGAAGGACGGCATCCTCTCGGCCGCTCTCGCCGACGGCGGCGCGCTCGGCTATACGCTCGGCGCTCTCGGCCTCGTCGGCGCGCTGCTCACCGGCGCCTACACCTTCAGGCTCTACTACCTCGTCTTCCACGGCGAGCCGTCCGAGCTCGTGCTGGAGCACGCGGAGGGTCACGGCGCCGGCCACGCGCACGGAGCCGAGAGCGCAACCGGGCACGACGAGCACGTGCAAGGCGAAGGCCCGCTCTCGATGCTCATCCCCGTCGGCATCCTCGCGGTCTTTTCGACGATCGCCGGCTTCCTCGTCATCCCCGGGGTGTGGGAGCCGTTCCTGCACTGGATCGACAGCGTCGCCGAGCCGCTCGTCGTCGCGACCGTCGCCCAGGATTACTCGACGAGTGCGATCGCTGTGCTCCTTGCCGGAACAGGAATCTGGCTCGCGCGGAGCGCCTTCCGCGACGGCATGGATCTCGTACCGGAGGGCCGCATCCGAACGATTCTCGAGCATAAGCTCTACTTCGACGAGCTCTACGACGCACTGTTCTCTCGTCCGTCCCAGGTCGTAGCCAACCTCCTCCGCGAGAGGGTCGAGGAACCGATCATCCAGGGCTCTCTCGGCGAGATCGGTGACGGCGTTCGCGAGGCTGGCAGTAGCACCGCTCGGCTTCAGACCGGCCTCCTGCGCTCGTACGCGCTCGTGATCGTCGTCTCGGTCTTCCTCCTCGTCATCGTCTTCATGGCGGTCCGCTAGTGCGCCGTTTCGGAAGTCACTTGGTGAACCTAGCGCGCGAAAAGCAAGCCGGGCAAGGACGCAGGGAGCGAGGAAACTGTGTTGGGGTCAGACTTAAGTCTGACCCCAACCACTCCTCTTGCTATACCGGGGCGACTGAGGACACAGCACGGCGCAGCTTTGCAGCCGCCAGGGCACGAGTGACTTCCGGAACGGTGCATTCGTGCTGACGAACCTTCTCATCCTGCTCCCGCTCATCGGCGCGCTCGCGATCTGGGTCGCGCCGCTCCCACGCGAGGCAACCGCTGCGCTCGCCGTGCTCATCGCGGTCGCGGAGGTCGTCGTGTGGATCGTGATGGTTGCAGGGTTCGACTTCGCGTCGCCCGTGCTGCAAGATGCCGCCCAGCGCGCCTGGTTTGGAGACCTCGGTGTCACGTATCACGTCGGGTTCTACGGATTCTCGCTCTGGCTTGCCGGGCTCACGGTTGTCGTGGGCGCTGCTGCGATCGGCTACGGGGCATGGGTTGGCCGCGACCGGGCCCGGGCGTACTTCGGGCTCGTGCTGTTCCTGATCGGGGCCGTGGTCGGCGTCTTCTCCTCGCAGGATCTCCTGCTCTTCTACGTCTTCTTCGAGATGATGCTGATCCCGATCTACATCCTCGTCGGCGTCTGGGGTGGGCCGAAGCGCGCGTCCGCGACGATCACGTTCGTGATCTACACGATGGCCGGCTCGTTGCTGATGCTGGCCTCGATCGTGGTCTTCGGCCTCTCGCAGGGCACGTTCAGCCTGATCGACTCGGGTGTGAGCTCGAACGACTGGGTCTTCCTCGGGTTTCTCATTGCCTTTGCGGTCAAGGCGCCGCTCCTACCGTTCCACGGCTGGCTGCGCACTGCGTACACCGAGGCGCCGCCCGAGATCGCCGCGCTCCTCTCGGGTGTGGTCTCGAAGGCCGCCGTCTATGGGCTCCTCTGGATTGTGTTGCGGCACTTCCCGGAGCCCGTCGACGACTGGCGCACCGTTGTGCTCGTGCTTGCGGCGGCCGGCCTCGTCTACGGATCGCTCCTCGCGTTCCGACAGCCCGATGTCCGCGGCGTGATCGCGTACTCCTCGATGGGTCAGATGAGCCTGATCGTGCTCGGCATCTTCGCCACGAACGACCTCGGTGTCAGCGGCGCAATCCTGCACTCCGTCAGCCACGGCCTCGTCTCGGCGGCAATGTTCCTCCTCGCGGCGATGCTGATCGAACGCACCGGTACCGACCGCTTTGCAGACCTCGGCGGGATGGCCAAGGGGCGCCCCATTCTCGCGACGACCGTGATGGTCGTGGGGATGCTCACCCTCGCCGTGCCCGGCTCCTCGAACTTCACCGGCGAGTTTGCGATTCTCGCCGGCGTCTTCAACGCAGGCTGGGGGTACGCGGCGATCGGAGCGGCAGCGATCGTCCTCGCCGCGATGTACACGCTCAGGCTGATCTCCGGCATCCTGCACCGAGCCAAGGGCGATGCCGTCCGTGACGAGGCGCTCGATCTCCGCCTCGGCGAGCTCGCACTCGTCGTGCCGCTCGTGGTCATCCTCCTCGCGCTCTCGGTCTGGCCTTCGGCGATCACGGAGCACTCCTTCCCGAATGCCCCACCGGTTGCGGAGGCAAGCGAATGATCCTCGGCGCATCGATCGAGACTCCCACCGTCGACTGGCTCGCGCTCTCGCCGGCGCTTTCACTGCTCGCAGCCGCTGCCGTCTGTCTCCTCGGGGCGGTGCTCGTTCCGGCACCCGGCAGACGAACGTTCTCGGCCACGATCACCGGGGCGGGCTTCGTCGTTGCCGGTGTCCTCGCAGCGATCGTCTTCGACCGCTCGCCCGAGCAGGGTCTCCTGATCGCCGAGTCGATGACGCGTGACCGTCTTGCCGCACTCGCGCAGATCCTGATTGCCGGTTTCGGCGTCCTCGCGGTGCTCATCTCGTTCGGCGACCGCCGACGCGACCATATCGGGGAGTACTACGCGCTCCTCGCCGCCGCCGGTGGTGGGATGGTCTTTTTCGTTTCGGCCGGCAACCTGCTGACGATGTTCCTGGGGCTCGAGTGGTTTTCGATCGCGCTCTACATCCTCGTCGCGCTCGACACGCATCGCAAGGCGTCGCTCGAGGCTGGACTCAAGTACCTGATCGTCGGCAGCTTTGGCTCGGCGTTCCTGCTCTTCGGCTGCGCGCTCACCTACGGCGCCACGGGCGAGCTCGGCTTCAACGCGATCCGGGACGCCACGGGTGCCGACGATCCGCTGTTCGTCGCGGGAATGGCAATGATCATCGCGGGGCTCGCCTTCAAGGCCTCGGCAGCACCGTTCCACATGTGGACGCCCGATGTCTACGAGGGCGCCCCGACGCCGGTCACTGCCTTCATGGCCGCCGCCACCAAGGTTGCAGCACTCGTCGTGACCCTGCGTATCCTCGTCACGGCGTTCCCCGAACAGGCGGAGATCTGGACGGTTGCGGTCGCCGTGCTCGCCGTTGCGTCTCTCGTCGTCGGAAACCTGGCCGCGCTCGCGCAGACGAGCGTAAAGCGGCTGCTCGCGTACTCGTCTGTCTCGCAGGCCGGCTTCATGCTGATCGCGATCGCCGCGAACAACGACCTCGGCGGAAAGGCTCTCCTCTACTACCTCATTCCCTACGGCGCCGCGTCCGCTGGCGCGTTCGCAGTCGTCGCGGCGCGTGAACGCGAGCTGGGACGCGAAGTGACGCTCACCACGCTCGAGGGATGGGGCTGGGAGCGGCCCTTCTACGGCGCGGCCATGTGGGTGTTCATGCTCGGCTTCGCCGGCTTCCCGCTCACCGGGGGCATGATCGGCAAGTTCTATGTCTTCTCCGCTGCGTACGAGGCAGGGTGGTGGTGGCTGATCGTGATCGGCGTCATCGCGACGGCTGTGAGCGTCTACTACTACCTCGCGGTCGTACGCGCGATGTACATGCGCCCGTCGTCGGCCCGCGCCGATCTCGTCGTGGTCGGAGGCTCACCACCGGCAGATCTCGGCCTCGACATTGCGATCGGTGCAGCAATCGCGGTCACGATCGGTTCGTTCTTCTTCGTGCAACCGCTGATCGACCTGGCCGGCAAGGCCGTTCTCTCGCTCTTCGCATAACCTGCAGGGCGTGCCTCGATCGATCACCTGGCTCGGACATGCAGCGTTCCGCTTCGATCTTCCCTCCGGAGCCAGGGTCTACGTCGACCCGTTCCTGACGGGAAATCCGTCCTGTCCAGCCTCCGAGCTCGAACCCGATCGCGTCGACGCGATCCTCCTCACGCATGGCCATGCCGACCACGTCGGCGACACCGTCCGTCTGGCTCGTGCGTTCGCCTGCCCGGTGATCGCCCAGGTCGAGCTCCGCGGCTTACTCGGTGAAGAGATCGGCCCGGACATGACGCAGGCGATCAACAAGGGAGGCGGCGTCGCCCTCCTCGGGTCGCGCGTCACACTCACGCACGCCAACCATTCTTCGTCGTACGAGGGCACGTACACCGGGGAGTCCTGTGGCTTCGTCGTCGAAACGCCTGATGCCCCGACGATCTACTTCGCAGGCGACACGAACGTCTTTGGCGATATGGCCCTGATCCGCCGCATCTACGCCCCCGAGATCGCGGTGTTGCCGATCGGTGACCACTTCACGATGGGACCACGCGAGGCCGCGGTCGCCGCGGAGCTCATTGGAGCAAAGCGCGTCATTCCGAGTCACTACGGCACCTTCTCGTTGCTGACCGGGACTCCGGAGGCCGTGCGTGACCTGCTGTCGCCAGACGTCGAACTGATCGCCCCCGCGCCGGGAGAGCGGGTCGATCTGTGACTGTGCGCGAGCGCTGGTTCGGCTCAACCGGGCGGAAAGTCCCCGCCATCGTGCTGGACGGGACGATGGACGTGTCCGCTGCGATCGAAATTCACGACGTCACCGATGCTGTAGCTCTCAAGGCTGCTCACGCGGCTGGAACCCCGGTCGTCGTCCGGGCGGGCTCGGTTGCCGAGGTTGCTGCTGCGCTCTCCCGGCCCGAGGTGTCATGCGTCGTCGTTACCGATCAGGAGCTGCTGACGGTCGATCTCGCCGACCACACGTACGGATAGATGTCGCTCGATCCTCCAGGGCTCGTGCCGCAGCGATTTCGCGTTCTCCGACTCGACGAGGTCGATGGGTACGCGGACGAGGGCAGGCCGCGCTGGCACATGATTCGCACGATGCTCGGCATCGAGTCGTTCGGGATCAACGCCTGGCGCGCCACCGAGGCGGGCCAGGAGATCATCGGTGAGCACGACGAGCTGGGAGAGGGCGCGGGGGGCCACGAGGAGCTGTATCTCGTGCTCGGGGGACGGGCCACGTTCACGATCGACGGCGAGCGCATCGCCGCGCCGGCCGGATCGCTCGTCTACGTCCAGGAACCCGGAGCCAGGCGAAGCGCCGTCGCGGACGAAGCCACGACGACCATCCTCGTCATAGGTGGTCGCCCCGGGAGCGCCTTCACGGTCTCGCCCTGGGAGCGTTCAGCAGAAGCGCTCCGATTCTGGACGACAGGAGAGTGGGATCGTGCGATCGACGTCCTCTCGGCCCAACTCGCCGAGGATCCCGGCAACGCCAACGTGCTCTACAACCTCGCCTGCGCAGAGAGTCGCGGCGGTCGGTTGGAGTCGTCGCTGACGCACCTCCGCGAGGCTGTAGACGGAGAGCCTCGGTTCGCGAGGAATGCTCAGGGCGATCCAGACCTCGAGGCGATTCGCGACGACGACCGCTTCCCTGCCGCAACGCTCTAGAGGCTTGAGCCGCATCCAGACGTGCTTGGAATGCGCATCAAGCCTCTGCGCGCGTCAGGAGTCCCCGGGTAGCCGAAGACCCACTGCGCGCTCGCGAAAGCCGGGCACCGGGTCGAACTCGGGCCGGGCAACGAGCATGACGGCCCCGTGTTCCGGGCCCGCGAGCGCTTCGACGAGGAGCTCGAGGCCGACAGCGAGGGCGAACGCCTTGTGCGCGTTCTTGCCACCGAACGGCACGAGCTCTTCTGGTGAGGCGAGTCCCGCGAGCACATCGCCATGGGTCACCGCTCCCATCGAGACATCGACGACGATCGGAGGCCCCCCGCTCGAGGGGATGGCGATCGCGAGTGGATTCGTCCCGGTCAGGGCATCCGATCCGTCGGGGTGTGGGAGTCGACGCGGCGATGTGGCCGTGAGGAGTGCGATCAGGCCCGCCTGCTCGGCGACCAATCGGACCCAGTAGCCGAGGGCCCCCGTGGGGAAGCAGCGCGTCGCAACCGCCAGCTTCGCCGCCGCCGGAGGTGAAGCGATCAGATCGTCACAGATGGCCTGCAGGGTGAGGTAGCCGAGTGCTCCATGCCCGTCCCAGCGATCGAGCCCTGGACGCGAATCGGTCTTCCCGGGACTCGCATCGAGATCGAACGACTGCTCCTCGAGCCAGGCGATGCGGGCGTAGCCGTGCCCTCGCTTGCCCCGCCGCTCTGCATCGTCGAAGTGCGCGAAGAGAACAGCTTGGGCGGCCCGATCGAGCCCCAATAGCTCGAGTCTCGCGCGTGCCTCGATCGGGGTAGTCGGGGCGTCGCTCATTCGAGTGAGCGTATCCCCCCGGAGAGACTCCATGCTCACAAAACCCTTCCTATTTGGTTCGCAGCAGGGCCACCAGCTGGAGATGGACTCCTCGCTCGCGCTCGACGCCAGATCGTTCTCTGGATGCTCTAGAGGACGGTCAGCGCCTTGCGGATCGTGCCGCGGCGCGTCTTCTGGATGCGCGCCGCGAGGTCGACGATCGCGGCCGTCGCCTCGGAGTCGGGCGCGGCCTCGAGCACGGGCGTTCCTGCATCGGCAGCTTCGCGCAGAGCAGGGTCGAGCGGGACGCTGCCGAGCAAGGGCACGCCGATCTCGTCGGCGAGTCGCTGACCGCCACCGGAGCCAAAGATCTCCTGGCCTGTGCCGACGAGGTAGGACATGTTCTCGGCGACGCCGATGATGCGCATGCCCACCTTCTCGGCCATTCCGGCCGCGCGCACGGCAACCTGCTGCGCAGCGGGCTGGGGGGTCGTCACGATCAGCACCTCGGCGCGCGGAAGTAACTGCCCGAGCGAGATCGCCACGTCACCGGTACCGGGCGGCATGTCGACGACGAGCGTATCGAGTTCGCCCCAGTAGACGTCCGAGAGGAACTGCTCGAGTGCGCGATGCAGCATCGGGCCACGCCACATCACGGGCGCGTTGTCGTCGAGGAAGAAACCGATCGACATCAACTTCAAATCGCCGCGCACAGGAGGCACGATCATCGTGTCGACGACGACCGGCCGCTGCTGGACGCCGAGCATGTGCGGAATCGAGTGGCCGTAGACGTCGGCATCGAGCACGCCGACGCGCTGCCCCGTGGCTGCCAGGGCTGCGGCGAGATTCGCGGTCAGCGTCGACTTGCCGACGCCGCCTTTGCCAGACGCGATCGCAAGGACGCGCGTGATCGGATCGAGCGAGATCGTCTTTTCCGGCCGTCCGCCGCGGAGTCGTGAGGAGAGCGCCGCCTTCTCGTCCGGGCTCATCACATCGAAGTGGAGCTGGACGGATCCCACGCCTTCGACGGCCCCGACGAAGCGCTGCACCTGATCCTCGAAGGACGAGCGCATCGGGCAGCCGGCAACGGTCAGAGCGATCGTCACCTCAACGCCGCCATCGTCGTGGATTACGACGTCGCGTACCATCTCGAGCTCGGTGACGGGCTTGTGCAGCTCGGGATCAATGACGTGCTCGAGAGCCGTGAGGATCGCGTCGCGAAGGGGACTCGCCATTGTGGCAGCCTAGCCGTGGTAGGTAGTTGCCCGCGCAAGTTGTGGTGGATAACCACAGCGCTCCGGTGGGTTGCCCCGATGAACCGAGCGGCAGACGGATAGAGACTCGACTCATGTCTCACTCCGCCGCGGAGTAGATCCATGACGTCAACCAGGAGGTTAGAACCATGAACGGTCGAAGGGCCCTCGAGATCGGCGGCATCGTCGCCGGAGTTCTGATGATCGCGTTCGGCATCGGCGCGCTCGTCATGAGTATCAACGCTCGCAATACCGTGAGCACGGAGATCAAGACAGAGCAGATCGTCGGCTCGCCCGACATGAATCCAACGGCGATCGCCGAGGAGGCAAAGTCAGCCGGGCTTGCCGACGTGGCGCTCCCGACCTGCGACGTCGCTGAGCAGCCGATCGAGACGGGTACCGATGCACGATGCTTCGCTCAGTACCTTCGCATTCATGCGCTCGAGTCGACCGGCGGCCTGACCTACGCTCAGATGGGCCGATTCGCTCTGGCGAGCAACCCCGCCGACCCGAAGGGAACGAATGACGAGGCCACTGCACTCAAGGACGACGCCGACAAGCCTGTTTCGAACGGCACCCGGAACACGTGGATCACGGCGACGGCCCTCGCAACCGCTCTGAACGTCTCGTACATGGCCGAGCAGATCGCGTTGTTCGGGCTGATCGTCGGAATCGCGCTCCTTCTGAGCGGGATCGGATTCATCATCCTGGCGCTGACCGTTCTCGGCAAGCACGACAAGCCCGCAACAGCCTGACTCGAGAGGCGCTCGGAAGGGTGCCGGGTCGGCGGTGGTCTGAGGGAGCGGCTCTGCCGCTCCCTCAGACTATTTCAGCGCCCGCGCGAGGTTCGCACAGAGAGCCGTGTTGGCCGCCGCGACAAGACGCGAGCGCCCTTCGAGATCGAGCGGGGCTGATAGGAACGGCGGATCCTCGAACAGCTCGATTGCGTACCCCTGCTCCCGCACGAGCAGCTGCGCCGCGGCGATATCGATCGAGCGGGCCGGCTTGAGCGAGCACACGGCGTCCACTCGTCCGGCTGCGAGGTGGCAGAGCGAGAGCGCGAGCGAGCCCATCACCCGCAAACGCTCTGCGATGCCGAGCAGGGACGATGCCTTTTCGGCGATGAACGCCGTCGTCGTCGCTTCGAAGGAGAGGATCTCGATCGGGTCCTTCGGCGCTGGAGTCTGGAGTGGGCGATCGTTGAGTCTCGCCCCGCGACCGCGTTCGGCGACCCATTCCTCCCGGGCGCCGAAGTCGTACACGTAGCCGAAGGTGACATCCTCCATCGTCGGGCCGTCCGCAACGGCGAGCGAGAGGGAGAAGAACGGGATCCCGCGCTTGGCGTTCACCGATCCGTCGATCGGGTCGACGATGACGCGCGTCGGCCCCCCGGCACCGAAGACCCGCTCACCGAGCTCCTCCGAGACGAGGACGAAGTCGGCGTTCAGGGCCTCGAGTCGCGCGACGACCGCGGCCTCCGCCGCAGCATCAATCGCCGTTGTCTCGTCGCCGCCCTCGCCCTGCCGGAGCACCGGCTCGCGCTCGAGGCGCGTCGGCAGCTCCGCCAACACGAGATCGATGTCGGCAACGGAATCGCGACAGAGCTGGATCCAGTCGGGGCTCATACGGGATGGAAGAGCAGTCCGCTCGTGAGCTTGGGGAAGAAGTACGTCGTCTTCTGCGGCATCACCTCTCCGCGTCGCGCGCGCTCGAAGACGTCCTCGATGCGCGTCGCACGCAGGAGGAACGCTCCGTCGAACTCGCCTGCATCGACGCGCGTCACTGCCTCGCCGAGATCGGCGGTGTAGCCGAGTCCCTCGTGACCGACGAGACGGTCGACGAGCTCGACATCGAGCTCACCCGCATGCCCGACCACGGGGAACGTGACGCCCCTGCGATAGCCGACTGCGTGCGCCTCGCCGTAGGGAAGGCGCGATAGCCGCGCAACGGCCTCCTCCGGAGAAGCGGAGTCACCGAGGCTGAGCGGCGGCAAAGCTTCATCGTGGCCACGGAAGAGGCGGTGGGTGGGAAAGATCTCGAGTCCTGGATCGGAGGTCGACACGAGCACGACCATCATGCGAGCGCTCTCGGGCGTTCCTTGCTCGGCCGCGTAGGCGACGGCCGTCTCGTAGCGATGGTGTCCGTCGGCGATGAGCAGCTGCCGATCGGCAAACGCCTTGGTGACGCCCTCACCGGAAACGCGCCAGAGATGCGTGCCTTCCGTGACGAGATCGGGCTCCCGATCAGGCACCGCAACCGGCGGCTCCCCGTCGTAGAGAAGAAAGATCGGCTCGATGTGTGCCTGTGCAGCACGGAGGAGTCGAAGGCGACTCTCCTTCGGCCCGGCGTGCGTCCGCTCATGGGGGAGGACAGCGCGTGTGTCGTAGGGCTCGACACGGAGCGAAGCGACCAGGCCGTTGCGGCGGCGCGCAATGCCGTCGGGGCCGACGTAGTCCTGGCTCAGGACCCAGACGGCAGGTTCGTCATCTCGCACCAGGACACCCTCGTCGAACCATGTCCGGAACAAGCGCCCAGCCTCCTCCTCGGAGTCGTTGAGCGTGAGATGGACGACGTTGTGTGGATCCGCTGCCCGGTACGCGTCGCGAGCGTCGGGCGTGAGAACGTCGTACGGAGGAGCGGTGACAGTCGCCGTCGGATCGGCGTAGCGGATCGTGCGAAACGAGGCGACATCAGCCATGGCCCGAGCGTACCTCCGGGCGAGCCTAGACTGCAGGCGTGACCAGCATCGCCGAGTTCACCGAGGATCGCACCGTCGAGGGTGTCTACGCCGTCGGGCGAAAGGAGCGACGCCGAACGAAGAACGGCGCTCCGTACCTTGCTCTCGAGCTCGTCGATGCAAGTGGGCGGATCGAGGCGCGGGTCTGGGACGACGTCGAGCTACTCGACGGGCGATTCTCCGAGGGTGACGCAGTCCGCGTGCTCGGACGAGTGGAGCGGTTCAGCGGCAAGCTCCAGGTGCAGGTGCGCGCCGTCGAGGCGGCGCCGGACACGGATCCCGCGGATCTGACGCCAGCGATGCGCCGTGATCCGGACGAGCTCGACGGCTTCCTCGATTTCCTCGTGAGCGAGATCGTCCATTCGGGTCTCGCCGCTCTCGTCTCGGGCGTTTTCGCCGACGACGCCGTACGATCGGCGTTCCGTTTGCTGCCCGCCGCAGGAGCGGACGGGCACCACGGCTACGCGGGCGGCCTCCTCGAGCACACGGTCGGCGTGGCTACCCTCTCTCGCGAGACGGCCCAGCTCCATCCACGCCTCCGCAACGACCTTCTCCTCGCGGCGGCGCTGCTCCACGACGTCGGACGCACGGTCGAGCTGGGACGCGGTCCCTCGTTCCGTCAGACGGAGGAAGGACGACTCCTCGGCCACGTTCACCTCGGCCTGCGCCTGATCGAGGCCCGCTCCTCGACGCTGCCCCCGGATGTCTCCGCGGAGCTCCTCCATGCCGTTGCGACGCATCACGACCGGCAAGCGGCCCGCACGGCCGAGGCCCTCGTCCTCTACCACGCAAATCAGCTGGATGCGATGGCCGCGACCCGACCCGTGGGCGAGGACTAGGAAGGAGCTCAGACGTTGAAGCGGATGTTCAGCACGTCGCCGTCCTGCACGATGTAGGTCTTTCCCTCGAGTCGCTGCGTGCCGCGCTTCGACGCCTCGGCGTGTGAGCCGGCGTCGAGTAGGTCGTTCCAGCGGATCACCTCGCAGCGGATGAAGCCGCGGGCAATGTCGGAGTGGATCGTGCCGCCCGCCTCGAGCGCCGTTTGCCCGTCACGAAGTGTCCACGCCCGCGTCTCCTTCTCACCGGCCGTGAAGAACGTGATCAGCCCGAGCGCGTCCTTGAGCCGCCGTACCACCTCGTCGAGTGCCGAGGGGCCGTCGCGAAAGGCCGCAGCGTCTTCGTCGTCCATCTCCGCGAGCTCAGCCTCGAGCTTGCAGTCGATCCCGGCAGGCCCGTTGACGATCGCAAGCAACGGCTTGGTCGTCAGCGGGTCGAGCTCGGGCGGAAGCTCACCTGTCCACTCCGTCAACGGCTGGCCGGCCTCGAGGTGCGCCAGGACCTCGCGCAGGACCTCCGCCTCCTTGCGGACGGCGGCATCGCCAGACTTCGCGACCTTCTCGACTCGCTCGAGCCGCTTCGCAACGTGGTCGGTGTCGGCGACGAGGAGCTCGAGCTTGAGCGTCTCGATGTCGCTCTCCGGGTCTCCGTTGCCGGAGAACCCGTCGGCCACTGCGAGCAGCGCATCGACCTGGCGCAACCCACCGAGGAGCGCGGGGCCTGTGCCCGGGACGTCCTGCACGCGCACGGCGGCGGGTGTGAGCTTCTTCGCGCCGACGAGCACAGCCAGCTGCTCCAGCCGGTCATCCGCGATCGCGGCCATGCCGACGTTGGACTTGTCGGTCTGGGAAGCGTAGGCCGTGATCTCGGCACCCGCCTTCGTGAGCGCGTTGAACAGCGTCGTCTTGCCCGCGTTGGGGAGTCCTACGATGCCGACCTCGAGCGCCACGGCGTCGAAGGGTACCCAGCATCGCCAGTCCACCCGGGTGGAGCAGCACGCGCCGAGCAATGTTTGTGACAAATCATCACAAGCGTTCGGGGCCGGCCCGCTCTGCGACGCGGGCTCCGGTGTGGCACGATCACGACCATGATCCCCGAAGCGCCCCTCAAGCAGACCGAGGCCGGACAGGTCCCGAAAGGCGACGGTTGGTTCGTCCTCAACGCGCGGGACGCTCGTTGGCGACCCTCCGAGGGGCGAGGCGCCTATTGCATCTTCGAGGGCGAGCCGGAGTTCCAGCAGCTCGGAGTCCACCTCGTTGCCCTCGAACCCGGCGAGCCGATGGCGATGTACCACTGGGAGGCAGATCAGGAGGACTTCCTGGTGCTCGCCGGCGAGGCGCTGCTGATCGTAGAAGGAGAGGAGCGGCCGCTCGTCCAGTGGGATTTCGTCCATTGCCCGGCGAACGCGAAACACGTCATCCTCGGGGCCGGAGCCGGACCGTGCCTCGTGCTCGCCGTCGGGGCGCGTCAGGACTCAGTCGGCCCGAACTGGGGTGGGTACACGGTCGACGAGACCGCGCTGCGCCACGGTGCGGGGGCCGAGGAGGAGACCACCGACCCGTCTGTTGCGTACTCACGGTTTCCGCCACGAACGCCCGCGGCGTACCGCGAAGGGTGGCTCCCCGAGTAGCTCTCTTGCTCGCTGAGCGGGCGCTACAGCCCGAACCCGACCCGTGAGTCTCGCGCAAAGCGCTTCAGGTACGCCACGCGGCCGAGCACGATCGCGATCCGGCCGTCGTCGGTATCGAGCTGGTGCGTTCCCTGCGAGCCCGAGGCCAGCGCGTGCTCGAGCGCATCTGCGCTCGCCGGGGCGACATCGGCGCCGAGGATCGGGCCGCCGGCGAAGGCAACCTCGATCCGAACGGAATCAGGTGACTCGGGCAATGGCGACAACCTCCGTGAGAACGCCGTGAACGGCGTCGGGATGGATAAAGGCGACCTGCAGACCGAAGAGACCGCGCCGAGGAACGGTGTCGATCAACTCTGCTCCCGCTGATGCGAGATCGGCCAGAGCACCGGCGACATCGTCGACCTCGTATGCGACGTGGTGCATGCCGGGGCCACGCTTGACGAGAAACCTTCCAACCGGCGTGTCATCTCCGGTCGGTGCAAGCAACTCGACCCTGCTCGGGCCAAAGATGATGGATGCAGCCTCGACGCCCTGGCCGGCGAGAACCTCGCGATGCTCGAGCGTCCCGCCGAGGAGCACGGTGTAGGTCTCGATCGCATCGGCGAGATCGGCGACGGCCAGACCGATGTGGTGGACGCCAAGAGGCTGCATGCGCCCGATGCTACTTCCCGGCGTGCGTGCGCCGCAGCGACATGATCGTGCCGACGAGTCAACGAGACCAACCGAGCTCGGCGGCGGGCATCCCCGTCACGCGTCAGGCCGCCCTGAAGCACCTGGCGGCGCTCCGAGAGGCCGGGCTCGTCGAGTTGACTCGTTCAGGCCGCTACTCCCCGAGCGCGCGGACCGTGCCGACGGTCTCGGCAGAACGGGACTCGCGGGGCAGGTCGCCCATCATCGCCAGGAACTCGTCCCGATCGATGGTCTCTCGCTCGAGGAGTCCGCCTGCAAGACGGTCGAGCGAGACGCGGTGCTTGCCGATCAGTCGGAGCGCCTCCTCGTAGGCATGATCGGTGAGTTGGGCCTGAGCGCTGTCGCGCATCCGCTTCGTCTCCTCTGAAAGGGCGTAGTTGTCGGCGCGCATCGTCCGTGACGGCGCGATCTCGGACATCCCGAACTCGAACACCATCGACCGCGCAATCTGGGTGACCTTCTCGAGGTCGCTGGCAGCGCCGTTCGTCACGCGGCCGAAGACGACCTCTTCCGCTGCGCGCCCGCCGAGCGCGACCTTCATCACGTCGAGCAGCTCCTCCTTCGTGTGGAGATAGCGGTCTTCCACCGGGAGGTAGTACGCGAGCCCGAGGGCGTCTCCGCGACCAACGATCGTCACCTTCTGGACGGGCATCACGTCGCCCATCAGGTAGGCAACGAGCGCATGGCCGGCCTCGTGGTAGGCGAGAATCCGCTTTTCCTTCTCTGTGACAACCCGTCGCTTCTGGAGGCCCGTGAGGACGCGCTCCATGGCGCCCTCGAAGTCCTGCTGGCGGATGTACTTCTGATCGTGACGGGCTGCGAAGATCGCTGCCTCGTTCGCAATGTTCGCGAGGTCGGCCCCGGTTAGTCCCGCTGTGCGACGGGCAATGACGCTGATGTCGACGTCCGCGCCGAGCGGCTTCGAGCGCGTATGGACACGGAGGATCTCGTCACGACCCATCAGATCGGGCGGTGACACGTTCACCTGGCGATCGAAGCGACCCGGGCGGAGCAGCGCTGGATCGAGATCCTGGAGGCGGTTGGAGGCGCCCATGATCACGACTTCATCCGCACCGCCGAATCCGTCCATTTCGACGAGGAGCTGGTTGAGCGTCTGGTCGTGCTCGCGGTTGTGGGCGCCTCCCGAGCGAGCAGTGCCGATGGCATCGAGCTCGTCGATAAAGATGATCGCCGGCGCGTTCTTGCGCGCCTCGGCGAAGAGCTTCCGGATGCGCGCAGCTCCGAGCCCGGCAAACATCTCGACGAATGCCGATGCGCTCGTTGAATAGAAGTTCGCGCCCGACTCGTTTGCGGCAGCCTTTGCAAGCAGCGTCTTCCCCGTTCCCGGAGGCCCGTACAGCAGAACGCCCTTCGGGACACGGGCACCCAGCCGCTCGAACTTCTTCCGGTCGCGGAGAAACTCGACGACCTCCTTCAACTCGTCCTTCGCCTCATCGGTCCCTGCAACGTCGCTCCAGCCGACGGCGTCGGTGGTGTCACGGTCGACCATCGCCGGCTTGACCTTCGGCACGAGCGACATCGTGCGCAGGAGCAGCCAGATGATGATGGCGAAGAAGATGATCGGCAACCACGTGATGAGGAAGCCGCCGATATCGTCAACGGAGTGGGGCCAGGTGACCACGAGTGGTCTATCGACATGTCACTCCCTGCACTGAAGAGTTATCGACGGACGGCGACGAGAGCGCGCCGACTCGGGGCTACCCAGAGTTCGATCGTCGTCAGAATCGGGTGACCGAACCACGCGTCGCGGCCTGCGTCCGGGAGCACCGGGTCGAGCCAGAAGTCGTCGAGAACGGCTGTCCCGCCTGGCGCCAGGAGCCGGATCGTCGAGTCGACGTCGTCCTTCGCGTCGTTCGCGTCCACGAACAGGAGGTCGAAGGGTGCCTCGGGCGGAAGCGTCTCACGGCGACTCTGCTGACCCCGCGCCGCGCGGCGAGCACGTGCAGCAAGGCACCGTTCTCTCTCTGGCACGACTTCTCGAACCCGCGGGCGGCGCGAACGCGAGCGCCTTCGTCACGAGAGGAGGCTGCTCCACGGGATAAGAGTCCCTACGCGGTGGTCTCTTCGGCGCCGAGACAGGCAGCGAGTGCCGCATCGGCGACTGCAAGCTGGCCGGGCGACGGCTCTGCCGTCGAAATGCGGGTCTGCAGCTCGTGCCCAGGTCTCGCAAGTACCCGAGAGACCGGGTGGTGTGGATGACGCCCCATCCAGGCGAACACCTCGACCGCGACTCCCACCGCGCCGACTGCTCCAGCCACTCGTGCGGCGGGTCGCGTGCGTGCCGGGGCTCGGGTGGCGAGAGCGCTCGCGACCGCGCTCGAGAGCAGCAGTGGGCCGACAAGGTGCCCGCCGCAGCGGTCGTGCTCCTTCGTAGCCGGCTCGCCGGTTTCATACGTGCCGATCGAGATGTGCTCGGCACCATGGTACGAAGCCAGCTCTCCGCCTCTCAGCGCGAGAGCAGCGGGTGCAATGGTCGCAACCGCGGCGATGGCCTCGCGAGCCGCGAGGCTGAGTCGTGACCGCCGTGCAATCCCTGCCACGACCGAACCAACGATTACCGTCGCCCCGACTCGTGGACGCTCGAAGGGAAATCGCGCCTCAGGCAGCGCTCGCCGCACGTCCGGGAGCACCGCGAACGACTCGGCCAGTCGAAGTGGGCCTCGGATGAATGGCGTCGTCACGTTCGGAGCAAACCGACGCTTCATCCCGGATGCAATCCGAATCGACCCGTCACGGGCTCGAACAGCTGCGCCCCAGGAGGTCGGGCCGTGCACGAGGACGCCGTTCGAGAGCGCCATCCCACCAAGCCGCAGCTTCGCCATGTCACGGAGGGTACCGTGCGCCGATGGACGCACGACCGGTGCTGGACCTCATCACCGCCGCCCGACAGGACGACCGGGTCGTCTTGGTAGGGATCGGGGGTCACGGCTGTGCGGGAAAGACGACGCTTGCGCGGCTGATCCCGGGGGCTCAGTGCGTGGCCACCGACGAATTCTGGACAGGTGACGAATTCGACATCGACCGCATAGCCAGCGAGGTCGTGGCGCCGCTCGCTCGTGGCGTGGCGGCCCGGTTTGCGTCCTACGACTGGACAACGCGTGCACCTCGTGGACAGCGGCTGGTCGACCCGCGCGGGATCGTGATCATCGAGGGTGTTTGCGCGCTCCATCGCAGACTTCGCGATGCGTACGCCGTGCGGGTCTGGGTCGATGCGCCCGCCGACGTGCGGCTTGCCAGGGCAATTGCGCGGGATGGGGAGTTCACGCGCGCCGCCTGGGTCGAGCGATGGATGCCCTCCGAGGCTCGGTACGTCGCACGGGACGATCCGATCAGCTGCGCCCATCTTGTCGTCGAGAACGCCGCCGCGGGCAGCGAGCAAGACGGATAGCCACGCCGGGCCGAGATCCCTCGGGCTGTACGCCGGTCCGGGGGTTGCCCCTCTGGCACGATTGCCAAACGGTGGCGCGTGGAAGATCTTCGCCCGGTTCGCAGCGCAAGCGAAGCCGCAGCCCGACGACTCACCGGGCTGCCAAGCGACGAACACGTAGTCCGCTGACGAACGTCGCGACTAGCAGAGGGCGGCCCGGCGGAGCGAATCCTGCAACGCCTCCGCGGCGGGGCCGATCTCGAAGGCGTGCCCATCGATCTCGATGACGGGCATCAGTTCCCGAACTGACGAGGACGTGAAGACCTCGTCCGCCCCGAGAAGTCGTGCGAGAGGATAGATGCCCTGCTCGACCCGGCGACCCTCGGCTGCCGTGAGTTCGAGCAGCGCCGCTCGAGTCTCGCCCGCCAGGATGCCGACCTCGAGCGACGGCGTCAGCAACGTGTCGCCCTCGCGCCACCAGATGTTCGTCACAGGCCCCTCGAGGACTATCCCGTCCGCATCGACGAACACGGCGTCGTCGGCACCCCGCTTCTTCGCCTCTGCCTCCGCGGCCATGCTGACGGCGTAGCTCGTCGACTTCGTTGCCGGAAGGAGCCAGGACGCCGATCGACGCTGGTGCACGAGCGAGACCAGCCGCTGTCCCCTGCCTCGGGCCTCCTCGATCCACTCGGGAATCGTGCTGACGAGCGCAATCGCGCGATGCTCGCCACCAGGCGACCCCGGCGTCCAGTAGAGGCGAAGAACCGCGTCGGCAAGGCCTGCGTGCTCGAGCGCCATGGTGGCGAGACTCTCCACCTCGCTTGTATCGGGCGCCTCTAGGCCGATCCTCTCGGCCGACGTCGCGAGGCGAGTGAGGTGCTGCTGCAGCCGGAACGGCCGGCCGCCATAGACTCGCATCGTCTCGAACGCAGCCCGGCCGCGCGTGAACCCCTCGTCGTCGGCCGTGAGCACGGGCGCGTCGGGATCAACGAGTCCGCGCCCGGAAACGGCCACCGCTCGCAGCGAAGGCGAACTCATGCCGCGGCCGCCTCCGCTTGCGCCACGGACACGGAGGCACTCCCCGCTCGGGAGACGTGCGGCGCACCAATCGCGCGTAGAAGCGGATCGGCTTTCACCCACGACTCGTCGATCTCGGCCTGCGGATCGGAGTCCCAGACGACGCCACCACCGACCCAGAGGTGGATGCGCCCCTCCGCTACCGCGAACGTCCTGATCGTCAACACGAGGTCGAGATCACCGTTCCCGTGGATCCGACCGAGCGCACCCATCGATGCACCACGACCGACGGGCTCGATCTCCGCGATCAGATCGACCGCCGCGATCTTCGGTGCTCCAGTGATCGAACCGCCGGGGAAGGTCGCGCCAAGGAGCTCCGCTAGGCCCACGCCTTCGCGCAGCGTCCCCTCGACGGTCGAGACCATGTGCTCGACACCCGCGAGAGCCCGCGTCGCCATCAGCTCGGGCCAGCGCACGCTGCCGGGTTCGCAGACCCGCGCCAGGTCGTTGCGCTCGAGATCGACGATCATCACGTGCTCGGCGGCGTCCTTCACCGAGCCGGCAAGCTCGCTCGCTGCCCCCGACGGGCGCGTGCCCTTGATCGGGCACGTCCACACACGATTCCCGCGTCGTGCGAGGAACAGCTCGGGCGAGCCGGAGACGATCGTCCAGCCGTTGCCGCGGTAGGGCTCTGAATTGTGTGGAGTCAGCGCAGCAAGACGGCCGGCGAGCGCGCCCGGATCGCCTTGGAACAGTGCCGAGAGGTGCTGCACGAGGTTGACCTGATAGACGTCACCGCGTTCGATCGCGCTCCGCACACGGCGAACGGCCCCCTCGTAGTCGGCTGCACTCCAGGTCTGCGCCCATGGGCCGATCTCGAAGCCGCTACTGACCGTGTTGTCATTTCCGCCAATAGACTCCGTACCTCGGACGGTGCATGCGACGAGAGGGAGCGGACACGGTTCAGGAGGGGCGGGCGAACGCCGCCGGCGGATCGTCGAGGAGAGGCCGTACCCGAGGTAGAGATCTGCGGCAAGGTGCTCGCCGCCTGGAGCGAAGAATCCCTGCGCCCGAAGCCAGCGTTCGAGCTCGTCGAGGGCACCGACGGCCTCGTGGATCTCGAGCGACGCCATCACCTGTTCGGCTCCGCGCCCGGAGCAGCGATGGAGCGAACTCCACGCGCCATGCTCATCAGGACGACTATGCCCACGACAGCGAGCGTATAGGCTCGACGCATGCAGCTCGGGATGGTCGGTCTTGGCCGAATGGGTGCGAACATCGTCCGCCGGCTCATGCGCGACGGTCACACCTGCGTCGTCTACGACGTGAGCTCCGATGCCGTCGCGACGCTCGCCGGGGAGGGTGCCGTCGGCGCCGACTCGCTCGACGACTTCGTTGCAAAGCTCGACGTGCCCCGCCGGACCTGGATCATGGTTCCTGCCGGCGAGATCACCGAGTCGACGGTCGGGGCACTCGCCTCGCGTCTCGACCCCGGCGACACGATCATCGACGGCGGCAACTCCTACTACCGGGACGACATCCGGCGCGCGGGCGAACTGGCAGGGAAGGGGATTCGCTATCTGGACTGCGGCACGAGCGGCGGCGTCTTCGGCCTCGACCGCGGCTTCTGCCTCATGGTCGGCGGCCCCGATGACGCGTTCGCCGAGGTCGAGCCGATCTTCGCGACACTCGCGCCCGGCATCGACGCTGCAGATCGCACGCCCGGCCGCGCAGGGGAGCCCGATTCCGAGGAGCGTGGATACCTCCACTGTGGGCCATCGGGCGCAGGCCACTTCGTGAAGATGGTGCACAACGGGATCGAATACGGGATGATGGCTGCCCTAGCCGAGGGGCTCAACATCCTGCACGGCGCCGATGCAGGGCTTCGGCCACGGGACAAGGACGCGGAGACCGCCCCGCTCGACCACCCCGAGTTCTACGCCTACGACCTCGATATCCCCGCGATCACCGAGGTCTGGCGGCGCGGAAGCGTCGTCGAGTCGTGGCTCCTCGACCTCACAGCTGCCGCGCTGCATGAGTCGCCGGATCTCGACGGCTTCGCGGGCCGTGTCTCCGACTCGGGTGAGGGCCGCTGGACAGCCATCGCCGCGATCGAAGAAGGCGTACCGGCCGACGTGCTGACCGCAGCCCTGTACTCCCGCTTTTCGTCCCGCGACGAGGGCCTCTTTGCCAACAAGGTCCTGTCGGCCATGCGTCGCCAGTTCGGCGGCCACCACGAGAAGCCGGCTTCCTAACCGGAGGACAGCACCCCGGTCAAGCCTGCAGGGCGTCCTCGTCCTCGAAGTCGCCCTCTTCGGCTGCCGCCAGAACAGCCCGAGCCGCATCGATATCAGCCTCGGCGACGATGATCTCTCGCGCGCCACCCATGCCCGGGACGCCGTCCAACGAGCCGGCCGCGACGTTCGTGACCCGGTGGGCACACTTGATCCCCTCCGCCCGCAGGAAGCTGCACACGAGGTCAGCCGAGACCTCATTCGGAACGATGGTGACGCGCACGAGATCTTCCATCAACCCTCCAGTGAGAGCGCCGCGGCACGCAATGCGTGGACGCCGAGCTCGAGATCGTCGACAGGGATACGCTCGTCCGCCGAGTGGACGAGCCTGGCAGCAAGCTCAGGATCCATCGTCTTCTGGGGAAAGAACCCGTAGGCAACGGTGCCGAACGCCTCGCGCATCCAGTGAGAATCGGTGAAACCGGCACAGACGACCGGTGCTAGCCGGGCCCCTGGATCCTGCGCGACCACCCAGTTCTCGAGCGCAGACCAGAGCGGGGTCTCCATCGGTGAGCGAGTGCCACCGTCGCTCTGGAGCCACTCGAGGGCGTAGTCGCCCGGCCCGATCGCCGTTCGAATGAGGGGATCGACGTCGGCGGGAGTCATGCCGGGAGGCAGACGGCAGTCCACGGTGACGACACACTCCGCCGGGATCACGTTGATCTGCTTCGACGCCTCGATCATCGTCGGGGCGAGTGTGAAGGAGAGCAACGGCTCGACCAGCTCGGCAGCAAGAGGGTGCAGGAGACGGACGCGATCGAGCGTCTCCTCGAGCGGCGGACGCTCTCCGAGGACGAGCTCGAGGAATCGGGCGACCTCGGGGATGATCGCCTGCGGCGGGTCGTAGCCGCCGAGCGCCTCGATGATCGGCGCGGCCTTGACGAGCGCGCTGTCGGCGATCGACGGGACTGACGCATGGCCGCTGCGGCCGTGGACGCGCACACGGAACGGGGCGCTCATCTTCTCGCCCGTCGCGCAGAGGTAGAAAACGTCACCGCCGAAGACACACCGTTCCCCGCCACCCTCGTTGAGCGCGTAATCGGCGCGAACGAGCTCGGGATGCTCCTTCACGAGCCAGGAGAGGCCGAAGTCCTCGTTGACCTCCTCGTCGGCGGTGAGAACGAGGAGAACGTCACCGGCGGGCGTGAATCCTTCACGCCAGAGCGAGGCGAACGCGACCGCGCTCGCCGCGACCTGATCTTTCATGTCGAGCGCACCGCGGCCCCAGACCTCGCCGTCGGCGAGGTCGCCCGACCAGGGATCGCGCGTCCATTCCTCGGGATCCGCGCGCACCGTGTCGGTGTGCGCGAGGAACGCCAGGGTCGGGCCGTCTCCACCCTTCAGGCGAGCGACGAGGTTGAGGCGATCAGGAGTACGGCCGACGAGCTCACACGGAATGTTGTTCGCTGCGAGATAGTCGCGCAGCAGTTCGGCTGCAATCGTCTCGTTCCCCGGCGGATTGACCGTGTTCAACCGCAGGAGGTTCTGCAGGAGCACCGTCGCCTCGTCGCGGAGGCTCACCCTTCTGCCTGTGATTTCGCCGTCAACTCGTTGCGGACGTCCCAGAGCTCCTGGTACTCGACACGATGGATGAGCCGTCCGAGGACCTCCACCGGCGTTCCCTGGGTTCCGATCACGTGCTCGCCGATCACTCTGGCGACGACGCGATAGTGCCTGATTCGCCACGTCTGCATCCACTCGTCGAGCTCCATCATCGCCTCGGCGAGCTGATACAGCTGCTCGTGGTCGCGACCGTGGACATACACCTCGAGCAACGA
Organism: Gaiella sp.; assembly: GCA_046590225.1. GTDB lineage: Bacteria > Actinomycetota > Thermoleophilia > Gaiellales > Gaiellaceae > Gaiella. Next base: position 20,399 of record JBKJVI010000049.1, on the reverse strand, counting down.
AAGGCCGGCCCGCTCGCGGGCGGCGTGGAACGCCTCGCCGAGCCTCGCCATCGCGGGCCGCAGTGCCTTCACGCCGGGCGAATCGAACCCGGAGCCATGACCGAGTACCTTGCGGATCTCCTGATACTCCCAGGGAGACATCTGCTCCAGCATGTCGAGCTGGCCTGTGATGAAGCGCATGCACATGCTGGCGCGACGGAGGAGACGCAAGGCCCCGCCGAGGGCGTTCTCGCCGACGAGGGTTGCGGCTGCGCCCGTATCGTTCCAGGCGAGCTTGAGCCACAGCTCGGACGATTGATGGACGACCTGGAAGAGCAGCTCGTCCCGGTGCACCCACTCCTCGGGGTCTTTCTGCAGGGACAACAGCTCCTCGCTGTTGAGGTAGCGCTCGTAGTCGGCCCGCGCCCCTCCCCGGAGGACGGGCTGGCTCAGCGGAGGCGCCCAGGTTTCCTGTGACATGGCACAGAGCATAGAACGTTTGCCCCCGATCGGTTGCGGGCGCCGGGCCGGGCAGCCGTTGCCTCGATCCGCACCTAGACTCACACCCAATGACCGACCTGTTCTCCGACGCCGCATCGGCCCGCCAGAGCACGACCGCCCCGCTTCCCCAGCGGATCCGTCCCCGGTCGCTCGACGAGCTCGTCGGTCAGCGACACGTGCTCGCCGAGGGATCTGCCCTTCGTCTCGCGATCGAAGGGGACAGGCCACCGTCGATGATCCTCTATGGGCCTCCCGGGGTCGGCAAGACGACCCTCGCACGGATCGTGGCCGAAACGACCGGAGCGGAGTTCGAGGAGCTGTCTGCCGTCTCCGCTCGCGTGGACGACGTCCGCGGCGTGCTCCAACGCGCCCGCGACCGACTCGGGGCTAACGGGATCCGCACGATTCTCTTTCTCGACGAGATCCATCGCTTCAACAAGGGCCAGCAGGACGCGCTGCTGCCTGGGGTCGAAAGCGGCCTACTGACGTTGATCGGCGCGACCACGGAGAACCCCTATTTCGAGGTCAATGCCGCTCTGCTCTCGCGCTGCGCGGTCGTTGAACTGGAGTCGCTCTCCGACGAGGAGGTGGCGAGCGTCGTCGGACGCGGAGCCGCGGAGCTAGGGATCGACGTGCCCGACGACGTTGTCGAGGCGATCGTGCGCAAGGCCGGCGGGGACGCGCGGAGCGCGCTCGGCACGCTCGAGCTCTCCTGGCAGACGGCATCGGCCGAGGGTGCAACGCTCGCGGCACGTCACGTCGCCGATGCTGCCCGCAAACGGCCGCTCCGCTACGACCGCGCCGGCGACCAGCACTACGACATCGTCTCCGCCTTCATCAAGTCGATGCGCGGAAGTGACCCCAACGCGGCTGTCTACTACCTCGCAGCGATGCTCGAGGGCGGCGAAGACGCTCGCTTCATCGCGCGTCGCATGGTGATCCTGGCCTCCGAGGACATCGGCAATGCCGATCCCAGAGCGCTCCTCGTTGCCGTTGCCGCAGCGCAGGCACTCGAGCACGTCGGCCTACCGGAGGCGCAGCTGAACCTCTCGCAAGCCGCGATCTACCTGGCGAACGCGCCCAAGTCGAACGCCTCCGCAAAAGCGATCTGGGAGGCTCGCGCAGAGGTTCGTGAGCGCGGGATTCAACCGCCACCACCTGCGCTCCGTGACGCGCACTATGCCGGCGCTCGAACGCGGGGCCACGGAGAGGGATACGTCTCTCCGCACGACGACTCCGCGCGCGCCACATCCACGTACCTCCCCGGCGGACTCGAGAGCCGGACGTACTATGTGCTCTCGGGCAACGGAGAGGAGACGGGTGATGGCAGTCGGAACGGGTGATCGCGCGCCGGAGTTCGACCTCGAGGACGCGTACGGCAAGCCCCGCGTCAGCCTGCAGACGTTCCGCGACAAGCGCAACGTGCTCCTCGTCTTCCACCCATTTGCCTTTACGCCGGTCTGCCGCGAGGAGGCACTTGATCTTCAGGCCAATCTCGAGTCGTTCAACAACGCCGAGACCGACGTTGTCTTCGTCTCGTGCGACACCTCGGCCGCACGCCAGGCGTGGAGGGAGGAGCTCGGTGCCACGTACACCTTCGCCTCTGACTTCTGGCAGCACGGCGCTGCAGCGAAGTCCTATGGCGTCTTCGACGAGGAGACCGGGGCACCGACGCGGGGAACATTCCTGATCGACAAGGACGGTGTCGTGATCTGGTCGCTCATCAAGGAGAGCCGCCGCACCGAGATGGTACCCGACTCGCTGGAAGCGCTCGAGCATTGACGCGAACACTCCACGTCGAGACGTGGGGTGAGGCGGATGCGCCGCGCGTTGTCTGCCTGCACGGGGTGACAGGGCGTGGGGCAGGTTGGCACCGGCTCGCAAAGGGATGGCTCGAGGACTTCCACGTCCTCGCGCCCGACCTGATCGGCCACGGTGGATCGCCGTACGAGCCGCCCTGGAGCATCACGGAGCATCTCGACACGCTCGTCGCGACGCTCGGAGTAGCGCCAGCCGCGTGGATCGGCCACTCATACGGTGGTCGGCTCGCGCTCGAGCTCGCAGCACGTCGGCCAGCGCTCGTCGACCGGCTCGTCCTTCTCGATCCGGCGATCCTGCTCGACGCGGAGATCGCCCTGCACGTCGCCGAGCTCGCCCGCGAAGACCGGTCGTACGCGTCGTTCGACGAGGGCGTCGAGCGCCGTTTCGAGGAGAGTGGACTGCAGCGCACCCCGAAAGTGAGCGTGGTGGAGGATCTGGACGGCTTCCTCGTCGCCGACCACGACGGCCGCTGGCGGTACAGATACAGTCAGGCTGCCGTGGTGGCGTCGTACGGTGAGATGAGCAGCGTGCCTCCGCCCTTCGAGGACGTGCGCATCCCGACCCTTCTCGTGCTCGCAGAGGACTCGTACGTCCGCTACGACGATCTGCTCGATGCCCACCGAACCGCGCTCGGCGATCTCCTCGAGGTCGTGACCGTCCCCGGCGGCCATACGGTGTTGTGGGATGCGCTCGAGGAGACATCGAGTGCGATCGTGGCATTCATTCGCGACTAGCCGAAGCTCCAGGAGCCGCTCGTTGAGAAGGACAGCGTCGTTGTGTATCATATACACATGGGACGCACAAACATCAATCTGGATGACGCCCTGGTCGAGCGCGTGATGCACCGTTATGGGCTCACGACCAAACGCGCCGTCGTCGACCTGGCCCTGCGCCGACTCGATCTGGAGCCGATGAGCCGCGACGACGCGCTCGCGATGCGAGGGACGGGTTGGGATGGTGACCTGGGGCAGTTGCGCGACGGATACATCCGGTCGGCTACGTGATCCTGGTCGATAGCTCGGCCTGGATCGAGTTCCAGCGCGCGACAGGGAGTCCCGTAGACCTTCGACTGACGGCGGCGCTCACGAGCGAGGAGCCGCTCGCGACGATGGGTCTGATCCTGCTCGAGATCCTCGCCGGGGCCCGCGACGAGCAGCAAGCACGCGATCTGCGGCGTCTTCTCGATCGCTGTCACCTCCTGCCTCTCGAGGATCCGTTCGATTTTGAATCGGCCGCGGCTCTCTATCGAGCCTGCCGTCGAGAGGGGGTCACGATCAGGAGGCTGCCGGATTGCCTGATCGCGGCCGTCGCGATGCGCACCGGAGCAACACTTCTGCACCAGGACGTCGACTTCGACGCAATCGCGCGGCACGCGCCGCTCACCGTTCTTCCGCTTGACTAGCGGAAGCGGGCCGAGCACCGTTCCGGCGCCTGGCTAAAGCCAGGCGCCAGGTAGCCGGGAGATCGCGGCAGCGCGCAGAACGAATTCGGGTGAAAGCGCAGCGATACGCGCTCCCCTCACTACCATCTCGGCCGCCCCGACACGAGACCGCCAAGAACCCGGCCGGCGGGCCGGCCCCTTCAGGAACGCGCGCAGCGCGCAAAGACATATGGCGAGAGGGCTGCGATACGCTCTTCCCTCGCAGCCCTCTCACCCGACATGCTCCGCCTCGTCTGTCGCCTTAGGCGACATACTCGTCGGTGATCGAGAGGACGTCGTCGAGGATCGCAATGCCCTCTTCCGCCTCTTCGCGCGTGACGGTCAGCGGTGGCACAACCATGACGACGTTCCAGTGAGTCATGAGATACAGGCCCCGTTCGAGCGCCGCCTTCGCCATCCGCGCGACGGGGGCTGCCGCTTCACCCGACGCGTTGAATGGCACGAGCATCTCGCGCGTCTCGCGGTTCTTCACGAGCTCGATCCCCTGGAAGCAGCCGAGGCCGCGCACCTCGCCGATCGACGGGTGCTTCGCCTGCAACCCCGCGAGCGCCTCGCCGAAGTAGTCGCCCATCGCAGCGGCGTTCTCGACGATGCCTTCCTCCTGGAAGGCCTCGATCGACGCCACCGCCGACGCACATGCGAGCGGGTGGCCGGCGTAGGTAAGTCCGCCGGGGAAGAACCGATCGCGCACCTGATCGACGATCTCGCCGCGGGCGATCATGGCGCCGAGCGGCACGTAGCCCGAGTTGATGCCCTTCGCAACGCAGAGGATGTCGGGCACGACGTCCCAGTGCTCGCAGGCGAACCACCGGCCGGTGCGGCCGAAGCCCGCCATCACCTCGTCGAGGATGAGCAGGATGCCGTGGCGGTCACAGACCTCGCGAATGCTCTGGAGGTAGCCATCGGGCGGCACGATGATCCCGTTCGTCCCCGTCACGGTCTCGAGAATGATCGCGGCAACCGTGTGTGCGCCTTCGTACTCGAGGATCTCCTCGATGTGCGGTGCCCCTGTGCAGACCGGGCACGGATCGGGATGTCCGGCCGGGCAGCGGTAGGTGTAGGGGTCGAAGGCGCGGACGATCCCCGACATTCCGGGTTCGATTGGCCAGCGGCGCGGGTCGCCCGTCAACGAGACGGCGCCGTGGGTGGCACCGTGGTAGGAGCGGTAGCGCGCGATGATCTTGTGCCGCCCGGTGACCATGCGGGCGAGCTTGATCGCGTTCTCGTTCGCCTCGGCGCCGCCGTTTGTGAAGAACGAGACGGAGAGGTCGCCAGGCGTTACTTCCGAGAGCATCCGGCCGAGCTGCGAGCGCGACTCGTTCGCCATCGGCGGGCCGATCGTGCACAGCTTGTCGGCCTGATCCTTGATCGCCTGGATGATCTTCGGATGCTGGTGCCCGATGTTGACGTTGACGAGCTGGGAGGCGAAGTCGAGGTACCGCTTGCCGTCGTAGTCCCAGAAGTAACGACCCTCCGCACCGGCGACCGGGATCGGGTTGATCGCGTTCTGCACCGACCACGAGTAGAGAACGTGCTCCTTTGCGTCGGCGACGATCTGTGCGCCGAGATTCGGGTCTGTCTCGATCGTGGCCATCCGGGTCTCCTTCAGTCGCTCGTTCGCCCGATCGTAGCGCGCGGAGTACCGGATTCACACGAGCCAGCCCGCTCGGACACTGTCGGGCCCTTGCGCGAGCACGTGCGTGCGTCCATGATCGTACGGATGGGGATCGCCTTCGACACTGCTCGCGGGGCAGACCTGCTCCTCGAGCGTGACAACGCGCTGGCGAAACTCCGCGATGCGCTCGACGGAGCGCGCACCGGGCATGGGACAGCGCTCTTCATCTCGGGGGAGGCGGGCGTTGGAAAGACGTCGCTCGTGAGAGCCTTCTGCGAAAACCTCGACCCGCGCACGAGGGTGCTTCTCGGAGCGTGCGACGCGCTCTCGACGCCGCGTCCCCTCGGACCACTCGTCGACCTCGCCGAGGAAGGCAGCGAGCTCTCTGACCTCGTCCGGCTCGGCGCGCCGCCGTCCGACGTGTTCGCGGCCCTCCAGGAGCTTCTCACGAAGCAGCCGACCATCCTCGTGATCGAGGACATCCACTGGGCCGACGAAGCGACGCTCGATGTGCTGCGCCTCCTCGTGCGAAGGGTCGAGACGCTCCCCGTACTGGTCGTTCTGACGTATCGCGACGACGAGCTCGACCGCGCACATCCTGTGCGCATCCTCCTCGGGGATCTAGCGAACGCACCTGCAGTCGAACGCGTCCATCTCGACGCGCTCTCTGCCGACGGCATCGCCCAACTCGCGTTCGGGCACGGGGTTGATCCGCTCGAACTGCACCGGCGAACCGGAGGAAACCCGTTCTTCGCGAGGGAAGTGCTCGCTGCCGGAAGCACGACCGTCCCACCGACCGTGCGCGACGCCGTCCTCGGACGAGCGGCCGCCCTCGGCCACAGCGAGTGGCGCGTTCTCGAGGCGATCGCCCTCACACCGCCCCGCGCCGAGCCCTGGCTGGTCGAAGCGGTAGCCGGGGAGGAGCTTCACAGCCTCGAGGCCTGCCTCGACTCGGGTCTCGTCGTGGACGACGGACGAGGGATCTCGTTCCGGCACGAGCTGGCCCGGATCGCGATCGAGGAGGCTACGACGACGACGGGTCGTCGTGCGGTGCACGTCCGAACTCTGAAGGCGCTCGCGGATCGGCCGGAAGGCGAACGTGACTATGCGCGGCTCGCGCACCATGCCGAAGGAGCTTCCGATGTCGACGCCGTGCAGGCGTTCGCGCCCGTCGCGGCGTGCCGGGCGGCAGCGTCCGGTGCGTACCGCGAGGCCGCCGCCCAGTACGCGCGCGCGCTCCGCTTCGATGCCGGACTCGCCCCGGGTGAGCGCGCAGCTTTGCTCGAGGGGCGCTCACGGGCGTGCTATTACGCGGACGATCAGGTCGAAGCCATCGCCATGATCCGCCAAGCAATCGAGTGCAGGCGTGCAGAGAAGGCACCCGGGAAGCAGGCACGAGCCCTCACCGAGCTGAGCTCGTATCTCGCCTGCCGCGGCTTTTACAGCGAGGCGCATGAGGCCGTGGTGGAGGCCGCCGAGCTCGTTGTCGGCCAGCCCGACGGGTGTGAGCTCGCGTGGGTGTTGGATGCACAGGCGGGATTGTCGGACGACGACCCCGTCAGAGCAATCGGCTTCGCACGCGACGCCGTCGCCGTTGCGGAGCGGTGCGGCGAGCCGGACGTCATCGCGGAGACGCGGGTGACGCTCGGGCGCCTCGAGCTCCGCGGTGACTTCGACACCGGAAGGAGCACTCTCGACGGCATTATCAGCGAGCGCGATGCACTTGGTGGCTCACCGCAGGCGGTCGCGCGAGCCCTCAACGGCCTCGGGGGGTGGAGCCGCGCGCTCGGCCGACCTGATCTCGGGAAGATGTACATGACGATGACGCTCGAGTACTGCGAGGCGCGCAGTCTCGACCTCTGGCGCATCAATGTTCTTGCCATGATCGCAGAAGCCGCGCTCGAGGATGGGCTCTGGACAGAGGCTGCCGATGCCGCGTCTCGGGTGCTCGAGGATCCCCGGGAATCGCCCTGGCCACACGTGAAGGCGCTCCTCGTGCTGGCGCTCGTGCGGGCGCGGCGAGGCGACCCGGATGCTCGCGTCCCATTGGGCGTGGCACTCGAACTCGACATCCCGCCCGAGGATCTCGCCACGATTGACGACCGCGCGGTCACGCACGCGGAGATCGCCTGGCTCGAACGGCGGCTTGACGAGATCGACGAAGCGACCGCGGCGAGCTTCGGCGCGGCAGTGGCACGCAAGGACACGCCGGCGATCTGTCAGTTGGGATACTGGAGGCATCTCGCCGGCCTCGACGTCGATGCGCCAGACGACGCTGACGGTCCACTCGCGCTCTGCCTGGCCGGATCGTGGGAGGAGGCGGCCACCGAGTGGGCGCGCCTTGGCCGACCGTACGAAGCAGCGCTCGCGCTCGCCGAGACAGGCAAGGAGGAGTCACTCCGACAGGCCCACGATGACCTTCAACAGCTCGGAGCGCTTCCCGCCGCACGACTCGTGTCACAGCGATTGCGGGCGCTCGGTGTTCGGGGTCTAGCCCGCGGACCAAGGGCTGCGACACGGGAGCGCCCAGCGGGCCTCACCGCCCGCGAGCTCGACGTCCTGGTTCTGCTCGCCGACGGGCTTCGGAACGCCCAGATCGCCGAGCGTCTCGTCGTCTCCCCCCGTACCGTCGACCACCACGTCTCGGCAATCCTGCGCAAGCTCCAATCACGCACCCGCGGCGAAGCCGTGGCGCGGGCCGGCGAGCTCGGGCTCCTCACGGCCTGAAGTCAGGGCCGGCCGATCTCGGTCCGACGTTGACGCCGGCGTGCGGGTACGAATAGGTAGAGCTGTCGCCGCAACATAGGCGGTCCTCCCGATGTCGGCGCGGCGGGGCCGACCTACCGTCACGAATGTCAACCGGCGTTCGAGCGGGAGGTGTGGTAGCGAGATGGAGACCTATGTGATCCTGCGACGTGGCGGGTGGCGCACGGGCGCCGATCTCGAAGCCGCGGCCGACCGTTCGATCGTCGAAAGCGACCAGATGCCCGACGACATCAGGTGGGTTCGGAGCTACGTCCTGAGCGAGACAGACGGATCCGTCGGGACCGTCTGCATCTACGAGGCGTCGAGCCCGGAGGCGATCCGCCGCCATGCACTGGCCGCAGACCTTCCGGTCGACGAGATCATCGCCGTCACCGACACCGTCGTCGTACGGCCCGACCCGGTAACCGCCGGGAACTGAGAGAGGGAGGTAATGATGATGAAGAAGTCATGGTTCGCCGCTGCAGTGTGTGCAGCGACCGTCGCAAGCGTTGGTGTCAACGCAGCACTCGCCGGGGAGATCACCGGGAACGGCAAGCCCACCGGCGCCCCGGAGCACGCAAACTCGTTCTGCGCCTTCTCGGGACAGAACGACATGAACCCCGACGAGGGACAGATCGTCCGTCGGACGCAGACTCCGAAGGACGGTCCCGCTGGCGCCCCGGGTCACGGGATCCCCGGAACTCCCTTCGCCAACGGCTGCAGAGGCGGAAGCAACCCGGACAATCCGCCGGCCTGATTCCTGTATCGCCCGGAAGGGTTCTGGCCACGACGGTCGAAGCCCTTCCGGAGGTACGTTCCTCTACAGGAGCTGCGCGCCGAACTTTGCCCGCTTGACGAACTGCCCGAAGCCCGGCTCGACCTTGAGCTGGCCGTCCTGCACGACGACCGTGCCGCGGATGAGCGTCACATCGACGTCGCCGGTCACTTCGGTGCCCTCGTACAGGTTGTAGTCGGACTTCGAGTGCTGACGAGCCGCAGTGATCGTCTTCTTGCGGTTCGGGTCGAAGATCACGATGTCCGCGTCGGAGCCGGGAGCGATCGTACCCTTGCGGGGGTAGAGACCGAAGAGCTTGGCAGGATTGGTCGCGAGCAGCTCGACCATGCGGTTGAGCGTGATCCGCCCGGCGCGGACGCCGAACTCGTGGATCATCACGAGACGATCCTCGAGGCCCGGGCCGCCGTTTGGGATCTTCGAGAAGTCGTCCTTGCCCATCGTCTTCTGCCCGTCCCAGAGGAAGGCGCAATGGTCGGTCGAGATCGCCGAGAGGGCATCGGTTCGCACTGCATCCCACAGGACATTTTGATTCGGCTTCGCCCGCGCAGGAGGCGAGTAGACGTACTTCGCTCCCTCGAAATCGGGCCGCTCGAGGAACGTCTCGTCGATAAAGAAGTACTGGGTGCACGTCTCGCCCCAGACGTCCCATCCCGCCGCACGAGCGCGGGCGATCGGGTCGACGGCCTCCTTGCACGTGACGTGCACAACGTAGAGCGGTGCTCCCGCGATCCGCGCGAGCTGGATAGCGCGGTTCGTCGCTTCACCCTCCAGCTCGGGAGGGCGGGTGCGCGCATGGTAGACGGGGGCCGTATTGCCGGCTTCGAGCGCCTCCTTGACCAGCACGTCGATGGCGTCGCCGTTCTCGGCGTGCACCATCACGAGCGCGCCCGTCTCGGCTGCGACCTGCATCGTGCGGAAGAGCGTTTCGTCGTCCACCATGAGCGCGCCCTTGTAGGCCATGAAGAGCTTGTAGGAGGTGATCCCCTCGGCGGGAAGCGTCGCAAGCTCCTCGAGTGAGCCTCCGTTCTCGAGGTCGGTGACAGCGATGTGGAAGCCGTTGTCGATGATCGCGTTGCCGTCGCGCTTGCCATGCCAGAGAGCGAGCGCCTCGGCAAACGTCTGCCCTTTCGCCTGAATGCAGAAGTCGATGTGGCAGGTCGTCCCGCCGAACGCGGCAGCGGTCTGGCCCGAGGTGACGTCGTCGATCGTGACGGTGCCACCGAACGGCATGTCGAGATGGGTGTGGGGGTCGATCGCGCCCGGCAGCACGAGCTTGCCGGTGGCGTCGATGACAACGTCTGCATCGACACCGAGCGACGTCCCGATCAGAGAGACACGCTCGCCCTCGATGTAGACGTCGGCAATGGTCGAATCGGCTGCGGTGACGACGCGGCCGTTCCTGATCAGCACGGACATCGGGGGCTCCTCTTCGAAGATCGGCCCCGGGTCGCGTGATGCGACCCGGGGCCTCGGTTCAACGGATTGCAGGTCGTGCTACTTGCCGCCTTCCCTCAGGACGACGACGCCCTTCTTGTAGTTCTTGCCGGTCACATCGATGCCCTGCGCCTTGAGCGCCACGACCGCCTTTTTTGCGAGGTCGCTGCGGTACGAGGCCATTGCGGCCGGCTTCTTGATCACCTTGAACTTCGTCGCGATCGAGTTGGTCTTCTTGAACTGAATCGGATCCATGACCCCGATCCCGAGCCGGTTCGGCCAGATGAGGGCGTTGACCTCGTTCATCTGCCAGGCCTGGTGTCCCTTCGGGAGCGCCGTCCCCTGCTTGACGACCGTGTTGACGCACGACTTCGCGTTGTCACGACAGAACGCCCAGCCCTTGAACGTGGCGGTCAGGAACTTCACCGTCGTTGCCTGGTTGGCCGGATCCTTGATCCAGTCACCCTTGACGAAGAGACCATCCTGGAGCATGCCGGTGCCGAGCGCCGACATCTTGAAGACGTTCAGGTCTTTCAGCGTGTAGAGCTTGCCCGTCTCCGGGTTCTTCGTCTCGAGCACCTGCGCGAGCTCGTTGTAGGTCATGGCCGAGGCAGCATCGATCTCTCCCTTGAGGAACGCGACCATGTCGAAGTTCTGCTTGACGAGCGTCACGTCCTTCTTGGGATCGAGGCCCGCCTTCACGAGCGCCGCCTGCTGCTCGAACTCGTTGCCGAAGATCCAGACGCCGTACTTCTTGCCCTTCATCTTCGCCATCGTGTCGATGCCGCTCTTCTTGAACGTCACCTCGGTCGTGCCGCTCCGCGTGTAGAGCTGCGCGACGTTGACGAGGTCGTTGCCCTGCTCACGGTTCGAGAAGAGACTTGGGAGCCAGTTGACGCCGAACTCCGCCTGTCCGCCGAGCACGACCTGCTCGGGAACGATGTCCGGCCCGCCGACCTTGATCTTCACGTCAAGACCAGCCTGCTTGTAATACCCGTTCGCCTGGGCTGCGTAGAAGCCGGCGAACTGGGCCTGCGTGACCCACTTCAGCTGGACGGTGACCTTGGTCATCGCCTGCTTCCCGTCGCCCTGCGCGGTCGCCAACCCCACGACTGCGAGGCTTGCGATGAGAGCAACGGACGCTCCCACGACCAACCATTTCTTCTTCATCGACCCTCCCTGGTTGTGTGCTCGACCAATCCCATCACATTCGCGCCCACCGGTGGGGCTTCTAGTCGACTGCTCGCACCGACGGATGCCAGCGAATCACAAACCGTTCCGCGAGAGCGACCGCGCCGTAGAGCACGCTCCCGATGACGCTCGCGACGACGATCGCCGCCCACCCGAGCTCATACCGCGAGAGCGCGACGGCGCTCTGAATCTGGACCCCGAGCGACTCGGTCGAGCCGCCGAAGTAGTCGCCGACGACCGCACCGATCATCGCGAGCACGGCTGCGATCTTCAGCGCCGTGAAGAGGTACGGCATCGACGCAGGAATCCGGAGCTTCCAGAAGATCGTTCGCTGCGGGCACGCGTAGGCGTGCATCAGCTCGATCGACGCCGGGTGCACGGACGTCAGCCCGCGCAGCGTGTTCACGAGGACGGGGAAGAAGCAGAGCGCCGCGGCGATGACGATCTTCGACCACGGGCTGAGGGTGCCGAACCAGGCGTTCGTGATCGGGGCGAACGCAATCACCGGGATCGCGTTCGCCGCGATCAGATACGGGATCAACGCGTTGCCGAGCGGACGCCAGCGGGCGAGCACGAGCGCCGCAAAGATCGCGATACCGCTCCCGAGGATGAGCCCGCCGAACGCCTCCTTGAAGGTGATCCAGGCAGCTGTCCTCAGCGCGTCCCGGTTCTCCCAGAGCGCATCGAGAACGTCGGAGAGGCGCGGCAGAAGGAACGGTTTGACACCGAGAACGTCAGGGAAGATCCACTGCCAGCACAGGAGCCCGATCCCGAAGACGAGCGCCGCGGGGAGCCACGTGCGTGCGAATCCCGACGCTCGGCCGACGCCGCCGGCCGACCCCGTTGCAGCCAACGTGCTCACTTGGACGACTCCGCCTCGGTCTCGACGGCGTGGAGCATCTCCCGCACCTCGGTGACGAGCTCGAAGAACCGTGGCTCCTCACGAGTCCGAACGCCGCGCGGCTGTGGAAGGTCGATATCGACGACCCCGGCGATCCGGCCGGGTCGAGGCGACATCACGACGACCCGGGTCGAGAGGAACACCGCCTCGGAGATCGAGTGGGTGACGAAAATGACGGTGGACTTCGTCTCGGCCCAGATGGACAGCAGCTCCAGGTTGAGTCGCTCGCGTGTCATCTCGTCGAGCGCTCCGAACGGCTCGTCCATCAGCAGCAGCGCCGGGGAGAACGAGAGAGCCCGCGCGATCGAGACGCGTTGCTGCATCCCGCCGGAGAGCTGCCACGGATAGTGGCTGCCGAAGTCGTTGAGCTCGACGAGGTCTAGCATCTCGGCGACGCGAGCCTCACGCTTCGCACGATCCCACTTGAGGAGCTCGAGCGGGAGCGCGATGTTCTTCGCGACCGTACGCCAGTCGAAGAGCACGGCTGCCTGGAAGACGATCCCGTAGTCACGATCGAGCCGGGCCTGCGGTGCGGGCTTGCCGTTCACGAGCACCTCACCCGACGTCGGCTGGGTGAGGTCGCCGATGACGCGGAGCAGCGTCGATTTGCCACAGCCGGAAGGACCGATCAGCGAAACGAACTCACCGGGTCGGACGTCGAGGTCGATGTTCTCGAGCGCGGTGACGCCACCCTTTGGAAACACTTTGCCGAGACCCGAGATCGAGACGACCGACTCCTGCGCACTCACGTCAGGGTCTCCGGTGGCCGGTGCACAAGGAGCTTTTCCGCGATCACGATGGCGAGGAAGAACGAGATCCCGAGAGCTGCCGCCATCAGGTTCGTCGCCCAGAGATTCTGGGGGTTGAGGACGTAATACTGATTGAAGTTGATGATCGCGCCACCGAGACCTCCCTGGATCGAAGAAGGCAACTCTCCGATGATCGCACCGATCACGCACGCCGTCGCAGCGATCCGGAACGCGCCGAACAGGTAGGGCAGTGACGACGGGAGCCGGAGCTTGAGGAAGATCGCCCACTCGCCCGAGGCGTACGAGCGCATCAGCTCGATCGCGCGTGGGTCGGCCGACTCGAGGCCCCTAACGGTGTTGACCGTGACGGGGAAGAACGTCAGATAGGCGGAGATGACGGAGACCCGGAGCCAATCGGTAGGCGTCCAGCCGGCGATCGAGAGGCTCCCGAGGCCGACAACGACGATCGGTGCGATGGCGAGGATCGGGATCGTCTGCGAGCCGACGACGTACGGCATCAGGCCGCGTTGGAGCATCTGGAATCGTGCGATGACGGCGCCGAGCGTGAACCCGACGATCGTGCCGATCACGAAGCCGACAAACGCCTCTTTCGCAGTGAAGAGCGCCGCCTTGAAGAGCAGCGAGATCAATAGCTCTCCGTCTTCCTGGACAGGGTCGAACAGGGCGCCCACGATCGACGGAAGCGAGGGCAACGTGATGTCATCGACCTCGAACGGCCACGTCCATCCCGTGGCGAGGAAGAGCTCGCGGTAGCCGGTGTAGAAGGCGCACACCCCGACGAGCACGGCGATTCCGATTGCGACGCGCTTGATCACGTTGATCACAACCCGTATTCCGTACCACAGTAGGCGCCGACGTGCCGCCTAGAACTCGAGACACCGGCGAGGTAGGCTCGCGCAATGACACTCGAGCCCGCACGTGTCGTCCGGCAACTCCGCGAGCTGCAGGAGCTGACCGGCGACGAGAACGGCGCTCAGCGGGTGGCCTGGACCGACACGTGGAACACCGCGCGGGCCTGGCTCGACGGGTTGCTCGAGGGGCTGCCACTCGAGCGTGTGCGCGACGCAGCGGGTAACGACTGGTGGACGCTTCGTGGCGACTCGGAGCGCGCCGTGCTCATCGGGGGCCACATCGATTCGGTGGTGAACGGCGGCTGGCTCGACGGCAGCCTCAACGTCGTGGCAGGAGCGGAGGTGCTACGGCGCATTGCCGAAGAGGGCACCCCGCCCGTCACCGTGCGACTCGTCAACTGGGCAGACGAGGAAGGATCCCGCTTCGGGCGCTCGCTCCTCGGCTCCTCCGCCGCGGCCGGCTCGATGCGCGACCAGGACGAGCTCCGGCGCCTCACGGATCTCGGCGGCGTCAGGCTTCCGGATGCGCTCGCAGCCTGTGGAGTCGACCTCGACCGCGCCCTCGATGCGCATGCGCAGCTCGCCTCTGCGGCCGCGTACCTCGAGCTCCACATCGAGCAAGGGCCGGTGCTCGAGACAATGGGGATCCCTCTCGGAGCCGTGCTCGGGACCTACGGGGTCGAGCGCTGGCGGATCATCTGGACGGGGCAGGCCGCTCACGCAGGCTCGACGCCGATGGATCGACGTCGCGACGCGCTCGCGGGTGCGGCGAAGCTCGCGCTCGAGATTCGCGACATTGCCGCCCGGGTGGGGAACGGCGCCGTCTGCACGTCGGGTGGCGTCGTCTGCAAGCCGGGGATCGTCACATCGGTCGTCGAGACGGCAGAGCAGCTCCTCGATCAGCGACATCTCGATGCCGCGAGCCTCGCCGAGATGCTCCAGCAGGCGAGAGAGGCGAGCGAGCGCTTCGCTGCCGAGGAGAACATCGAGGTCAGGTGGGAGAAGATCTGGAGCATCGAGCCGATCCTCTTCGACGAAACCCTGATCGACGACTGCGACGACGCCTGCCGTGAGGCCGCCGGCGTCTCGCACCGACTTCCCTCCGGCCCGCTCCACGACGCAGCCGAGATCGCGCGAGCGGGCGTGCCGGCGGTGATGATGTTCGTCCAGAGCCTGCGTGGGCTCTCGCACACGAAGCTCGAGGACACGCTGGACGAGCACCTCGAGCTTTCGGTGATCGCGCTCGATCGCCTCGCGGACAGGACGATCGCCCGGGTAGCGGCCAATCCGTAGCCCGGCAACGATCGCCGCGGGGCTCGTCCTCGGGGCCGCTGTGACGTGGAACATCTCCAACGTCGGCGCGATCGCCGCGGTCGAAAGCGAAAGCTACGGCGTCTCCCTCGCGACGGTCGGTCTCCTGACGACGGCGCTCTTCGTCACGCACTTGGCCGTCCAGGTTCCCGGTGGCCGACTGATCGACCGGGTCGGTGCGCGAAACGTGGGACTCGTCGCGCTCGTGATCGTTGCGGCAGGAAACGCAATCGCCCTTACGTCTCCGGCGCTCGGGATCGGTCTCGGCGCACGCGCTCTGATGGGTCTCGGCACGGGTGTCGGGTTCGTCGCCGGAATCGACCTCGTCCGCTCGGGACAGGGCGGCGCGTTCTGGCAGGGCGCCTACGGCGGTTCGACGATGGCGGCGGCCGGGCTCGCCCTGATGGTAATCCCACAGCTCGTCGGTGAGCTCGGATGGCGCGCCCCGTTCTGGACCGGACTCGTTCTCGCGTTGGCAGCCGTACTTCCCGTGCTCGCAGCCCGTCGCTCAACCCCGAGCACGGCGTCGGACCCGGATTCCTTGCGGTCGACGACCGTTATCGGAGACCGGGATCTCTGGCCGCTCGCCGCCGTGCAGATGGCCTCGTTCGGGCTCTCGGTTGTCGCGGGCAACTGGATCGTGACCCTGCTCGAACGCGAGGGTCACGGGAGGAGCATCGCCGGCGTCGTGGGGGGCCTCATCCTCTTCGCGGGAATCATCACGCGACCTGCCGGTGGCCTTCTCATGCGGCGGGCACCCGATCGGGCATGGACGTTCGTCGCCGCGGCGCTCGTGGCAGGCTCGACCGGGGTGCTCGTTCTCGCCGCGGCGCCACCGCTCTGGCTCGGTGCGATTGCGGCGCTCGTCGTCGGTCTTTCGGCCGGCCTCCCCTTCGCTCCGATCTTCAACACGACGCTTCGACTTCGACCGGACGCACCGGCCGCGGCAATCGGGTTCGTGAACGGCTCCGCTGTGCTCGTCATTCTCGTCGGCACGCCACTTGCGGGTCTGACGTTCGGCCTCCCCGGCGAAGGTCGGGTCGGATTCCTGATCATCGGTCTGCTCTGGGCCTCGGCTCTCCTCGCGGTCCGGAGAGCAGCGCGGTCGTGAGATAATCGCCTCACTCGGAGAGCATCAAGCCCAAGGAGAAGACCATGGCCCTCAGCTTCGGCGTCACCGTTCTGCCCGACCCGCCCTATCAGCGCCTCGTCGAGCTCATGGTGCTCGGTGAGAAACACGGATTCGAGTACGGCTGGACCTACGACTCACACGTCCTCTGGCAGGATTCGTTCCCGATCCTCGCGCTCGCCGCAGAGGCGACGACGACGATGAAGTTCGGTCATCAGGTGACGAACCCGGGTACCCGTGATCCGACCGTCCTCGCCAGCCTGTACGCGACGCTGCACGACATCTCTGATGGGCGCATGGTCATGGGGATCGGCCGTGGCGATTCCGCCGTGCGCTACATCGGGCGCCAGCCCGTCAAGGTGGCGGAGTTCGAGCGCGACCTCACGATGATCAAGCCGTTCATGAACGGCGAGGAGGTGCTCTGGAACGAGAAGGAGCTCCAGCTCAAGTGGGTCCGCCCCGAGCTACCCGAGATCGAGATGTGGGTCGCAGGCTACGGCCCGAAGGCTCTCGCGGTCGCCGGGCGCGTCGGTGACGGCGTCATCATCCAGCTCGCCGACCCCGAGATCATCCAGTGGATCATGGGTACGGCACGGGCCGCGGCGGAGGAGGCGGGCCGCGACCCCGGCGCGCTGAAGTGCATCGTCTGTGCCCCGAGCATGATCACGGACGACATCGCCCTCGCCCGCGAGGAGACCCGCTGGTTCCCCGCCATGGTCTCGAACCACGTCAAGGATCTGATCGACCGCTATGGCACCGACGGTTCGGTCGTCCCGCAGGCCCTCACCGACTACGTCGAGGCGCGCAAGTTTTACGACTACGACGACCACTCCCGCGTCGGCGCGGCCCACGGTGCCTTCGTGACCGACGAGATCTGCGATCGCTTCTCGGTGCTCGGGAACGTCGAGCAGGTAGCGGCGAAGCTGCGCGAGCTCGAGTCGATCGGCGTCGACCACTACTCGGTCTACCTGATGACGCACAGCCAGGAGGAGACGCTAGAAGCGTACGGCGAGCACATCATTCCGCAGTTCAAGGACGTGACGGTATAGCCGACGAGGCCGTCGCGCAGATCGACGCGTGGAGAAGCGTCGCGGCGGGCTGGGAACGCCGGCGCGACCTCTTCGCGCGGGCCACGATTCAACTCTCCGAGCGGATGGTCGAGCTGCTCGATGCGCAGCCAGGCGACCACGTCCTCGAGCTCGCAGCTGGGCCGGGCGAGACCGGGTTCTGCGTGCTCCCGCAGATCCAGCCGGGCGGCGAGCTGATCTCCACCGACGCCGCTCCCGAGATGGTCGAGGCGGCGCGGCGTCGAGCGGACGCGTTGGGGCTGAAGGGCGTTCGGTTCGGCGTCGAGAACGCCTCGGCTCTGTCGCTTTCCGACGACGCCGTCGATCGCGTTGTCTGCCGCTTCGGGATCATGCTCGTCCCCAACATGGAAGCCGTTGCGTCCGAGATCGCGCGCGTCCTCCGACCAGGCGGGGCGGTCGTGCTCGCCGTCTGGGCCGGCACGAGCATGAATCCCTGGATGACCGCGCCCGGCAAGGCTGCGATGGAGCTCGGCTACACCGAGCCGCCCGACCACGATGCGCCAGGCCCGTTTCGGCTCTCCGATCCTGCGCGGCTCCGGGCGGTCGTCTCGAGTGGTGGCCTCGAGATCGAGGTGATCGAGGAAGTACCCGTGAGCTGGGTTGCCGGCTCGCTCGACGAGTGGTGGGAGACGACCCGCGACACGTCACGCATGCTCACCCTGCTCACCGAGCGCCTCTCACCAGGGGAGGTAGCAGAGCTTCGGGCCCGCGCCGAGTTGTACCTGGCCCAGTTCGTCGAGGACGATGGCTCAGTAGCAGCCCCGGGTGTTGCACAGGTCGTGCTCGCTCGCTCGAGATAGTTGCGCTACCGGTGGCCGCCCAGCACGCCGATCTTCCATCGGGCACGAAGCCGCGAGCAACCACACCCCCGCACAAACCCAGCCGCGACAGCGTGGAACCACTCAGCTAGAGGATCGTCTTGCCGAGCGCGCTCGCGACGAGCTCAACGGCCGTCAGGGCGGTTGTGTTCTCGCGGTCGAGGATCGGGTTCGCCTCGACGACCTCGAGCGAGCCGACGATCGCCGATTCGGAGATCAGCTCGCAGGCAAGGTGTGCCTCGCGGTAGGTGAGCCCGCCGCGCACCGGGGTCCCGACGCCGGGAGCGACCTCCGGATCCAGTGAATCGAGATCGAAGGAGACGTGCACGAACCCGGGGCCTGCGACCCGGTCGAGCGCCTCCCTCATCGCGCGCTCGATCCCGATCCGGTCGATGTCGCTCATCGTGAACACGCGGATGTCCGACTCGCGGAGGAACTCCCGCTCCCCCTCGTCGAGCGAGCGGATCCCGACGAGAGCAACACGCGACGGATCGAGCGCCGGGAGTGTGAGCCCGTCGTGCGCAAACCACGCGTCTGCGCGGCCGACGGCGCCACCCAGGGACATCCCGTGGACGTTGCCCGACGGGCTCGTCTCGGGCGTGTTGAGATCGGCGTGCGCGTCGATCCAGATCACACCTCCCGGCTGCCCTGCGGCCGCCGCGAGACCGGCGAGGGTCCCGAGCGCGATGGAGTGGTCGCCGCCGAGGACGAGGGGGCGTGAACCGTCCCGCACCGTCGCCTCGACAAGGGACGCGAGCTGCGCACAGGAGGCGAGAATCTCGGGCAGGAAGCGAGCGCGCTCGTCGACGAGCGCGAGAGCCTCGGGCTCCGGCGCGACGACGTTCCCCTGGTCCGTCACCGTATGACCGATCTCGATCAGCCGCTCCTCGAGCCCCGCGTAGCGGATCGCCGATGGGCCCATGTCGACACCGCGTCGCGTCTGACCGAGGTCGAGCGGAGCGCCGATGATGGAGATGGGTCTCCTCACGGTGCGAAACCGTACCGGGGCCGGCGGATCCGTGCGGCTGTCCTACCCCACGTGCCGTGCGACGCTACACTTGGCACCCGCGGCGAGGTAGCTCAGTTGGTAGAGCACACGGCTGAAAACCGTGGTGTCGCCGGTTCAAGTCCGGCTCTCGCCATGACCAAGGCCTCATGCGTTTGTGTGGGGCCAACGCTCGTGTGCCTCGCTCAACCACCTCGGCCGCGCGGAAGCACGCCGACCGCATCCCCCTCACCGCGAGCGACGCTCGCCGTGACCTATGACCCATGCGTTTGTGTGGGGCAGCCATGCATGCGGCGACAGGCTCGACCGGACATGGCCAGACCGAGGCAACCCAAACGCGCGGAGACGTACCGTCACGACGACGAGGCGCTGCTGCGGCCCGAGGTCGGGACGCAGGCGCAGTTCAAGAAGCGGAAGCCGCCGAAGACGTATCGCTACGACTCGTCGCTCTCACCTGCGCTCGACTGGGACGGCCAGAACGCTGCGCGCGAGCTCGGCGAGTGGCTGCTCGTGCAGATCGAGGAGGCGTCGGCGCTCGAGCCGCCGTTCGCATTCCCCGAGCCACGGCGCTTTGGCGATGTCGAGATCTCCGGCCTGCACGATGCTGTTGCACGGCTGAAGGCGCTCTCGCGGCCCTTCCTCGACTGGACCGGTAAAGCAGAACGGCTCTCCTTCGACGTGCCGACGCTGCCGCTCTTCGTCCACGAGCGGCTCTCGACGAAGGCGATCCTGCAGACGCTGACGGGGCACGAGCGCGACCGGCAAATGGAGCTACAGCTCTTCGCCGACCCGCAGCTCTCGCTCGCCCAGCAGCTCGAGGCGTACGAGCACCGCGGCGACTGGGTCAACCGGATGATCCTCGGCGACTCCCTCGTCGTGATGAACTCGCTGCTCGAGTACGAGGGCCTCGGCGGGCAGGTGCAGATGATCTACATCGACCCGCCCTACGGCGTCAAGTTCGGCTCGAACTTCCAGCCGTTCGTGCGCAAGCGCGACGTCAAG